>NZ_QMFZ01000032.1:0-102128 GCF_003294055.1 Burkholderia reimsis
CCCCCCCACCCGGGCGCCGATCCGCGCAGCTTCATGCACGGCATCGGCGTGGCCGACGCCGGCAACGGCAAGCGCTGGGTGTTCTTCAGCAGCTCGGGCATCGTGCCGCGCGGCGCGATGCGCAACGGCAACTGGCCGCATGACGTGTACGTCGGCGAATGGCTGCCCGGCGGGTCGCACCTGCTGCACATCCATACGTTCATCAGCCGCCCCGAGGCGCAGGAACCGGTGTCGATCGCGCAGAACGCGCACGGCGACATCTTCGTCACGTTCGAGGACGGCTGGAACGCGCCGCAGGAAGTCAGCCAGCGCTACGGCGTGTACCGCCGCGACCTGAAACCGGTCAAGCCCTACCCGAACGACGTCGAATCGGGCGGCCACTCGGGGCACGTCGCCACGGCTGCCGACCGCTTCGTCGTGTTCTATTCCGCCGACTGGATCGACGGCGGCGGCGTCGACAACCTCGGCACCGGCAACGGCGTCTACGTGAAGACCTACGACGCGGCCGGGCGCGCGCTGAACCACGTCGCGGTCGCGCCGCACCGCCGTGAGTGGTGGCCCATGGTCGCGGGCTCGCCGCATGCCGCGCTGCTCGTGTGGCAGAAGTTCATCGAAGGCAGCACGGACGCGACGCTCGAATACGCGATGTTCGACCCGGTCACCGCGAAGCTCGACAAGCTGGGGGCGCTGAACGACGCGATCCAGTACTACGTTTACGCATCGGCGTATGTGCCGGAGATCGATCGCTTCATCGTCGTCACGACGACGGCGGACGATCGCGGCATCGCGATGCTGATCGCGCCGGACGGCCGCCGCACGGCGACGCTCGACTGCCTGCCGGCGTCGGTGCGCGAATCGGGCATCGGGGTGTCCGGCACGCATGCGTACGTGCCGATCCGCGACGGGCGGCTGCTGACGCTGGCACTCGGGCCGGCGGACATCGCGGTCGGCGGCGTGCAGCGTTCGCCGATTCCGTGGGGCATGACGGGCATCGCCGGTTTCCCGGCGCGCGGCAACGCGATGCATTTCGTGTCGCTGACGCCGTCGGGCACGCGCGAAGCCGATTTCGAGCCGGCGCATGACACGCCGATGCCGAAAAGCGCAGTGCCTTGTTCGAGTCATTGAAGCGACGACGCGCAAGTGTCGCGCGGCGCATGCCGGATGAGTGCGGTCAGTCCGCGTTTGCGCGCTCCAGTCCAAACCGCGCCATGCAATGCCACACCCATTTGGCCGTCTGATAGTCGAGTGTGCCGTCGCGCGCGCGGCCGAGCACGGCCGGCGTCACGATGCGGTCGACGGCGATGCGTTCGATCGCGTCGGCGGCCGCCTGCCCGCGGAATTGCGCGCACTCGGCCAGCCGGTCGAGCGACAGCCGGAAGCCGTCGTGCCACTCGATCCGGCAGCCCGACCGCCTCGCCGCGGCCTCGACCGGCGTATCGCGATAGCTCGGATCGAGCACGATCGCGTCGACGTCGTCGTCCAGACTGACCAAGCCATGCACCTGCGCCTCGATGTAGTTGTCGAGCAGCGGATCGAGGCCGGCGCGGTTTTCGGCCGCGAGCGCGATCAGCGCCGTGCAGTCGTGAATCGCGAAATGCTCGGGCCGGTAATGGCTGTCGGGGTAACAGAAGGTCGTGCGCCGATGCGCGTCGCCATGCAGGCGCAAATGACAGGACCCGAAGCGGCGCGACCCGCCGACGGGATCGCCCAGATGGTTCAGCGCGCCGTACTTCGGCCGCAGCGCGGGGTCGGCGGCATCGTACGCCTGCCCGAACATCCGGCTTTCCCACAGCCAGCGATCGCCGCCGGGATACGCGGTGAGGCCGCCGTTGCTCGTCGCCGTCTCGAACTGGGACCGGTAGATGCCATCGAGGACGATCCGCTCGAGCGTGCCGATACCGTCGAACGGCATGTCCGGATGAAAGTTGAGCGTGACGGGAAATGCGTGGCCTTGCCGCGCTGGCGGCCACGATCGTCGGATATGGGCAAGCGCCCGCTCTGCCGGGGAGTCCATGCGTGTTGTCCGGTCTCGTTGAATGCCGCCCGGCCGCGCGGCGCCGACGGTATCCTCGGGCCCGCGGCCCGACGTCGGTTGCGGCCCGCCGCACCGGTGCGTGACGAAGCACGATACACCGTCGCGCGGAACCGGTCACCCGCCCCGCGCCGCAGTCGCCAGCGCCGCGCGTACCGGATAGACTGTCGCCCGATTCCTTCCATCGGCCGCGGCGCCCGCCTCCTGCCGCCGCCGGAACGCCCCTTCCCGGAGAACGAATGCTGAAGCGCCAGTGGTTTTCGCTCGTGCTGCTGACGGTTTGCCTGTTCGGACAACGCGCGTCGGCCCAGTCCACGCTCGAACTCGACACCGACGGCACGGCCCGCCCCCTCACCCGGCAGACACTGCTCGCACGCCCCGACGCGACGGACATCCGTGTGCCGCGCGACATCGCGTATGGCCGGCCGATGACGTTCCGTGCGGTGCCGTTCGCCGCGCTGCTCGGCGACACGCCGCTGCCTGCCGACGGCGTGCTCGAAACGCGCGCCGCCGACGGCTTCGCCGCGCAACTGCCGCTGGACCTCGTGCGCCGCCGTGCGCCGGCCGGCGCCGTTCCGTGGCTCGCGATCGAGGACCCGGCCCATCCGTGGCCGAAGCTGCCCGGCAAGCAGGTCAGCGCGGGGCCGTTCTATCTGGTGTGGCTCGGGCCGGACGCCGCGTCGGTGCGCGGCGAGCAGTGGCCGTACCAGATCGTGCGCATCACGATCGAATCGTCGCCGCTCGCGCGCTGGCCGTCGCTTGCCGTGGATGCCGCGTTGCCTGCCGACGACCCGGCCCGCGCGGGGCAGCACCTGTTCGTCACGCAATGCCTCGCGTGCCACCGGCTCGACGGCGCGGGCAGCAGCCATGCCGGCCCCGACCTGAACACGCCGATGAACCCGGTCGACTACTTCCAGCCGGCCGCGCTGCGCCGCTACATCCGCAACCCGGCATCGGTGCGCGACTGGCCGGGCCGCGTCATGCCGGCGTTTCCGCCCGACCAGTTGAGCGACCGGGAACTCGAGCAGATCGTTGCGTATCTCGCGTATATGGCGCGGCGCAAGGCCGTTCGATAACGCGCGGCCCGATTGCACGAGGAACGTTGATGACTTCAGGCGACCCGCTGTTCACCATCGCGTCGATCGACGCCGCGCAGACGCACCCGCTCCGGGCAGCGATCCTGCTGAACGGCGACCTGAACGCCTGCGAACTGGCTGGCGACCATGCGCCGACGACGCTGCATGTCGGCGTGCGCGACGGCCGATCGAACATCGTGGCGGTCGCGTCGCTCTGCGAGGAGTTGCGCGACGACGATCCGGCACGGCCCGCGTGGCGGCTTCGCGGAATGGCCGTCGACCCTGCCGTGCGCGGCATGGGCTTCGGGCGCGTGCTGGTGCAGGTGTGCGTGCGGCATGCGGAAGAACGCGGGGCCGCGCTCGTGTGGTGTACGGCACGCGAAGTGGCATACCGGTTCTATGAAAAGCTCGGGTTTGCGGCCGATGGTGAGATGGTGACGATGCCGGGGCGCACCGATACTGCGTTTTACGTGATGCGCCGATACATCGATCGGCATTCGCCGGCGGCCTGACGCGAATTTCGCGTTCGCGGTGCCAGGCCGAAACCGGCGCGGCCCGGCGCATACCCTGCCGCCGGGCCGCTGCCGTCACGCTCGGGCTCAGGCCTCTTGCGCACTCCGCAACACCGCACGCAACAGCACATCCGCCCCCGCCGCCGCCCACTCAGGCGTAATCGCTTCGGCCTCGTTGTGGCTCAACCCGTCGACGCACGGCACGAAGATCATCCCGGTCGGCGCGACGCGCGCGACATAACACGCGTCATGACCCGCACCGGACACGATGTCCAGGTGCGACAGCCCGAGCGAGCGTGCCGCGTCACGCACCGCGTCGATGCAGCGCGGCGCGAACGGGATCGGCGCATACGTGAAAATCTGCTCGATCTGCGCACCGAGGCCCGTTTCATCGGCCACACGCGCCAGTTCGGCGCGCAGCGCCGCGTCCAGTTCGTCGAGCACCGCATCGTCCGGATGACGAAACTCGACCGTGAAGAAGCAGCCGCCCGGCACCGTGTTGCGCGAGTTCGGCCGCGCCTCGATCATCCCGACCGTCGCGCGTGCGTCCGGCGCGTAACGACGGCCGAGCACCTCGATGAACGCGATCATCCGCGCGGCGCCGACCAGCGCATCACGGCGGACCTCCATCGGCGTCGTGCCCGCGTGCGCGTCGACGCCGGTGAGCGTCACTTCGTACCAGCGCTGCCCCTGCCCGCCCGTCACGACACCAATCGTCTTGCCGGCCCGTTCGAGAATCGGGCCCTGCTCGATATGCAGTTCATACGCCGCGTGCACCGGATAACCGCCGACGGGCTCGGTGCCCGCGTAGCCGATCCGCGCCAGTTCCTCGCCGATCGTCCTGCCCGCGCCGTCGGTGCGCGACAGCCCGTATTCGAGCGTATAGACACCCGAGAACACGCCGGCCGATACCATCGCCGGCGCGAAGCGCGAGCCTTCCTCGTTGGTCCAGATCACGACGTCGATCGGGCGCTCGGTCTCGACGCCCGCGTCGTTCAGCGCACGCACGACCTCGAGCCCGCCGAGCACGCCGTAGATGCCGTCGTAGCGGCCGCCCGTCGGCTGCGAATCGGCGTGCGAGCCCGTCATGACCGGCGCGGCGGCGGGATTGCGCCCCGGGCGGCGTGCGAACACGTTGCCCATCCGGTCCACGCGCACCGTGCAGCCGGCGTCCTGCGCCCATTGCACGAACAGGTCGCGCGACTCGCGATCGAGGTCGGTCAGCGCAAGACGGCAGACGCCGCCCTTCGGCGTCGCGCCGATCTGCGCCATCCGCTCGAGCGACGCCCACAGGCGGTCGCCGTCGACGCGCGGCGCGCTCACGATATCCACGTTGCCGCGATCGTCACGCATCGCCGTTCTCCGGCGCGGATTGCAGTGCGTAACGGAAATCGCAACGCTTGCCGCCCTGCATGATCGTGCTCGTGCGCGTGAGCGCGATGTCCGGCGCATAACCCTGGATGAAATGGCTGTCGCGCGCGCAGCTCAGCAGATGCCCGATCTCGCCGAGCCCCATCGCGTGATACATCTCCGCGTAGCTGCAGCGATGCACGTCGTAGTCGTAGTGCGCGTCGTCCGCGCGCCGCACCTCGACGTCGAGCGCATCGTCCTTCTCCCACAGCACCTGCAGCGCGATGAACGACTTCACGCTCGTGCCGCCCGGCTCCTGCGCGGCGAACGTGCGGCCGGCGTCGACGGCCGCGCCGCGCACGGCTTCCGCGATCACGGCCTGCGCGCGCTCGGCGCCGAACTCGCGCTTCATGATCTCGTAGATCGGCTTGATGATTTCCGCTTCGATGCGGCGCCGCGCGAGGATCCCGAGGCGTGTGTCCTCGGGTGCGGCGGCGGATGTCTGGGTCGCTTCGGTCATGGGGATCGTCCGGGTCGTTTTATCGATGTATTGCGCTGTGTTGCGCCGTGTCGTTTCGCTTACTTGGTTGCGGTGCGCGAGCCGCCGAGCACGTCGACGACGGTCCACTTGCCGCCGCGCACCTGGTAGATCGTGAAGGCCGGGTCCTTCAGGTTGCCTTCGCCGTCGAACGCGATCCGTCCCGTCACGCCGGGCCGGTCGATCGCACGCACCGCCGCGACCAGCTTCGCCGGCTGCGTCGTGCCGGCCTTCTGCGCGGCCGCGATCAGCGTGGCCGCCGCGTCGTACGCGAACGGCGCATGCAGTTCGATCGGCGCACGGAAGCGCGCCTGGTATTGCGTGTCGAATGCCTTGCCGCCCGGCATCCGGTCGAGCGGCAGGCCCGGTTCGAGCGCCGTCACGCCGTCGCCGTCCTTGCCCGCGAGCGACAGGAAGGTCTGGCTCACGAAGCCGCCCGCGCCGAGCAGCGGCGCGTTCACGCCGAGCTGGCGCATCCGGCGCGCGATCGGCGCGGCTTGTGCATCGAGGCCGCCGAAGAACACGAGATCCGCGCGCTTGCCCTTGATCGCGGTCAGCACGCCGCTGAAATCGGTCGTCTTGTCGTTCACGTACTGGCGATCGACGATCGCCCCGCCGTTCGCCTGCACGCCCTTGATGAACTGGTCGGCAAGCCCCGCGCCGAACGACGTGCGATCGTCGATCACCGCGATACGCTTCGCCTTCAGCGTCTTCACCGCATACGCGCCCGTGAAGTTGCCGCCCGCATCGTCGTGACCCATGATGCGGAAGGCCGTCGCATAACCCTGCTGCGTGTACTGATGGCCGGTGGACGCCGGCGCGATCTGCGGGATGCCCGCATCGCGGTAGACGCGCGATGCCGGCACGCTGCAGCCTGTATTCCAGTGGCCGACGACGCCGATCACATGCTGGTCGACGAGCTGCTGCGCGACCGCGACGGCCGTGCGCGGATCCGATTGATCGTCGGCCGCGACGAGCTTGTAGACGACCGGCTTGCCGCCGATGGTCGGATGCTTCGCGTTCGCATCGTCGATCGCGAGTTGCGCGCCGTTCTGCAGGTCCTTGCCGATCCGCGCGGACGGGCCTGTGAGCGGCGCGGCGAGACCGATCAGGACCGTCTGCGGCGCGGATTGCGCGAAGGCGGGAACGGAAGCGACCAGGGCGGCCGCCGAGAATGCGAGGCTGGCGTGAAGGAAAGCGATTTTCATGTGCGGGGATGGGTGGATCGAATCAAAACATGAAAAATATTAAATATTGAGCACCCAAACCCCAAATACCCAATTGTTGGATGCTTATATCGCTGGCCACACATTAACCTATATCACTGTAAATACAGGATATTTTTGTGTTGTCGCTTACCCTGATTTTTCGATAAAATTCGACACATGAAAAATATCGAACAATTGCCGCACGATCCACCGCTGCGCGCGGTGCGTGCGTTCGAAGCCTTCGCGCGCCTCGGGTCGGTGACCGCCGCCGCGGGCGAGCTCGACATCACGCCGTCGGCGGTCAGCCATCAGCTGCAGCTGCTCGAGGCGTTCATCCAGACGCCGCTGACGGTGCGCGAGGGCCGGCTGCTCGCGCTCACCGACGAAGGCCGCGATTACTACCGCTCGATCAGCGCCGCGTTCTCGGTGCTGCGCAGCGCGACGCGCTTCGTGCGCGACCGCTCGTCGCTGCGGCAGATCACCGTCAGCCTGATTCCGTTGCTCGGCATCGGCTGGTTCATTCCGAGGCTGCATGCGTTCCTGGCCGACAACACGGACGTCGACGTCACCGTGTTGTACGCGCATCACCGCAACTACCGCAGCGATGCGTCGGACCTGTCGATCCGCTTCGGCACCGGCGACTGGCCCGGCTATCGCTGCGAACGCCTGCTGCCGGGCGCGATGGTGCCGATGTGCAGCCCGTCGTTCCTGAAGCGCCACGGGCCGTTCCGCACGCCGGCCGATCTCGCGCGCGCGCCGCTCGTGCACGACGAGGATCGGAGCACGTGGGTCAACTGGCTGCAGGGCGCCGGGGTGCGGCATGTGTCGCACGCGGTGGGGCCGATGTTCGAGGACGGCCAGTTGACGCTGAGCGCCGCGCGCGCGGATCTCGGCGCGGCATTGCTGCGCGCGCCGCTGGTCGAACGCGAACTGGCGAATGGCGAGCTCGTGAAGCTGTTCGATCACGCGCTCGACGACGGGCGCGACTACTACCTGTGCACGCGCGAGGACGCGGACATGCCGGACGGGGCGCGGCGGCTGGCGGAGTGGTTGAGGAAGATGGCGGGGATGTGAGCGGGGTACGCTGCGCCGATTCGCTTGCTATCGTCTTGCGGCCGAAAGATCTGGTATATATGATATGCATATCATATATCGGAGGCTATCATGAGCCGAATTCTGGTCGATCTGTCGGACGGCCAACTCGACGAGTTGGCCGTCATCGTCGAGACTCAACATCGTCCCCGCGCCGCAATCATCCGCGACGCGATCGATGCCTATATTGCCTTGCACAAGCACCGGCTTGCCGACGACGTCTTCGGTCTCTGGAAAGATCGCAAGGTCGACGGGCTCACCTATCAGGAAGAACTGCGCTCGGAATGGTAAAAGCTCTCTTCGATACCAACATCCTGATCGACTATCTGGGCGGCGTGGAATCCGCTCGTGCGGAACTGGGCCGCTACGACTATCGGGCGATCAGCACGATCTCGTGGATGGAGGTCCTGGTCGGCACGTCCGCACAGGACGAGGCACCCATCCGCGCGTGGCTGTCGTCGTTCGATGTCATCGCACTGGACAGCCCGGTTGCGAATCGTGCCGTGACAATCCGCAAGGAACGCCGCATACTCCTTCCCGATGCAATCGTCTGGGCATCGGCACAAGTGAACGGTCTACTGCTCGTGTCGCGCAACACGAAGGACTTCCCTGCCACCGAACCCGGCGTTCGCGTGCCCTACAAGCTCTGAGTCAGCGCCAAGTCACCTCCGAGTCCGAGCCCGTTGTATGCGCCGGAACTCGGCCCTCCCGCAGCACCTGATACGAACGCGCGAGACGACCATCCTGCGCACGCAATGTGCCAGCTACTCGCGCCGGCACATCACGCCAAACTGCCCCGCTGTCAACCCGCATTCATCGGCTATCCGCCCACCGCCTCACAAGCCCCACCCAATCAAGGGCCGGAAGCAGATAGAAATTCCCGATGCCCCGGATTGAAACAAGCAATTTCACAAGCTCAGGGTGAACCCGGATACTGGCAACATTCCACTCACCACTGAAGCAAAGGAACTCACCAGATGCCGATCATCAACACCCAAATCAAGCCGTTCAAGGCAACCGCTTACCACAACGGCGACTTCGTGCCCGTCTCGGAAGAGAACTTCAAGGGCAAGTGGTCCGTCGTCGTGTTCTACCCGGCCGACTTCACGTTCGTCTGCCCGACCGAGCTGGGCGACCTCGCCGACCGTTACGCGGAATTCCAGAAGCTGGGTGTCGAAATCTACGGCGTGTCGACCGACACGCACTTCACACACAAGGCATGGCACGACACGTCGGACACGATCGGCAAGATCAAGTACCCGATGATCGGCGACCCGACGCTCACGCTGTCGCGCAACTTCGACGTGCTGATCGAGGAAGAAGGGATGGCACTGCGCGGCACGTTCGTGATCAACCCGGAAGGCGAGATCAAGCTGTGCGAAATCCACGACAACGGCATCGGCCGCGACGCAGGCGAACTGCTGCGCAAAGTGCAGGCTGCGCAATACATCGCGGCGCACCCGGGTGAAGTGTGCCCGGCCAAGTGGACGCCGGGCGCGGAAACGCTGACCCCGTCGCTCGACCTGATCGGCAAGATCTGACGATCGCTCCGCGCGCCTCGCACGAGGCGCGCGAGACACACGAAGACGGGCCGCCGCCGCATGCGGCCCGCGCCCTCCTCCGGCACGACGTGCCCGACCAGAATCATCAATACGGAATCCGAAACGCCATGCTCGACGCCAATCTCAAGAACCAACTGAAAGCGTACCTCGAAAAAATCACGCGCCCGATCGAACTCGTCGCTTCGCTCGACGACGGCGCGAAATCGCAGGAACTGCTGGCGCTGCTGAACGAGATTGCGTCGCTGACGGATCGCGTGACCGTGACCGAACGCCGCGACGATGCCGAGCGCAAGCCGTCGTTTTCGATCGGCGAGCCCGGCAAGCCGGCCGGCATCCGCTTCGCCGGCATCCCGATGGGCCACGAATTCACGTCGCTCGTGCTCGCGCTGCTGCAGACGGGCGGCCACCCGATCAAGCTCGATGACGACGTGGTCGAACAGATCCGCGCGCTCGACGGCGACTACGCGTTCGAAACGTACTTCTCGCTGTCGTGCCAGAACTGCCCGGAAGTCGTGCAGGCACTGAACGTGATGTCGCTGATCAACCCGCACATCCGCCACGTCGCGATCGACGGCGCGCTGTTCCAGGATGAAGTCGAGTCGCGCCAGATCATGGCCGTGCCGACGATGTTCCTGAACGGCGCCTCGTTCGGCCAGGGCCGCAGCAGCGTGAAGGAAATCCTCGCGAAACTCGACACGGGCGCCAGCGCACGTGCCGCGAAGTCGCTCGAAAACAAGCCGGTGTTCGATACGCTGATCGTCGGCGGCGGCCCGGCGGGCGCGGCAGCCGCCATCTACTCGGCACGCAAGGGCATTGCGACGGGCGTGGTCGCCGAGCGTTTCGGCGGCCAGGTGCTCGACACGATGGCAATCGAAAACTTCGTGTCGGTGCAGGAAACCGAAGGGCCGAAGTTCGCGACCGCGCTCGAACAGCACGTGAAGCAGTACGACGTCGACATCATGGACGTGCAGCGTGCCGATGCGCTGATTCCGGGCGACGTGCACCAGATCCGCCTCGCGAACGGCGCGGTGCTGAAGGCGAAGACGATCGTCCTCGCGACCGGCGCACGCTGGCGCGAAATCAACGTGCCCGGCGAGCGTGAATACCGCAACCGTGGTGTCGCGTACTGCCCGCACTGCGACGGCCCGCTGTTCAAGGGCAAGCGCGTCGCGGTGGTCGGCGGCGGCAACTCGGGCGTCGAGGCCGCGATCGACCTCGCCGGCATCGTGAAGGCCGTCACGCTGATCGAATACGGTGCGCAACTGCGCGCGGACGAAGTGCTGCAGCGCAAGCTGCGCAGCCTGCCGAACGTCACGATCGTCACGCAGGCGCAAACGATCGAGCTGACCGGCGACGGCAGCAAGCTGAACGGCCTCGTTTACAAGGATCTGCGCTCGGGCGACACGCAGCGCATCGATCTGGAAGGCGTGTTCGTGCAGATCGGCCTCGTGCCGAACACCGAATGGCTGAAGGGTACGGTCGAACTGTCGAAGCACGGCGAGATCGTCGTCGATGCGCGCGGCGCGACGTCGGTGCCGGGCGTGTTCGCGGCCGGCGACGTGACGACGGTGCCGTTCAAGCAGATCGTGATCGCGGTGGGTGAAGGCGCGAAGGCATCGCTCGGCGCGTTCGACCACCTGATCCGGCAGGACGTCGCACCGGTGGCCGCCGCGCAAGCGCAGGCCGAGGAAGCGGTCGCCGCGTAACGCGCGTCGCCCATCGGCACAACAGTTTGTCTCTCTTGGCCCCGCATGCTTTGGTCGGCGTGCGGGGTCCTTTTTTATGTCGAAGCCGATCGCGCTTACTTGGTCGCGGCCGGATCGCCGTTCGCCGACGCGGGTGTCGTCGGCTTGAAGTTGCTCGACTGCCTGACCAGTTGCTCGGTCATCGCAGCGGCAACCGGATTCGCGCCCGACGACGAACTCCCCTGCCGGTACGAACCGGTGCTCGACGATATCGATGATGTCGACGACATCGGCGGCGGCGGCAACGACGGGTCGAGCTTCGCGGATTCCCTCACGAGCGCGGCCGTCTCCGGCGTTTCGGATTTCGTGGCGGAAGGCGCGGCGGCCGCGTGGCGTTCGAGACCGTCGCGCTTGCGCGGTGCGCGTTGCGTGACCTGCGCGGGGGCGACCGGCTGGGCAGGTTTCGCAGCCGGCGCTGCGGCCGGCGGGGTCGAATCCTGCGCATCGACGGTCACGACGTTGACCTTCGGCGCCGGTGCGCTCGGCGGCGCTTTCTCGCTCACGACAGGAACGGCGGGGACGGATGCGGGTGCGGCACCGACACGCGCGGGTGCAGGTGCGGGCGCTGCCGGGGCGGGCGGCTGCGGGGAAACGGCTGCCTGCTTCGATGCCGTATCGGCCCGGGCCGCCGGGGCCGGCGGCGCGATCGTGCCCTGCACCGCGTGATCGTTGTTCGCTGGTGCCACGGCAACCGGCGCGGCGGAATCGCCGATGCCCGAATCTTCGATCGCACGGTGGTCCGCGCGCAGGAGCATCACGTAGGCAGTGCCGGCCGCGGCTACCAGGAGCCCACCGGCGATCATCAAGGTCTTGCGGGTACTCGTCATGCTTGCTCACCGATCATGTCGACGTGAACAAGCCATCATACGCGGCGATCGGCCGTCGATCCCGCACGAATACATTTGGTTGCATTGTGCCGGGAGCAGGTCGTCACGATGTTCGTCAGACGTATCGCCGCCCCGCTCCGGCACGGCCGGAACGCCGCCCTTACTCCGGAAACGGCAACTCGGTCTGCCCGTCCGCACGCATGCCGAACGTGTTCAGCGTCATCGCGACGAGCGCGTAGTAGCCGAGCAATGCAACGAGATTCACGACGGTTTCGTGGCCGAAGCGTGCCTGCGCCCGCGCGAACGTCGCGTCGCTCACGCGACGCGTGTCGTACAACTCGCTCGCGAATGCATGAATCAGCGCATCGTCGTCCGATTCGAATGCGGGCGCGACGCCGAGCCGAATGGCGTCGGCCGTCGCGGCCGGCACCCCCGCTTCGAGCGCGATCGGATGGTGGATGTGCCACTCGGCCTGCGAGCGCCAGCGCGCGGCCGTCACGAGAATCGCGAGTTCCGACAACCGCAGCGGCAGGCCCGTGCGATAACGGCAGAACGCGCCGAGCTTCTGCGCGTGCTGGGCCAGTTCGGGGCTCGCGATCCAGCCGAGAAACGGCCCGTTCAGGTTGCCGCGCGGGCCGCTGAGAATGTCGGCCAGCACGGCCTTCTGGGCGTCGGTGGCCGACGCGGGATCGAATGGCGGCAGTCTGTCTGTCATGGTCATGTCCCGATGATGTGCGGATGCGCTCACGCGCCGGCCGACGCGAGCGCCGCGTCGATCGCGCCCGACAGCCGCTCGACGATCGTGTCGATCTGCTGCGCGGTGCAAATGAAAGGCGGCGCAACGAGGATGTGATCGCCGTGAACGCCGTCGATCGTCCCGCCCATCGGATACACCATCAACCCGCGCTGCATCGCTTCGCGCTTGACCGCCGCGTGCAGCTTCAGCGCGGGATCGAACGTCGCCTTCGTGTCGCGATCGCGCACGAGCTCGACGCCGACGAACAGCCCGCGGCCGCGCACGTCACCCACATGCGGATGCGCGCCGTAATGCTCGCGCAGCGACGCACGCAACTGCTCGCCGCGCGCTTTCACGTTGTCGAGCAGCTTCTCTTCGGCAATCACGCGCTGCACTTCGAGCGCGGCCGCGCACGCGGTCGCATGGCCGAGGTACGTGTGGCCGTGCTGGAAGAAACCCGAGCCGTCGACGATCGTCCGGTAGATGCGGTCGCTCACCAGCGTCGCGCCGATCGGCTGGTAGCCGGCGCCGAGCCCTTTCGCGATCGTCAGCAGATCGGGCGCGACGCCGTCTTCGTCGCACGCGTACAGGTAACCCGTGCGGCCCATCCCCGACATGATCTCGTCGAGGATCAGCAGCACGCCGTACTTGTCGCACACCGCGCGAATCTTCTTCAGGTACGTGCGCACCGGCGGCACCGCGCCGGCCGTTGCGCCCACCACCGTTTCCGCGACGAATGCCGCGACGTTGTCCGCGCCGAGCTCGGCGATCTTCTGCTCGAGCTCGTCCGCGAGGCGCTGCGCATACGCTTCGTCGGTTTCACCCGCCTGCCGGTCGCGATAGGCAAAGCACGGGCTCACGTGGTGCGCCTCGATCAGCAGCGGCAGGAACGGCTCGCGCCGCCACGCATTCCCGCCGATCGCGAGCGCGCCGAGCGTGTTGCCGTGATAGCTCTGGCGTCGCGCGATGAAATGGCGGCGCTGCGGCTCGCCCTTCTCGACGAAATACTGGCGCGCGAGCTTCAGCGCGGCCTCGACCGCCTCGGAGCCGCCCGACACGAAATACACGTGTTCGAGGCCGGCCGGCGCGGCTTCGACGAGCCGGTCGGCGAGTTCCTCGGCCACGTCGGTCGTGAAGAACGACGTGTGCGCGTAGGCCAGTTGCTGCGCCTGCCGCTTGATCGCGTCGATCACGCGCTGGTTGCTGTGGCCGAGACACGAAACGGCCGCGCCGCCGCACGCGTCGATGTAGCGTTTGCCGGTCGAGTCGATGATCTCGATGCCGTCGCCTGCGACGGCGACGGGCAAGGTGGCG
Source organism: Burkholderia reimsis (assembly GCF_003294055.1). Taxonomy (NCBI): domain Bacteria; kingdom Pseudomonadati; phylum Pseudomonadota; class Betaproteobacteria; order Burkholderiales; family Burkholderiaceae; genus Burkholderia; species Burkholderia reimsis. Next base: position 13,993 of record NZ_QMFZ01000032.1, read on the forward strand.
CGCGGAGCGCGATGGAAAACGGTCGTCATGCGTTGCCTCATGGATCAGGATGCGTCGTGCGCGCGTCCGGACGGCACGATGCGCGTCGCGAAACGCTGCGTGCCTTGTTGGTAAATGGTGACGTCGATCGACGCCGCGCCGATCGCGAACACGGCCGTGGCCAGCGTATTTTCGTCGTCGGGGTCCGCAGGATCGTCGCGGTAGATCGGCAACCCTTCCGGTGCACGATCGCCGAGCACGCGCAGCAGCGCGGCTTCATCGATCGCGTCGATCCCGGGCACGAGCGCGTCGACGCGGCGCTGGCGGTCGGCCGACGATTGCGTGACGATCTGCGCCTCTGCTTCACAGCCCGGATGCACGAGATGGTTCGCGTGCCCGGCCAGCGTCGCCACGTCGACGACCGAGCAGCGCGCGGCACTCGCCTCGATGCTCAGCAGCCGCGTGTCGCCGGTCGCGCCGAGCGTATGGTGAAAGCCGCTCGCGCGCGCATTCACGCGCAGCACGTCGGCGGCCTCGTCGAGCGACGCCGCATCGAGCACGGCGCGCGCCAGGATCATGCGCGGCACGCCCGGCGCGGGCGTCTTGATCCGCAAGTTGTTGATCGCCTGCACGATGCCGGCCCGGTTCGCGGCGAAGGTGTGGCCCGGCAGCGAGCCCGGGTAGTAGAAGCTGACGAAGCCCGGCTTGCCCACGGGCTGCACGTCGACGAGCAGGCAGCGTTCGCGCAGGAACGGATCGCCGTCCTCGTTGTGCGCGATCCAGCGCGTGCCGGCCGCGTCGCGCGCGGCCAGCGTCGTGCAGCCGTCCGGCGCGTTGTGGATCAGCTCGCCGCGGCAGTTCCACAGGAAGATGTCCTCGGCCGGCCAGCCGACACCCGCCGCGATCCCGTCCAGTTCCGCGACGAGATCGGGGTACGCGGCCAGCGCCGCCTGCCGCAACGCATCGACGAACGGATGGCCGCGCCAGCGGCGCACGGCCTGCCATGCGCTGCTCTGCTGCATGTACGCGTCGAACACGGGACCGGCGAGTTCGCCGAGGCGCACGCCGATGTCGAACGGCGCACCGGCGATGACAGGGGTAAGGGAAAGCGGCAGGTCGGCCATTTCGGTTTCGTTCAGGACACGTGTTTCAGGAATTCCTTCAGGCGCGGGGTCGGCGGCCGGTCGATCAGGTCGACCGGATGGCCGTCCTCGGCAATGCCGCCCTGATCCATGAACAGCAGGCGCGTGCCGACCCGTTTCGCGAAGCCGATCTCGTGCGTGACGACGATCATCGTCATCCCTTCGTTGGCGAGATCCTGCATCACTTTCAGCACTTCGTGGCGCAATTCCGGATCGAGCGCCGACGTCGGCTCGTCGAACAGCATCAGCCGCGGCCGGATCGCGAGTGCGCGCGCGATCGCGACGCGCTGCTGCTGACCGCCCGACAGCTCCGACGGGTAATGATTCGCACGCGATTCGAGGCCGACCTTGTCGAGCAGCGCCATCGCCTGGTCGCGTGCGTCGGCACGTGACGCGCCGCGCACCTGGATCGGCCCGAACATCACGTTCTCGAGCGCGGTCATTTGCGGAAACAGGTTGAACTGCTGGAACACCATGCCGGCTTCGAGCCGGATGTTGCGGATCGTCGTCGCGTTGCCGCGCACGCTCTGGCCGTCGACGAGCAGTTCGCCGCCGGTGATTTTCTCGAGCGCGTTGATACAGCGCAGCATCGTCGACTTGCCCGAGCCGGACGGGCCGATCACGACGACCACCTCGCCCGCGTCGATCTTCAGGTCGATGTGCTTCAGCACCGGCACGTGGCCAAAACTCTTCGACACGTTCTGGAATTCGATCATGCTCATAGAATTCTCATCCTCTTTTCGACGAGCCGCAGCGTCAGCGTCATCGCGCCGGTCAGCAGCAGGTAGATGACGGCCACGGCGCTCCAGATCTCGACCGCCTGGAAATTGCCCGCGATGATTTCCTGCCCCTTGCGCGTCAGTTCGCCGACGCCGATCACGATGAACAGCGACGTGTCCTTCAGGCTCACGATGCACTGGTTGCCGAGCGGCGGAATCAGCCGCCGGAACGCGAGCGGCCCGACCACCTTCAGCAGCACGCGCGGCATCGACAACCCCATCGCGAGCCCCGCCTCCGTCAGCCCCTTCGGGATCGACAGCAGCGCGCCGCGCACCACTTCCGCGAGATACGCGCCGGAATTCACCGTGATCGCGATGATCGCGGCCGTCAGGCCGTCGATGCGGATATGCGCGAGCAGCGGCAGCGCGAAGTACAGGAACATCACCTGCACGACGATCGGCGTGCCGCGAATCAACTCTATATAAACCTGGGCGAGCACGTTCATCGCCTTCGGTCCGTATGCGCGGAACATGCCCGCGATCATCCCGACGATGAAGCCGCCCACCAGCCCGAAAAATGCGATGAACACCGTCAACCGGACCCCGTCCATCAGGTCCGGCAACGCCGCCCAGATCGCCGACCAATCGAAATTCACTTGTCGCTCCCCGTTCGATTCAAGACCGGCGCGGCCGCCCGGCCGCGCCATGGTGCGCCGTCGCGCTTACATCTTCGGCGGCTCGGCACCGAACCACTTCTTGTAGATCTGCGCGTAGCGGCCGTCGGCCTTGATCTTCACGAGCGACGCGTTGACCTTCGGCACGAGCGGGCTGCCCTTCGGGAAACCCATCCCGTACTTGTCGCCGCTGACCGGCTGGCCCGCGACCTTCACCTTGCCCTTGCCTTCGTTGTTCACGAAGAACAGCACGTTCGGCGTGTCGTGCATCGCCGCGTCGACCCGGCCGGCTTCGAGCGCGAGGTAGGCCTGGTCGATGTTCGGGAACTGGCGGATCTCCTTCGGCTTCAGGTGCGCCTTGATCCAGTCGATCGTCGCGGTGCCCGTCTTCGCGGCGATCACCTTGCCGTTCAGGTCGTCGATCGACTTGATCGTCGTGTTGCCGGTCTGCACCATCGCCGCGAGACCGCTGTCGTAGTACGGCGCGGAGAAGTCGATCGCCTTCTTGCGCTCTTCCTTGATCGTCATCCCCGACAGCGCGACGTCGATGTTCTGCGTCTGCAGCGCCGGGATCAGGCCCGCGAAATCCATCGGCTGGATCGTGTATTTCCAGCCCTGGTCCTTCGCGATCTCCGCCCACAGGTCGAGATCGAAGCCGACATACTTGTCGCCCTGCTTGAACTCGAACGGCATGAACGACGTATCGGTGCCGACGACGAGCGTCCTGGTATCCGCGTGTGCGAGGTTTGCGCCGAGCGCGGCAACGACCGCGACGGCTTTCAGGAAGGAACGGCGACTCATGGTTTCTCTCCGCATGATTGAGCGATGTGACCGGCCAGCCGGCCGGCGGTAACGACGACATCAAGCCGCACCGCAACATGCGATGTCGAATTAGACCTTAGTGCAACAAGTGTTGTCAACCGCGATACTACGACAACAAAAAAACGCGCAACGGATAAATGCATCGAAACAAACCCGGGGCGCGCGGCGCGGATCAATCGGAGGAATGGGAGGGTGGCGCGGGGGAAGCACCCGGGGGAAGCACCCGGGCCGGATCACGCCGCACCGGACGGCGGCGGCGCCTGGGCGCAGTTGGCGGTGACCGGGCCGGCTTGCGGCCCAGGGCGTCACGCACGAGAGGAGGAGGATCGCGCGGGCGCTCGGACAATCGTCGCGGCCCGCGCATAGGGTTTGTCAGCGTGAAGCGTCGGCGATCGGGTACGGTGCCGGGGTGGCTGCCCCCGAGACGCAGGCACCCGCCGGCGTGACTCGACGAATGTTGCGACACGCGCGCGGAACCGCCGGAAGCGAGGCCAGCGCGCCGATGCGACGTCGCTTACACCGCCACCCCGCTTGCCTGATGCGACACGAGCCGCGCATACGCGCCCTGCCGCGCCAGCAGGTCCGCATGCCGTCCGGCCTCGATCACGCGGCCCTGCTCCATCACGAGGATCAGGTCGGCATTACGCACGGTCGACAGCCGGTGCGCGATGATGATCGACGTGCGCTGCGTCATCAGGTCTTCCAGCGCCGCGCGAATCTGCTGCTCGCTGATCGTGTCGAGGTGGGACGTCGCTTCGTCGAGGATCAGCACGGGCGCATCCTTCAGGAACGCACGCGCGATCGCGACGCGCTGGCGCTGGCCGCCCGACAACTGCACGCCGCGCTCGCCGACGCGCGTCGCGAGTCCGTCCGGCAGCCGCGCGACGAATTCGCCGAGCGCCGCATGCTCGATCGCGCGCTGCACGTCCGCGTCGGACGCGTCGTTCGCCGCGAGCCGGATGTTCGCCTCCAGCGTGTCGTTGAACAGGTAGGTATCCTGCGCAACCAGCGCGATGTGCTGGCGCAGGTCGTCGAGCCGCAGGTCGCGCAGGTCGACGCCACCGAGCGTCACGCGGCCCTGCTGCGGATCCCAGAAGCGCAGCAGCAGGCTCGCGACCGTCGACTTGCCGGCGCCCGACGCACCGACCAGCGCGACCGTGCTGCCGGGCGGCACGTCGAAGCTCACGCGGTCGAGCGCGGGCACGCTGCGGCCCGGGTACGTGAAGGACGTCGCCTCGAAGCGCACCGCCGGATCGGCGGGCAGCGCATGCGTGCCGTCCGTCACCGGCACGGGCTCCTTCTCCAGCGCGCGCAGGCGGCGCGTCGACGCGATCGTGTCGGCGAGCTGGCGCGCGACCTGGCCGATTTCGGCAACCGGCATGAAGGCGGCCACCGCGACCAGCACCAGCAGCGGCAACGACTCGCGCGGAACCCAGCCGCGCGCGCACAGCAGCGCGCCGAGTGCCGCGACGACCAGCCCGCCGAGCCCGCTCGCGACTTCCAGTGCGGCGCTCTGCGTCGACAGGTCGTCGAGCAGCCTGGCGCGTTGCTTCCGGTACGCATCGACTTCGGCCACGAACGCTTCGCGCCGGCGCGCGACGGCCTGGAACGCGGTCAGCTCCGCGAGCCCCTGGATCGTCTCGGTCAGGTGCGCGCCGAGCTGGCCGAGCGCTTCGCGCGCGCCGGTGCCGAGCCGGTCGACCTCGCGCCGCGCCAGCACCGGTGCAAGCCCGGCCCACAACAGGAACGGCAGCAGCGCGAGCGCGAGCGGCCACGCGACCGACGCGAGCAGCACCAGCACGGCGGCCGGCACGAGCACCGCGACGAAAGCGGGCGCCAGCGTATGCGCATAGAAATACTCGACGGTCTCGACGTCCTGCGTCGCGAGCGACACGAGATCGCCGGAACGGCGGCGCAGCAGCCCGGCAGGTGCGAGGCGTTCGAGCGTCGCGAACAGCGCGATGCGCATTTCCGCGAGCAGCCGGTACGCCATGTCATGCGCGAGCCACGATTCGAGCCAGTGCAGCACGGCCGCCACCGGCGCGATCACAAGCAGTGCCGTGACGAGCGCCGGGCTCACATGGCCGCCCGGTACCGCACCGACCACCAGCGCGCCGATCACGCCGACGCCGATGAACGCGAGCACGCGGCCGATCCCGAACAGCACCGTCAGCACGACCTTGCCCGTCCACGGCCGCACGAACCGCAGCAGCGTCCGCAGCGTTTCCGGCCAGCCGATCTCCGCCGCATCGTCGTACAGCGGCCGCACCTGCGGGCCGGACGACGCGCGCGCGGTCGCGCCGGCCGTCGTCGCCACGCCGGCCGATTCGGCGACCGCCTCCAGTTGCGGCCCCATCAGGCGGCGATACGGGCCGTCACGCGCGATCAGCGCCGCGTGCGTGCCCTCGTCGACCACCTGCCCCTGGTCGAGCACCAGGATGCGGTCGGCGCCGATCACGCTGGACAGCCGGTGCGCGAGCACGAGCGTGGTGCGCCCGCGCGTGAGCCGGTCGAGTGCCTGCTGGATCAACGCTTCGTTCTCCGCGTCGACCGACGACAGCGCCTCGTCGAGCAGCAGGATCGGTGCGTCGCGCAGCAGCGCGCGGGCAATCGCGAGGCGCTGGCGCTGGCCGCCCGACAGCATGAGCCCGCGTTCGCCGATGCGCGTCGCATAACCGTCCGGCAGCGCCGAGATGAAATCGTGCGCGTTGGCCGCACGCGCGGCGGCGATCATGTCCGCGTCGCTCGCGTCGGGGCGGCCGAGCCGCAGGTTGTCGGCGACGCTGCCGTCGAACAGCGTCGCATCCTGCGCGACGACCGCGATCATCTCGCGCACCTGGCCGGCATCGAGCGTCCGCACGTCGCGGCCGCCGATGCGGACCGCGCCGCCCTGCGCATCGTGCTGGCGCAGCAGCAGGCGCACGATGGTCGATTTTCCCGCGCCGCTCGGCCCGACGATGGCGACCGTCTCGCCTTCGCGAACCGAGAAGCTCAGCGCCGCATGCGCGTCGGCGCGACGCCCCGGATACGCGAAGCTGACGGCGTCGAACGCGATCTCCGGCCGCAGGCCCTGCACGCGCGGCGCATCGGTGGAAGGCGTGTGGCTCCGCGCGTCGAGCAGCGCGTGGATCGCATTCGCCGCCGACTGGCCGATCATCCCCTGATGCAATACCGAACGCAGGTCGCGCAGCGGCCGGAAGATCTCGCTGCCGGCCATCAGCACGATCAGCAGCGCCTCGAGGCTCATGTCGCCGTGCCGCACGCGCCACGCGCCGACCGCGATCGCGGCGGCCGCGCCGAGGCCGGTGCCGAGATCGGTGAAGAGCCGCGTCAGCAGGCCGAGCGCGAGCACCCAGAACGTGCTGTCGGACAGCGCGCGCGCCTTCGCGGCCAGCTTCGCGCCGAACGCCGTGCCTTGCCCGAATGCCTTCAGCGTCGGCAGGCCTTGCACCGCGTCGAGAAACTCCTCGCCGAACGCCTTGAACGCGGCCGAGCGTGCGAGCGCCGCGCGCTTGTCGGCACGATGCACGAGTTGCGGCAGCGCGAGCGTGACCATCGCCGCGACCAGCAGGATGGCGGCCGTCGGCACGTCCCACCACGCGAGCACCGCGAAGATCATCACCGGCGCGCAGGCGGCGATCACGAGTTGCGGCAGGTAGGTGCCGAAAAAGGTCTGCAGCTGCTCGACGCCGTCGACGACGGCCAGCATCACGCCGCCCGTGCGTTCGCCGCTGAACCATGCGGGGCCGAGCGCCGCGATCCGGTCGAACAGCCGCGCGCGCAGCGTGGCCTGCACGCGCCCGGCCGTGTGCTGCGCGAGCACCGTGCGGCGATGGTCGAGCCACGCGCGCAGCAGCACGCAGGCCGCCGTTGCAACGACGGCTTCGCCGATGCTGCGCGCCGGCGCGCCGGAAAAGACCAGCGCCAGCACGCGGCCGAGGAACACGAAGCGCAGGATCCCGACACCCATCGCGAGCAGTCCGAGCGCGACGGCCGCGGCGACCCGCCAGCGCAGTCCCGCCATCATTGCCCATAGTCGTCGGTCGAAATACATGAAGCCCTCCGGTAGTGTCTGGTTGCATTTTTTCTTGACCGGATCGAGGCTACCCGCGCCGCCTGCGCGCGGCAAAAGATGATTTTTCAACGGGTGTTGAGTCAACTACAATACCCGGCATGTCGCACCTCCCTCCCCTCAGCGCGTTGCGGGCTTTCGAGGCGGCCGTCCGCCTCGGCGGGTTCGCGCGCGCGGCGGTCGAGCTGAACGTGTCGACGAGCGCGGTCAGCCACCAGATTCGCGCGCTCGAGGAATCGCTCGGCGCGCGGCTGCTCGAACGCAGCACGGGGCTCGGCGGCATCGGTCTCACGCCCGCCGGCGAGCGCCTGCTGCCGGCCGTCAGCGACGCGCTGTCGCGCCTCACCGATGCCTGCGCCGAGATTCGCGGCACCGCGCAACGGCTCACCGTCTCCGCCAACGCGCCGTTTTCGGCAATGTGGCTGGCGCGCCGCCTCGCGGAATTCTCGTCGCTTCATCCCGACACGCCGCTGCACGCCGTCGTGCTCGATGACGAACCGGATTTCGCGCGCAGCGGCGTCGATCTGGCGATCGTGCACGTGCCCGCGCACCGGCTGCGGGACGACGACGACGTGCTGATCCGGGAGACGGTGTTCCCGGTGTGCAGCCCCGAGCTGTTTCCGTACGCATCGGGGCACGTGTGCCGCTCGCGGCTGCTGCAGGAGATGCACGAGAACAGCCCAGAGATCGACTGGCACAACTGGGCATCGGAATTCGGCTTGCCGGACGACTTCGAGACGAAGATCGTCCGTTACAGCAGTTTCAGCCAGGTGATCGGCGCGGCGGTCGGCGGCGCGGGCATCGCGCTCGGCCGCGTGCCGCTGATCGAGCCCGAACTGCGCAGCGGGCGCCTGGTGCCGCTGGTGCCGGGCCTCGCACGCGATGCGTCATGGCGCTTCGTGCTGCGTCGCAACCCGTTTGCGCGGCACCGGCTGCTCGATCCGTTGATCGCGTTCCTGCGTCGCGAAGCCGAAACCGAAGCCGCGCCACCCGCCACGCTCGCGAAGATCGTTGCGCCCGCATCCAACGACAGTCACGCACGCGGCGCGGGCGGCGCCTGACGGGCCGGCACACGAAGCCGGCCTCGCCTTGCCTGCCGGCGCCTACGGTGCAGCGAAGAACAACGCGACCACGCACGCCATCCCGCCGAACCACACGAGCGAACGCAGCGACGCCCAGTTCAGCAGGTACATCAGCGTGTAGACGATCCGGATCGCGACGAACGCCATCGCGAGCTGGTCGACGCGATGCACGTTCGCGCCGTTGTGCCATGCCACCACCAGCGCGGCCGTGAACAGCGCGAGCGCCTCCCATGCGTTCTGGTGCGCGGCCTGCGCCCGCGCGCGCCAGCCTTCGAGCTTCGCCAGGTAGTCGCGCGGCGCGCGGTTGTCGTAACCCTTGCGGGCCTTCGCGAGAAACGTCATCGTGAACGGCAACAGCGCGACGATGAACAGGCACAGCTGGGACGTCGTCATCAAAAGTCTCCTCCTTTATCGTTACATTGATCAATGACAAGATCGCCGAGAGCTTAGCATTGCGTCATGCCGTTCGCGCACCGGTTTTCTAGACGGGAGACTCGGCTGCGCGGCCTGTCGACAGAAGCGCCCAGCCAGGACGAACACAAAAATTTCCACCAAATCGTCGACAAATACGTTAATTAAAACTGGTCGAACACCAATAAGATAGCGCTCAACACTGGCCCGGCGTGTTTTCGCGCCGGACTGCCGGACCCACGCCGCCGCGCGCGCCCAACGACATCCGATCCGAGACATCGCCATGCCCCGTCCCATCGTCGCCCATATCCGCCCCGACGCCATCCGCCACAACCTCGACTTCATCCGCCGCACCGCCGCGCAATCGCGCGTGTGGGCCGTCGTCAAGGCCGACGCATACGGCCACGGCATCGAGCGGATCTATCCGGGCCTCGCCGCCGCCGACGGCATCGCGCTGCTCGACCTCGACGAAGCCGTGCGCGTGCGCGAACTCGGCTGGGACAAGCCCGTGCTGCTGCTCGAAGGGATCTTCGAGCCGGCCGACGTCGAGCTGGCCGACCGTCATCGGCTGACGGTGTCCGTGCACTGCGACGAACAGCTCGACCTGCTGATCGCGGCAAAGCCGCGGCAGCCGATCGACATCCAGCTCAAGATGAACTCCGGGATGAACCGCCTCGGCTACCGGCCCGACGTTTTCCGCGCGGCGTGGGAGCGCGCGGCCGGCGCGCCGTCGATCGGCAAGATCACGCTGATGATGCATTTCGCGAACGCCGACGAAGGCCAGGCCGACTGGCAGCTCGAACAGTTCGATGCGGCCACGGCGGGGATTCCCGGCGAGCGCTCGACGTCGAACTCGGCGGCCGTGCTGTGGCATCCGCACGCGCACCGCGACTGGGTGCGGCCCGGCACGATCCTGTACGGTGCGTCGCCGACGGGTGCGTCGCGGGATATCGCCGACACGCCGCTGATGCCCGCGATGACGCTGACGAGCAAGATCATCGGCGTGCAGACGCTCGCGCCGGAAGAAACCGTCGGCTACGGCCGCCGCTTCACGGCCGACCGGCCGATGCGGATCGGCGTCGTCGCGTGCGGTTATGCGGACGGCTATCCGCGCCATGCGCCGACCGGCACGCCGATCGCGGTGGACGGCGTGATGACGCGCGTCGTCGGCCGCGTGTCGATGGACATGCTGACCGTCGACCTGACGCCGTGCCCGGACGCGGGCATCGGGTCGAGCGTCGAGCTGTGGGGCGACCAGGTGAAGGTGGACGACGTGGCGGAAGCCAGCGGCACGATCGGCTACGAGCTGATGTGCGCGCTCGCGCGCCGCGTGCCGGTCGTGATCGTGCCGCCCGGTGCGTCGAGCGAACAGCCGGCGCTGCGGACCGGAAGCTACGGGCGCTGACACGGGTCGCCGCGGCGGCGCGCGGCCGCGCGCTACGCCGCAAGTGCCGCTTCGGTTGCGGGCTGCCTCGGGCAGCCCGTTCGTTTTCCGGTGTACGGGACAGGCCCGGGTTACGGCCCTTCCGCGCCGTTCGCCGGCCTTCGCCGTCGCACTACGAACGCCACGTCGGCTTGCGCTTCTCGAGGAACGCGTCGATCCCTTCGCCCGCATCCTCTTCCATCATGTTGCGCGCCATCACGTCGCCCGCATACGCATAGGCTTCGTCGAGCGGCAACTCGCGCTGGCGATAGAACATCTGCTTGCCGTAGCGCACCGCGGCCGGGCTCTTCGCGACGATCTCGGCGACCTTGCGTGCGACGGCCGCGTCGAGCGCGTCCTCGGGCACGGCCTCGTTGACGAGCCCCCACGCGGCGGCCGTCGCCGCATCGACGAAACGCCCGGTCACGAGCATGTCGAACGCGCGCTTCGCCGTGACGTTGCGGCTCAACGCAACGGCCGGCGTCGAACAGAACAGCCCGACGTTGATGCCCGATACCGCGAAGCGCGCGGTATCGGCTGCGATGGCCAGATCGCACGCGGCGACGAGCTGGCAACCGGCCGCCGTCGCGATGCCGTGCACGCGTGCGATCACCGGCACCGGCAACGCGCGCATCGCGAGCATCACGCGGCTGCACTGCGCGAACAGCGTGCGGTAGTAATCGAGCTCGGGTGTGCCGCGCATCTGCCGCAGGTCGTGGCCCGCGCAGAACGCCCGGCCTTCGGCGGCCAGCACGACGCAGCGCACGTGCGGATCGGCCGCCAGCGTATCGAACGCATCGTGCAGGCTCGCGAGCATCGCCTCGGATAACGCGTTGAATTGCTGCGGGCGATTCAGTCGCAGCGTGACGACGCCGTCGTGCGCGTCGCGCAACAGGATCGGCCCGGCAGTCTCTTGATCGGATTCCATGATGATTCGCTCGACGGGGTTCGGCAGGGTTCGACACGACGTGAACGCGCAGCGGCGATGCACGCCCGTTCACGGCACGGTGTTGAAATCGTCCTCCACATTACGGGCGGCGTCCAGTCGTGGCGCAGCGGGCTCGAACGCTCAGGCCCTCACGCGCGCTTGCGCCCGCTGCGCCACGCGCGCACGCCCAATCGCAGTTGAACGACGCCGCCGACGAAAAAGACCATGCCCATCCCGCCGAGGGCCAGTACGGCGCCCCAGATCGCACCGAACGTATTCATCTGCGCGGTCATCCTGGGCGCGTCGGGCGCGTAGCGTACCTCGACCGCCTCACCGTCCTGCACGCTGACACCGCCGCCCTGCGCGTATTCGACCTGCTCGCCCGCGAGCGTCGTGAACGCGATCTCCGGATGATGCGGACCCGCGTTCAGCTTGATGACGCGCCCCGGCACGACGACCGAGGTCCGCAGGAATTCACGCGTCGACTGCGCGTACAGCGCGACGGCGATCAGCATGCACGTGCCCACGACGGTAAACACGACGCCCTTCGCGATCAGCGTCTCCGTCTGCGGCGCGGCGGCGGCGCCGGACACCCGGCCGCTCACCTTACGGGCGCGACGAGTAGAACGACACGTCGATCTTCGACTGCGTCTTGCAGCGGTACATCACGCCGCGCCCCGTTTCGTCGGTCGTGCCTTCGTACGGCCCGTTGCAGCCGATGACCTTGTACTTCGCGAACGGAACGCGCTTGCCGTCCGTCGGCCGGACCAGCACCGGGATGCGCCCCATCGGGCCGTCGCCGATCGTGCGGACGAGCACCATGCGCGCCGCGTCGATCGGCGCGGCGGAACGCACGTAGGCCGTGCGCCCCTGCGCGTCGGTGGTGCCTTCGACTTCGAGTTCCTGGTTGTCCTGGGCCGCGCTCGTGTACAGCGCAAACGCATAATGCGTGTTCGGCAGCGGCTGTTTCGTCGCGGGATCGTGCAGCACGAAATAACACCCGTTCGCGCCCTTGCCGGCCGTCACCTGTCCATCGGCCTGCGTGGGGTAGCACGTGTACGACGAACCGCTGCCGACGGCGGCGGCCTGTTGTGCATTCTGCTGCGCGGTACCGGCGCACCCGCCTGCCAGCGCAGCCACCAGCGTCACGCATGCGCCGCGCACGAGCGCTGCCCGATCGATTTTGTGTTTCATGGGGAAGTGTCCCGTTCCTGACTGTTGTGGATGCCGGGCGTGCCGCGCATGTCGCGCAGGCACGCCGCCCTCGGCACCCGCAGGATACGGACATCGCGGCAGGCTGTAAATTGCGCACGCGGCCGGCCGCGCCGCGCGCCTACCCGCCGCTCGCGACGCGCGCGATCGTCTGACGCAGCCAGATGTGTGCGGCGTCGCCGTGCCGGCGTTCATGCCAGTGCTGCGCGAACTCGAACGAGTCGATCGGGAACGGCGGCTCGAACACGCGCAGGCGCGCATCGTCGCGCACGCGGTCGAGATTGCGTCGCGCGACGGTCAGCACGAGGTCGGTGCCGGCGATCAGGTCGTTCGCGACGCCCCAGAACGGCAGGATCACCGCGATGTGCCGCTCGCGGCGCAGCCGCGCGAGCGCGCGATCGACTTCGTTGTCCATCCCGTCGCGCATCGCGACCAGCGCATGCGGCCGCGCGAGCCACGCGTCGAGCGCGAGTTCGCCGCGGCGCGGCAGGCGGCCCGCATCGGCCACGCACGCGAACGATTCGACGAACAGCGGCTGCGCATGCAGGTCATGCTGCAACGCGGGCAGCACGCCGAGCGCGAGGTCGATCTCGCCGTCCATCAACTGCATCCGCATCGCCTCGCGCGTGGCCTGCGACACGATCAGCTCGATGCCCGGCGCATCGGCACGCAGCGTCTTCACGAGCGCCGGCAGCACGATCCGCGCGCCGTAGTCGGACATCGCGATGCGAAAGACGCGCGTGGCCGCGGACGGGTCGAACGCGGGCGGCTCGATCAGCGCACCGAGCCGGCCGAGGACGTCGTTCAGCGGCTCGACGAGTTCGTTCGCGCGCGCGGTCAGCTCGAGCCGGCCCGCGCGACGCACGAGCAGCGGATCGCCGAAGATCTCGCGCAGCCGCGCGAGCGCGTGGCTCACGGCCGGCTGGCTGCGGTGCAGCCGGACGGCGGTACGCGAGATGTGCCTTTCGCTCAGCAGCGCATGCAGCGTCACGAGCAGATTCAGGTCGATGCGGGCCAGGTTATTCATGAAAGGAATATGAAGCATCCGAAGAACGAATTTCCATTCGCCATCTTAATGGACGACACTCATTTCAATATCCTTTCGCGACCGACCACGATGACGACGTCCCTTTCCTTCGCCACCCTTCCGCTCGCCGCCGCAGCTTTCGCCGCCGGCGCGCTCGTGCCGCTGCAAGGCGGCAGCAACGCCGCGCTCGGGCGCGCGCTCGGCCACCCGCTGTGGGCGAGCGTCGCGTCGCTGACGGTCAGCCTGCTCGCGGTGCTGCCCGTGCTGCTGGCCACCCGCGCGAACGCGCCGCTCGTCGGCGACGCGCTGCAGCGCCCGTTGTGGATGTGGCTCGGCGGCCTCGCGGGCGTGATCTACATCACGCTCGCGCTGATCCTGACGCCGCGGCTCGGCGCGACGACCTTCATCGTGTGCGTCGTCGCCGGGCAGACGCTCGCGTCGCTGCTGATCGACCACTACGGGCTGATGGGGCTCGCGCAGCGGCTCGCGACACCCGGCCGCGTCGCGGGCGTCGCGCTGATCTTCGCGGGGATGATCGTCGTGCAATGGCAGACGCCCGCGCCACGCATGCCGGCCGCAGCCGGCGAAACGACGACCGCGCAACCCGAACCGCAGCGCTGAATGCGCGACCGGTCGCGGGCGCGCCCCGGCGCCCGGTGCGTCAGCCCGCGAGCTTCTTCAACGCGTCGAGCACCGCGTCGCCCTTGAACGGCTTCACGATCCAGCCCTTCACGCCGGCCGCCTTGCCGCGCTCCTTCATCGCCGGGCTGCTTTCGGTCGTCAGCATCACGACGTTGACCGTCGAATTCGCCAGTTCGCCGCGGATCTTCTCGACCATCGTCAGGCCGTCCATGTTCGGCATGTTCACGTCGCTGATCACGAGGCGCACGCCGGGCGTCGCCTTGAGCTTCGCGAGCCCGTCCTTGCCGTCGACGGCCGTCGCGACGTCGAGCCCGTGATTGCGCAGGAAACCCGCGACCTCGTCGCGCACCGTGCCCGAATCGTCGACCACCAGAATCTTTGCCATGCTGTATTCCCCTTTCCTTGTTGCGACTTCAACATTCAAAACAGTTCGAGTTCACCCGATTCGACCATCGGCCCCACGTCCTGCACCGATTCGCGGAAATCCTCCGGCGACCAGCTCAGGCTGAACACGAAGCGCTGGTCGATGCAGACGGCGCGCCCCGACGCCGGGTCGGTCATCCGGTACTTGAAGCAGAGCTGCGGGCAGTCGCCGCCGAACGAGATGAACTTCTGCTTGTGATTGACGACGAGCGGCACCTGCACCGGATGGCGCGCCAGCGCCTCGGCGTCGCCGAGATAGCGGTTCTTGAACGCGCCCCACACGAGATTGGTGAGTTCGCCGAGCACGCTGTTCACGTCGCGGAAATCCGGCGCGCGGCCGGCGTCGCGCGTGCCGCCGAGCATGTCTAGCAGCGGCTGCTCGCTCGTCTGCAGCAGCATGTAGCCGCGGCACCACGCACTTTCGAGCGCGATCAGGCTGAACACTTCGCCGAAGATGATCTGGTCGCGCACGATGCACGGCGTTTCGTGCTCGATCGTCATGCCCGGGAACAGGCTGTCGATGCGCGCCTCGGTGATCTCCGAGATGCCGCGCACGAGCGCGTTCGGGTAATCGCGGCCGAACAGGTATTCGTCGATCGCGCGCTTGAGCGGCGTCATGTCGTCCGCGACGTATGCCGCGCACGCAACACGCGCGAGCGCCTCCGGCAACCCGTCGCGCGACGCATGCGAGTCGCGGCGCAGGATGATCGGCAGCTCGGGGCGCAGCGCATCGATCTGCGTCGCGATGATCGCGCTCTCGGCCGGCGAGCCGCCGTAATCCTCGGCCAGCAGGATCGCGCCGAGGTCGATGTTCGAGCGCAGCACCTTCAGCAGCCGGTTGCGCCGCACGGTCAGGCCGACCAGGTTGTGCTCGTCGCAGAAACGCTTGATCGCGTCGGCGTGCGCGCGACTGTCGTCCAGCACGAGCACCTTGCTGACGGGTTGGTCTACGGTCATCTCAAGGTTTCCTAATGGTCGGTCAGGGTCGGTCAGAACAGTTCGAGCTCGCCGCCGGTTTCCATCACGGCCGTTTCCGGCACATGGAAATCGACCGGCGCGTTCGCGCATACGCACAGCGTCGCGCCGACCCGCACGTCGCCGTCGAGCGTCAGGTCGTAAGCGGCCACGTGATCGGGCGACAGCGCGCCCAGGTAATCGATGCTCAATCCGCTCAGCAGATAAGGCGTCGACATCCCCAGGTCGGGAAACGGGGCGGTCAGCGCCTGGTTGATCGCGCCGCAGCACAGGTTCGCGACCTCCATGAACGCTTCGGGCAGCGGCCGCTGGCTGCCGGTGCCCGCGGTCGCGCCGGCGAAATAGCGGCGCGTCGCGTCGTCGTCGCTGAAGCGCAGCGCGAGCAGCAGGCGGAAATGCAGCGCCGAGATCGTCAGCGCCGCGACGTGCTCGGGCACCGTCGGCTTCGCGCGCGACTTCGCGTGTGCGTGATCGTGCCCGTCATGCGCCGCGCCGGCGGACGGCCGGATGTCGCACGCACCGCCGGATGCGAGCCGCGTGCGCGCCGCATCGAAGAAGATCCGCTCGAAACCGGCTTTCGCCTGCGCGCTGATCACGCCGCGCCTCCGTCGATCCGCGCATGCAGTTGCCCGGCCAGCGCCTCGACGGTCGCCAGCGCGGCC
Organism: Burkholderia reimsis; assembly: GCF_003294055.1. Classification (NCBI taxonomy): domain Bacteria; kingdom Pseudomonadati; phylum Pseudomonadota; class Betaproteobacteria; order Burkholderiales; family Burkholderiaceae; genus Burkholderia; species Burkholderia reimsis. Next base: position 30,186 of record NZ_QMFZ01000032.1, read on the forward strand.
GTGATCATCTTGCCGCCGGCCTGGATGTCCTGGAACGTCGCGGCCGTCACGAGATCGTTGCGGTTCAGGCTGTCGCGATAGCTGTTCGACAGTTGCTGCGAGCGCGCGGCCAGCCCGCGCACCTCGCTCGCGACGATCGAGAAGCCGCGCCCGGCCGTGCCGGCGCGCGCCGCCTCGATCGACGCGTTCAGCGACACGATCGACACGTGCGCGACGATCGCCGACAGTTCCTGGTTCTTCGTGCGCATGTCCTGGTTCTGCGTGGTCAGCGAGATCATCTGCTCGTGCCAGCGCTCGAAGGTGCCGGCGAGCCCGCGCAGGCGCGCGGCTTCGTCGGCGATCTTCTGCGCGTGCTGCGCCAGCGCGGCGCGATCGGCCGACATGGCCTGCAGCGCGTCACGCTGCGTGCCGGCCGCGGAAGTCTCGCGTGCCAGCGCATCCTCGAGCTGCGCCTCGCGGTGCGCCCATGCGTCGGCCGCCTCCGCGTGCGCGGCCGCCGCCTGTTCGGCACGCTCGCCGGCCGCGTCGAGCGCATCGCGCAACGTGCGCGCATCGCGCTCCAGCGCCGCAACGAGCCGCTTGCGCATCACGCGAAAACCGATCGCCGCCACGATTGCGACGACTGCGCCGCCCGCCAGCGCGGCGGCCATCTGGATCATCCACGCCTGCACGATCACTTCGTCACTCCACCGCGCCGACGTCCGCGCTGCGCGCGCGCTCGTGAGCGGCACCGTCCGCCGCGAAGCGGGCCGGCAACGACACGATCGTTTCGAACGTACGATACGGCGCGCCGACACGATCGTCGGTGAAGCGCAGCGCGATATCGCCACCGTCGCGCTTCAGGAAGTTGCGCACCGCGTCCATGCCGACGCCGCGCCCCGACACTTCGGTCACGGCACTCGCGGTCGAGAAACCCGGGCGGAAGATCAGCTCGGCCACCGCGTCGTCGGACAGCGCCGCGTCGTGGTCGGCATCGATCCAGCCCCGCTCGCGCGCGATGCCGCGAATCCGGTCGAGCGCGAGGCCGCGGCCGTCGTCGCTCAGCACGAACCACAGCTCGCCGCCGCCCACGCCGACCGCGATGTCGATCGTGCCGGATGCCGCCTTGCCCGCCGCGCGGCGTTCGTCGGACGATTCGATCCCGTGGTCGATCGCGTTGCGCAGCAGGTGCATGAACACGTTCTTCAGCGTCGCGACGATTTCGCTGCGCACGCGCTGGCCGTGGCTGTCGATATGCACGACGGGCGCCGGCTTGCCGAGTTCCGCCGCGAGCGACGGCAGCGACTCGATCACGCCGCCGAGCGCATCGCCGATCCCCTGCGTGCCCAACTGGCTCAGCATGCGGCGTACGGCATCGCGTGCCGCGTGCCAGTCGGCCGCGTTCGCCGGATCGGCGCCGTCGAGCACGCGCAGGCTCTCGCTGATGTGCGCGCGCTCGACCATCAGGAAGTCGGCGCCGCCCTGCACCGCGTCACCGCTGCGGCCCAACGTGACCGCGTTGATCGTCGCGTAGTGCTCGACAGCCTCGCGCACGCGCGCCAGGTCGTCCATCAGCGCGTCGCGGTTCCACTCTGGGCCGCCGTCCGCGCGGCGCAGCGAGTCGTACGCCTGCTCCGCTTCGTGGACGATGTTCGTCAGGTGCTGGAGGCTGTACGTGCGTGCATTGCCCTTGATCGTGTGCATGTTGCGGAACAGCGCCGCGACGATCGAGTGATCGGCACGCTCGTGCTGGCGGATCATCCGCTCGTTCTCGCTGAGGAAACCCTTCGCGCTGTGCACGAAGTCGTGGAACTTGTCCTGGCTGATCGACAGGATCTCGCCGATCATCTCGAGGCGGCGCTGCTGCTCGCCGGCCTGCGCGGTCAGCTCGCGGATCTCGGTCACGTCGCGCACGCACAGCATCAGGCGCACCACCGTGTCGGTCTCGTCGGTGATCGCCGACCAGCTCAGGTCGAGCCACTTCTCGCGGCCGTCCGGCATCCGCTTCGCGACCTCATTCACCAGCAGGTGCTCGTTGAACTCGAAGTTCATGCTGTCTTCGCCGAGGCACGCATGCACGGCCGCGTCGACCTGCGAACGCGCGTCGGCGCCGATCGCCGAATCGTCGAACACGAGCGCCATCAGGTCGCGGCCGGCGATGTCGTTCGTCTCGAAGATGGTCTCGAGGTACGCCGAATACTCGGCATGCACGACGCCGCCTTCGACGACGGTCAGGATCCCCTGCTGCATGTTCTGCAGCATCGCCTGGATGTCGGCCGTCTTCTGCTTGAGCTGCGCGGCGTTCTCCTGGATCTTCTCGATCATCCCGTTGAACGCGACGATCGAATGGCCGATTTCGTCCATCCGGCCCACCGGCACGCGGCGCGTGAAATCCTGGCTCGCCGCGATCTCGCTCATCGCCGTCTGCATCCCGATCAGCGGGCGCGTGATCTGGCGATACAGCAGCAAGCCGAGCGCGGTCAGCAGCACGATCACCGTGCCGGCGACGCCCGCGATCGCGGTCGCCGTCGTCGAGAGCATCCCGTTCAGCGCGCTGATCGCGACGTCCTTCTGGCGGTTCTTCTCGACGCGCAGCGTGTCGACGATGCTTTCGAGTTCGTCGCGATACTGCGCGACGTTCGCGAACAGATACGCCTGCACCATCTCCGACTTGCCGTCGGCCTTCATCTTCACGGTGTCGTCGATCGCCGCGAAATAGTTCGCGGCGCTGTCCTTCGCCTGCGACACGAGCCCGACCTGCGCCTGGCCGACCGCCGACTTCGCCTGCACGTCGAGTGCGGCGCGCAGCGCGGCCTGCTTCGCCTTCAGCTCGTCGCGCGCCTGGGCGGCGGTATTCGCGTCGGGCGCGTAGACGAGCGTCATCGTCGCGATCTGGATGTTCTTCACATCGGCGACGAGATCGGCCGACGCGAGCGCGCTCGGCACGATGCCCTGGGTGACCTGACGCACCTCCGACGCGCTCTTGCGCGTCTGGTACACGGCATAGATGCCGATCGCGGACAGCGCGAAGAACGTCAGGACGACTAGCAGCGTAATGCGGTGACGGATGGTCATGAGTCCAGCTCCCCGCGGCGATCCGGCTTCGACCGCCGTTTGGTCTATTGAAAGAATGTGAGCGCCGAATTATCGGGGATGGTGTATGACGCTCCGATGACCGGAAATCAATCGTTCATTGATAAAAATGCAATGAATAATTGTGGCGAAAGAACCCTAAAGTATTGCCGGGATCTGCCGTTAACCTTGTGCCTCAAGGCTTCTGCCGGTGCGCCTACGCGACCGCAAATCCGGGATTCGGATATTTTGTTTTTATTTATTCGATCCGCGAATTGACCGCTAAATGGATTTCGTAAAACGTTTGCGAATTATCGGCGAATCCGGTTGAATGCGCGATTTTTTATTGCCGTTGAATCATTGGACGGACGGGTGAAAACGATACCGCCCGCCCCCGGGCCGACGATGCGATGAACGGCATCGTCGGCCCCCGGGCGGGCGTGACCGGCGGCCGGTCAGTGGCTGCTGGCGCGGGTCGCTCCCAGGCCCGTTTCCGAGCGCACCTGCTGCGCGGCGAACGCGCCCTTTTCCGACCGTGCGCGCGCGCTCGAGTCAAGCACCGAGAACAGCCACACGCCCACGAAGCCGATGGTCATCGAGAACAGCGCGGGCGACGTGTACGGGAACCACGCCGAACCCTTCGGATAACCGAGCGTTGCCTCCCACACCGACGGCGACACGATGGTCAGCCCCACCGACGATGCCAGCCCCAGGAACCCGCCGATGACCGCGCCGCGCGTGGTGCAGCCCTTCCACATCATCGACAGGAACAGCACCGGGAAGTTGGCCGACGCCGCCACGGCAAAGGCCAGCGACACCATGAACGCGACGTTCTGCTTCTCGAACGCGATGCCCAGCAGCACGGCGATCACGCCGAGCACCAGCGTCGTGATGCGCGACACCTTCAACTCGTCGGCACTGTCGGCCTTGCCGTTCTTGAAGACGGTCGCATAGAGATCGTGCGACACCGCGGACGCGCCGGACAGCGTGAGCCCGGCGACCACCGCCAGGATCGTCGCGAAGGCCACGGCCGAGATGAAGCCGTAGAACACGTCGCCGCCCACCGTCTTGGCCACCAGCACCGCGGCCATGTTGGCCGTGCCCGCGCCGCCCTTGATCACGCCCTTGGCCACGTCGGACAGCTCGGGATTGGTCAGCACCAGCGTGATCGCGCCGAAGCCGATGATGAAGATCAGCACGTAGAAATAGCCGATCCAGGTGGTGGCCCAGAACACCGACTTGCGCGCTTCCTTCGCATCCGGCACCGTGAAGAAGCGCATCAGGATGTGCGGCAGGCCGGCGGTGCCGAACATCAGCGCCATGCCGAACGAGATGGCCGAGACCGGATCCTTGATGAACCCGCCCGGCGACATGACCGACAGCCCGATACGGGTCGCGTCGTCCGGCGACTTGCCCGCGTTCGCCGCAATCGCGGTCTTGACCTCCACGGCATGGGCGAACAGCGCCTCCGGGCTGAAGCCGTACTGCGCGAGCACCATGATCGCCATGAACGTCACGCCCGCGAGCAGCATGCATGCCTTGATGATCTGCACCCAGGTGGTCGCGGTCATGCCGCCGAACAGCACGTAGACCATCATCAGCGCGCCGACGATCACGACGGCCACCCAGTAGTCGAGACCGAACAGCAGCTTGATGAGCTGCCCCGCGCCCACCATCTGCGCGATCAGGTAGAACGCCACCACCACCAGCGTGCCGACCGCGGCGAAACTGCGGATCGGCCCCTGCTCGAAGCGGTAGCCCGCGACGTCGGCGAAGGTGAACTTGCCGAGGTTGCGCAGCCGCTCGGCCATCAGGAACGTGATGACCGGCCAGCCGACCAGAAAGCCGATCGAATAGATCAGGCCGTCGTAACCCGACGTCATCACCGCGGCGGAAATGCCGAGGAAGGAGGCGGCCGACATGTAGTCGCCCGAAATCGCCAGCCCGTTCTGGAACCCGGTGATGCCGCCGCCGGCCGTATAGAAATCCGCGGCGGAACGCGTGCGGGAAGCCGCCCACTTGGTGATCCACAGCGTCCCTGCCACGAACAGCGCGAACAGGACGATGGCCGTGGTGTTGGTCGCCTGCTTGGCAGTCTGCCCGACATCGCCGCCGCCCGCGACGGCCACGCCGCACGCGCTCGCGGCCAGCAGCGCAACCAGCATCGTCGAAAGTGTCTTGTTCATCGGGCGACATCCTGCAGGATGTCCTGCGTCAGTTGGTCGTATTCGTTGTTGGCGCGGCGCACGTAGATGCCGGTGATGACGACGGTGAATACGATCACCGCCATGCCGATCGGCACGCCGACACTCGTCACGCCGGTGCTCACGGGCTTCGCGAGAAACGACTTGTCGAATGCGATCAGTGCGATGTAGCCGTAGTAGACGATCAGCATCAGCACGGTCAGACAGATGCCGAGCGTATTGCGCCGTCGCTTGAGCTGCGCATACTTCGGATGCGCTTCGATTTTTTTCACCAACCCATCATGCATCGCCTGTCTCCTGGTTTGCTTTTTGAATGAGTTCGGCGATTCTGAATAGCGAAGCTGACTGCGTGCTTACTCGATCGTGCGCGCGCGGCATTCCGGGCACTATGGTTTTCCCTAGCGGGTTCGGGCGTGGTGGCGGCATCGCCTGCGCATGAGCGGCAGGCTCGATGCACCGAATTCATTCCCGTCAGGAAACAATCAATCGCTCGCCGATGATTCACCCGCCCGCCCGTACGCTCTAGACTGTCGCATCGTTCCCTTTCCGGATTCACGCAATGACCGACGTCCTGCCGCTGACCACCGATCCCGAGTCGGGCCTCCAATACCGGCTGCGCCCGGCCGCCGGCCGCCCCATTGCCCGCCTGTTGCTGCTGCATGGCGTCGGCGGCAACGAAACCAACCTGCTGAACCTGGCCGGCATCATCGATCCGCGGATCGAGATCGCGTTCCTGCGCGCCCCGCTCACGTTCGGGCCCGGCCAGCATGCATGGTTTCCAGTGCGCTTCGGCCCGAACGGCCCCGAAATCGACGCGGCCCGCGCGGACGAAAGCCGCATTCAGCTGATCACGCTGCTGCGTGCCTTCCGCGCCCGCGACGGCGCGGATTCCGCATTGCCGACCGTGATCGCCGGCTTCAGCCAGGGCGGCATCATGAGCGCGGGCGTCGGCCTCACGTCGCCGGAGGATGTCGCCGCCTTCGCGGTGCTGTGCGGGCGCATCCTGCCCGAAATCGATCCGCTGATCGCGCCGCGCGATGCGCTTCGCCCGCTCCATGCGCTGATCGTGCACGGCCGCTTCGACGACAAGCTGCCCGTCGCGTGGGCCGACACCGCCGACGCGAAACTCACGTCGCTCGGCGTCGCGCACGATACGCGGCTGTACGAAGCCGGCCACGAACTGACTGCGGAGATGGCCGGCGATTTCAGCCGATGGGTCGGCGAACGCGCCGGCTTGAACTGATCACACCGGCGCGCCGGGCGCGACCACACCGGCGCGCCCGGCGTGTCCCGTCAGGTGCCCCGCGCCGGATCGGCGACGGCACCCGTGGCCACGGACGCACGCGCATGCGCCGCCTGCTCTCGCGCGGCACCGCGCTTCGCCAGCTTCCAGCCCACCACGAGTGCGAGCACGACGACCGGAATCATCGCGATGGTCCACGTGCCGCCCGGATAGTCGAACGCCATCAGCACCAGCACGCCGACGAGGAAGGCCAGCGTGAGCCACGACGTGAACGGCGCGCCGGGCATCCGGAACGACACCGCCTTCAGCTCGCCGCGATCGACCGCGCGGCGGAACAGGATCTGGCACATGACGATGAAGCCCCACGTCGTGATGATCCCGAGCGACGCCATGTTCAGCACGATCTCGAACGCCTGCGCCGGCACGATGTAGTTCAACGGCACGCCGATCGCGTTGATCGCGACCGTGATCAGGATCCCGCCGTACGGCACGCCGCGTGCGTTCATCCGCGACACGAAGCGCGGCGCCGATCCGCCCATCGCCAGCGAGCGCAGCACGCGCCCGGTCGAATAGAGGCCGGAGTTCAGGCTCGACAGCGCGGCGGTCAGCACCACGACGTTCATCACAGTGCCGACGTACGGCACGCCGAGCTTGCTGAAAAACGTCACGAACGGGCTTTCGTGCGAGCTGTATGCCGTCCACGGCAGCAGCATCGTCAACAGCACGACGGAGCCGACATAGAACAGCGCAATACGCCACATCACGCTGTTGATGGCTTTCGGCAGGACCTTGCGCGCATCGGCCGTCTCGCCCGCCGCGACGCCGACGAGCTCGATGCTCGCGTACGCGAACACCACGCCCTGCACGATCAGCACGGCCGGCAGGAGCCCGTGCGGAAAGATCCCGCCATGATCCGCGACCAGGTGAAGCCCCGGCATCTGCCCGGCGACCGGATGGCCGCTCGCGAGAAACACCGCGCCGACCGCGAGGAACACCGCGAGCGTCCCCACCTTGACGAGCGAGAACCAGAACTCCATCTCGCCGAACACCTTCACGCCGATCATGTTCATCACCGACACGATCCCGAGCGCACCGAGCGCGAAGACCCACTGCGGCACGTCCGTGAACACGGCCCAGTACTTCATGTAGATCGCGACCGCCGTGATGTCGACGATGCCGGTCGTTGCCCAGTTCAGGTAGTACATCCAGCCCGCGACGAACGATGCGCGCTCGCCCATGAACTCCCGCGCGTACGACACGAAGCTGCCGCTGGTCGGCCGGTGCATCACGAGCTCGCCGAGCGCGCGCATGATCAGGAAGGCGAACACACCGCAGACGAGATACACGAGCGCGAGCGCGGGCCCCGCGCTCTGCAGGCGTCCACCCGCACCGAGAAAGAGGCCGGTGCCGATCGCACCGCCCATCGCGATCATCTGCACGTGCCGCGGCTTCAACTGCTTCGCGTAACCGGCCTCGTGCGACGCGAACATCGCGTCGGGATCGGCATGACGGGAATCCGCGCCGCCGGCCGGACCGGCCGGGCGCTCGCTGCTGTGGTTCATCGTGAGTCTCCGTAGTTTCTTGATGTGTCGCGCCCCGCGCGGGGGCGCTGATGAAATGACGGCCCGCCGGGCGCTCGACGCGCGCGCCGGCGGCCTTCAGCCGGCGTCAAAGCACGCGCGGCCGGATCAGCGCTTCGGGCCGAAGCGCTTCGTCTACCTGTGCATCGGTCATCCACTCGCGCTCGAGTACGACCTCGCGAATCGACTTGCCGGTCGCGTGCGCTTCGGCCGCGACGGCGGTCGCGCGCTTGTAGCCGATGTACGGATTCAGCGCGGTCGCGAGCGCGACCGAGCGCTCCATCGTTTCGCGCAGCCGCTCGGGGTTCGCGGTGATCCCGCTCACGCAGCGCTGCGCCAGCGTCGTGCAGGCGGCCGTCAGGTGGCTGAAGCTGCGGAACAGCGCGCTGGCGATCACCGGCTCGAACGCGTTGAGCTGAAGCTGCCCGGCCTCGGCGGCGAAGGTCACGGTCAGGTCGTTGCCGAACACCTCGAACGCGACCTGGTTGACGACTTCCGGGATCACCGGATTCACCTTGCCGGGCATGATCGACGAGCCGGCCTGCACCGGCGGCAGGTTGATCTCGCCGAACCCCGCGCGCGGGCCGCTCGACAGCAGCCGCAGGTCGTTGCAGATCTTCGACAGCTTCACGGCGATCCGCTTGAGCACGCCCGAGACCTGCACGAACGCGCCGCAATCCTGGGTCGCCTCGATCAGGTTCGGCGCGGTGCTCAGGTCGAGCCCGGTAATGCGCCGCAGCGCCGCCAGCGCCTTCTCCGCGTACTGCGGATGCGCGGTGATGCCCGTGCCGATAGCGGTCGCGCCGAGGTTGATCTCGCGAATCAGCCAGCCGGCTTCCTGCAGGCGTGCAATGTCTTCCGTCAGCATCACCGCGTAGGTCGAGAATTCCTGGCCGAGCGTCATCGGCACCGCGTCCTGCAATTGCGTGCGGCCGAGCTTCAGCAGGCCGGCGAACGCGTCGGCCCGCTCCGCGAACGCATCGCGCAGGCGCGCCATCGCTTCGAGCAGGTGCTCGAGCGCGAAGCAGGTCGCGACGCGGATCGCGGTCGGATAGACGTCGTTGGTGCTCTGCGCGAGATTGACGTGTTCGTTCGGATGCAGGTATTCGTACTGCCCGCGCGCGTGCCCCATGAGTTCGAGCGCGCGGTTGCAGATCACCTCGTTCGCGTTCATGTTGGTCGACGTGCCGGCCCCGCCCTGGATCACGTCGACGACGAACTGGTCGTGCAGGCGCCCTTCGCGAATCTCGACGCACGCGGCGGCGATCGCATCGCGGTACGGTCGCGGCAGCAGCCCGAGCTCGCAGTTCGCGTCGGCCGCGGCCTCCTTCACGGCAGCGAGCGCCATCACGAGGTACGGCAGCGACGCGATGGTGCGGCCCGAAATGTCGAAGTTCTCTTTCGCGCGCAGCGTATGGACGCCGTAATACGCGTCGTCCGGAATACTTCGTTTGCCTAAAAGATCCGCTTCGACGCGGAAGCCGTTTTCTGTCATCGTGCCCTCCTGGATGTCTCGTACCGCTTGCCGTTCGCCGCTTCCCGACGCGACGGGTTCGCATTCTATGCCTTTGCAAAAACAAGCTCGCTTATGTATTATCGAAAGCGGTTTTGCGTGGGACGCAACAGCGAGAATCGAATGAAAAAAGGCGCGAGAGAAACCGGCATCGATCACATGGGCGCAATGCGCGCGTTCGTGAGAGTGGTCGAAACAGGGAGTTTTTCGGCGGTCGCGAAGGAGATGCACGTGTCGACGTCGACGGTCGCGCGCAAGGTCACGGCGATCGAGGAGGCACTCGGCGTCGCGCTGCTGCACCGCTCGACGCACAGCGTCACGCTGACCGAGGCCGGCCATATCTACCTGGAACGCGCCGTCACCCTGATCGCCGATCTCGACGACACGCTGCGTGTCGTCGCCGAGCTGAATGCGCAGCCGAGCGGCCCGCTGAAGCTCACCGCGCCGGTTGCGTTCGGCCGCCGCCATCTCGCCCCGCTGGTCGCGCCGTTTCTCGCGCGCTACCCGACGATCCAGCTCGACGTGCGCCTCACCGACAACCACAACGACCTCGTGGCCGGCGGCTTCGACCTCGACATTCACGAAGGCGAGAACTATCTGGACAACCTCGTCGTCCACCGGCTGTCGCGCAACGACAGCATCCTGTGCGCGACGCCCGGCTATCTCGACCGCTGCGGGCGCCCGTCCACGCCGGACGACCTCAAGCAACACAACTGCCTGCGCTACGTGCACCCCGAAGGCGATCCGCGCTGGGAGCTCGTGAACGGCGACGCGCATCACAGCCTGCTGCCGGCCGGCAACCTCGTCACCGACCATTCGGAGCTGCTGCTCGAAGCGACCTGCGCGGGGCTCGGCATCGCGGAGTTCGAGATCTGGCTGGTGCGCGACCTGCTCGCGAGCGGGCGGCTCGAAGCCGTGCTGCCGCGCTACCGGCTGCTGAACCGGCTGACGGGCGAATACATCTACATCGCGTATCTGGCGAACCGGCGCAGCTCGGCGAAGCTGCGCGTCCTGAAGGACTTTCTCGCGGAACACCTCGCGCATATCGGCGAGCTGTCGGCGCTGGAGCTGGGGAAGATTCGCGGCGCGCGCACGTAGCACCCGCGTTCACGCCCGCGCTGGCCAGCCGGCCGGCATGGGCCCGCCGCCGCGCCCGGCCCGGGGTGCGGGCCGGCGGCAGCGGCGCATCCGCGCCGGTCAGGCCGGCTGCAATTCGAACGGGAACGTGGCGTGCCCGATCTCGACGCCCTGCGTGTTGCGCATCGGCGGCCGATGGAAAGCGGCCAGTTGCGCGCGCTGCCCGGCCGTGCCGATCTGCAGCCGCTCGAGGAGCTCGCTGACGACCATGTAGAGCACGTCGAGATTACCGTCCTCGATCTTCACCGAGATGCCGAGCGCGCCATCGGCGCCCAGCTGCCGCGTGCGCGCCGACGCACGCACGCCGATCCCGTAGCACGCATCGGCGCCGAGCTTGCCGACCACCTGCCCGTCGAACGCTTTCATCAGCACCGTGCAATAGCGCCCGTCGCCGGCCACCAGTTCCGGATACGCGGTCATCGCACGATGAATGCGCGCCAGCGCGCGCACGCGATCGCTGATTGCGTCACCGCCCGCCTCCACCGTATCCGCCCCGTCGGCCAGCGATGCGTACAGGCGCGCCAGCCGGTCCAGCGGAAACGCCGGCGTCGGCAGGTTGCACCCGTCGATCGCCCAGCCCACTTCGTCGTCGCGCAGCCCGCACGCATCGGCCATCACCTGCTTCACGCGCACCTGCATCGGATGCTCGGGCAGATGGTAATCGGCAATCGCGGCGCCGATCGCCTGCGCGCCGGCCAGCATCCCGACATGCTTGCCCGAACAGTTGCTGCATACGCCGGTCGGCGTGTAGTCGCGCTTGATCCACGCACGGTACACCGCGTCGGACAACGGCGGATGGCCGCCGCAACGCAAGTCCGATTCCTGCGCGGCGACTTTTGCGAGCATCGCGCGCGTGCGTTCGATATGCCGGTCCTCGCTGCTGTGCGACGCGCACATCAGCGCGATGTCCGCATCGTCGAAGCCGAAGCGCTCGGGCGCACCCGTCTCGATCACCGACAGCGCCTGGGCCGGCTTCGCCGCCGACCGCGCGAGCGTCATCCGGAACGGATTGCCGAACCGGGCCAGCAGCCTGCCGCGTGCATCGACCACCGCCACATCGGCGACGTGCGTGTTCTCGATCGCCTTGCCGCGGTACGTGACGACTGCTGCGCGTTGGGTGTCCATCGTATGTTGTCTCCATGCTCGGGGCCTGCTTGCCGGGGCCCATCCAACCGGTACGGCAGTGTAGCGAGTCGCCGCGCCACGCGCCGGCCCGGCCATGGAAAGCGGTGTTGCATATGACGCAAAGGCGATCGCGCCCCCACGAAGACCTGACCGAATTAGTACAAAAACCATTCAATCGTTTACAGAATTGGTACCAATCCGTACAATTGCGATCGCAAACGCGAATCATACGCATTTACATTGACGTTTTCCGATGTTCCGCACTGCCCGGCCTGCATCGAGAAGACGCGCCCGCTCACCGAACCTTCTGCTGCCTCTCGATATGCCCGCCCAGTTCAAGACGAGGCCTCGCGCCCTCGTGTCGGCGCTGACCTGCTCCGTGTTCCTGACCCCGCTGCTCGCTTCCGCCGAAACGGTACCCTCTCCCGCGCCCGCCGCCGACCAGCCGGCCCCGTCCGCCGACGTGCAGGCGACGCTGCCGACAATCACGATCCAGTCGTCCGCGCCGTCGGACATGCAGGTGAAGCAATCGCCGTCGTACAAGTTCACCGCGCCGCTGCTCGATACGCCGCGCTCGGTCACGGTGATCCCCGAGCAACTGATCAAGGAAAAAAACGTCACGTCGTTCGCGGACGCGCTGCGCTCGGTACCGGGCATCACGTTCCTCGGCGGCGATGCGGCCGCGAACCCGTCGGCCGACCGCCCGGTGATCCGCGGCTTCGAATCGCGCAACTCGATCTTCGTCGACGGGATGCGCGACTCGGGGCTGCAGAACCGCGAAACGTTCGCGGTCGAGCAGATCAGCGTGATCAAGGGCCCCGATTCGGTCTACGCGGGCCGCGGCTCGGTGGGCGGCAGCATCGACATCGTCACGAAGACACCGAAGAACGACGATTTCATCAACAGCAGCATCGGCTTCGGCACCGACGGCTACAAGCGCGCGACGGTCGACGCGAACCGCAAGATCAACGACACGACGGCCGTGCGCCTGAACGTGATGGGTCACGACGCGAACCAGGCCGGCCGCAACGACGTCTACAACAAGCGCTGGGGTGTCGCGCCGTCGATCGTGTTCGGGCTGAACACGCCGACCACGGTCACGGTCAGCTATTACCACATGAACTCGTACGACATGCCGGACTTCAGCGTGCCGTTCCGCGCGTCGGGCGGCACGCCGGTGCCGACCGATCGCGGGCAGTTCTTCGGGTTGAACACGCGCGACTACCGCTACGGGCAGACCGACACCGCCGAAGTACGCGTCGAGCACAAGCTCAACGACGACTGGAAGCTGAAGAACACGACGATGTTCGGCCGCTCGACGCTCGATTACGTCGCGACGAACCCGCAGATCCTCGCGTCGAACCCGAACATGCTGAGCCTGCAGGCAAAGAGCGGCAAGTACGCGCTCAACGGCTTCTCGAACCAGACCGAGGTGACCGGCAGCGCGAGCCTGTTCGGCATGAAGCACACGATGACGGCCGGCGTCGAGTTCAGCCATGAACAGGCGCGCTACGAGGGCTACCTCGTGTCGGATTCGGCCGGCCACAACATCCGCTCGGGCGGCCCGTGCTCGGTGGCCGGCAACTGCACGCCGCTCGCGGGCGGCTGGAACCCGAACATGCCGTGGACCGGCAGCATCGTGCTGAACGGCGACAAGGGCTTCCCCGGCGCGACGACGAACACGCGCACCGACACCGTGTCGGCGTACATCTTCGATACCGTGAAGCTGTCCGAGCGCTGGCAGTTCAACACGGGGCTGCGCTTCGACCGCTACGACACGACCGGCAAGCAGGCCGGCGTCGCCGACCTGTCGAACACGTCGAACCTGTTCAGCTACCAGTTCGGCCTCGTGTTCAAGCCGGTGAGCAACGTGAGCCTGTATGCGTCGTACGGCACGTCGTCGAACCCGCCGGGGTCGAACGGCGGCCTCGGCGGCGGCACCGACCAGATCACCGCGACGAACCAGGACCTCGCGCCGGAGCGCTCGCGCAACATCGAGATCGGCGCGAAGTGGGACGTGCTGCGGGATCAACTGTCGCTGACGTCGGCGCTGTTCCAGACCGAGAAGACCAATGCGCGCGTGAGCGACGGCCTCGGTCACACGGTCAACGCGGGCAAGCAGCGCGTGCGCGGTTTCGAATTCGGCTTCGCGGGCAACATGACGCCGAAGTGGCACGTGTTCGGCGGCTACTCGTACCTGAACGCGATCACGACCGACGCGGGCCCCGGCAGCCCGGGCGCATCGGGCCTGCCGATGGTGATGGTGCCAAAGCACAACTTCACGCTGTGGACGAGCTACGACGTGATGCCGAAGCTCACGCTCGGCGCCGGTGCGACGGTGATGAGCCAGACCTATGCGTCGGTATCCGCGACGACGAAGAAATGGACGCCCGGCTACGCGCGCTTCGACGCGGCCGCCACCTGGCGCGTGAACAAGACGATGGACGTCCAGCTGAACGTGCAGAACCTGTTCGACAAGAAGTATTACGCGAGCGCGTACCCGATCTACGCGACCTGGGCGCCGGGCCGTTCGGCGATGGTCACGCTCAACTTCTATCAGTAACGCGGTTGGCGGCGGGAGGGCGTGGTACGCCCCTCCTCGCCGCGCTCACCACGGCAGCGAATACGTCTTCACGTTCGTGAAGCTCTTCATCGCTTCCTGCACGCCTTCCTTGTACCCCAGCCCCGAGTCCTTCACGCCGCCGAACGGCGTCAGCTCGAGCCGGTAGCCCGGCACTTCGCGCACGTTCACGCTGCCGACTTCCAGCTCGGTGATGAAGCGCGTGATGTGGTCGAAGCGGTTCGTGCACACCGACGACGACAGCGCATAGTCGGTGCTGTTCGACATCCTGATCGCTTCGTCGATGTCGCGGAAACGCATGATCGGCGACACGGGCCCGAACGTCTCGTATTTCACGAGCGGCATGTCGGGCGTCACGCGATCGATCACCGTCGGCGAATACAGCGCGCCGTCGCGCACGTTGCCGACCAGCAGGCGCGCCCCGCGCGCGATCGCGTCGTTCACCTGCTGCTCGCAGAACTTCGCGGCCGCTTCGTCGATCACCGTGCCCATGTCCACCGACGGATCGGCCGGATTGCCGTACGACCACGCACGCGTTTTTTCGACGACCAGCTCCGTAAAGCGATCGGCCACCGACTCGTGCACGAGCATCCGCTTGATCGCGGTGCAGCGCTGCCCCGAGTTCCTGTACGAACCCGACACCGCGAGCGTGCTCGCTTCGTCGAGATCGGCGTCTTCCATCACGATGATCGGATCGTTGCCGCCGAGTTCGAGCACCGCGCGCCGGTAGCCCATCCGCGCCGCGATCGACTTGCCGATCGACACGCCGCCCGTGAACGTGATGAGGTCGATCGCCGGGTTCGTGATCAGTTCATCGGCGATCTCCTTCGGGTCGCCGGTGAGCACCTGCAGCATCTGCGGCGGCAGGCCCGCTTCGTACAGGATGTCCGCGAACAGGTAGCACGACAGCGGCACCTTCTCGGACGGCTTCACGACGATCCGGTTGTTGGTCGCGATCGACGGCACGATCTTGTGCGCGACCTGGTTCATCGGGTGGTTGAACGGCGTGATCGCCGAAATCACGCCGAGCAGCGGATCGCGCTGCGTGTACACGCGGCGCTTCTTGCCGTGCGGGGTCAGGTCGCACGAGAAGATCTGCCCGTCGTCCTTCAGCACTTCACCGGCGCCGAACGTCAGCACGTCGGCCACGCGGCCCGCCTCGTATGTCGAATCCTTGATGCACAACCCGGCCTCGGCCGTGATCAGCGCCGCGATCTCCGCCGTGCGCGCACGCACGATGTCGGCCGCGCGGCGCAGGATCGCCGCGCGATCGTGGCGCGTGAGCGCCGGCCGGTATGCTCGCGCGACCGCGAACGCGCGCCGCACGTCGTCGAGCGTCGCCTTCGGCACGGTGCCGACCAGAGCGCCGTCGTAAGGGTTGCGCACTTCGATCACCGCGTCGCGCCACACGCGCTGCCCGTCGATACGCAACGCTTCGTGCCGCACGTCGGATGCGGGAATCGGCTTCAGGACCGTACTCATGTCGTCTCCGTTGTCGTGATGCGTGATCGTGGCCACGCCAGCGGGTGCCCGGCGCGCACTAGCGCACCACGACCAGCCCTTCGTATTCGAGGCAGCGGCACAACGTCGCCCATGCCGGCGAGTCGGGCCACTCACGCGCGCCGGGATCGATGCGGATCGGCCGTCCGAATTCGCGCGATGCACACGCCAGCAGCGTGTGCGCGATGCCGCTGCGTCGATAGGCGGGTTCCACGTACAGACGCGCAAGCGATGGCGATCGCGTGGCACCGCCGCCGTCGTCGTCGATGCCGAGCTCGCCGATCGCCTCGTCGTCGCGATACGCGACCGCCGTCGCGCGCGTGTCGTCGAACACGATGCGGATCACGCGCTCGCAGCGATCCCTGAACACGACGACGTGCATGGCCTCCTCCCTTCGCATCACGATGCGGGCGAACGCGATGCGCGCACGCCCTCCCGCGCCCGCGTACCGGGGAGTTATCCGGATCGTCCAGGGGCGACGAGTTGAGTATCGTCTTGCCACGTCGGCGCGCAGTAGTGCCAGACGACACCTTTCATTGAGTCCACATCCGCGGCGCGACGCGCGTATTCTCGCGAAACCGCGCCTCTCGCGGGCCGCGCGCACCCCACGCGCACCGCCCCGCGTTTCCCGTACCGATCACAGGAGGAAGCATGCCGAGCCGTACCCCGACCGCCCTATGGGCCCAGCAGTTCCGGCGGTCGTCGGCGTCGAGCCTGCAGGACCAGATCCGGCGGATGCTCGTGGCCGCGATCCTCGACGGCCAGCTCGCCCCCGATGCCGCGCTGCCGTCGAGCCGCGAGCTCGCCGACCAGCTCGGCGTCGCGCGCAACACCGTCGTGCTCGCGTACCAGATGCTCGTCGAGGAGGGCTACCTGATCTCGCGCGAACGCAGCGGGCACTTCGTGAACCCGAAGATGCTCGAGGGCGTGCCCGGCTTCGCGGCGGCCAAAACCGGCGAGAAACCGGACGGCAACGACAACATGCCGGGCCGCCCCGCATGGGAAAAGCGCATCGCGCATCCGCCGTCGAGGCAGCGCAACATCGTGAAGCCCGCGAACTGGCAGCACTACGAATTCCCGTTCATCTACGGACAATTCGACCAGTCGCTGTTTCCGACCAACGACTGGCGCGAATGCTGCCTGAAGGCGCTGTCGGTGATGGAAATCCGCAACTGGGCACCCGACCTGATCGAGCGCGACGACGAATCGCTGATCCAGCAGATCCGCACGCGCGTGCTGCCGCGGCGCGGCGTGTTCGCGATGCCCGACGAGATCGTCGTCACGAACGGCTGCCAGCAGGCGCTGTACCTGATCGCGGACCTGCTGTGCGGCAAGCACACGACGGTCGGCTTCGAGAATCCCGGTTATCCCGACGCGCGCAACATCTTCGAGAACCGCAACGCGCGGTTGCTGCCGCTGCCCGTCGACGGCCACGGGATCGCGCCCGATGCGCTCGCCGATACGCTGGCGCGCTGCGACTACGTGTACGTGACGCCGAGCCACCAGTGCCCGACCACCGCGACGATGCCGGTCGAACGCCGCCGCGCGCTGCTCGACTGCGCGCGGCAGCACGATTTCGTGATCATCGAGGACGACTACGAGAGCGAGAACACGTTCTCCGGCACGCCGCATCCGGCACTGAAGAGCCTCGACACGGCCGACCGCGTGATCTACGTCGGCAGCCTGTCGAAGACGTTCGCGCCGGGGCTGCGGCTCGGCTACGTGGTCGGGCCGCGCGAGCTGATCCGCGAGTTGCGCGCGCTGCGGCGGCTGATGGTGCGCCATCCGGTCGCGTATATCCAGCGTGCGTTCGCAACCTTTCTCGCGCTCGGCCATCACGACGCGCTGCTGCGCCGGCTCGCGCATGCGTACAGCGAGCGCTCGCAAGCGCTGATGGCCGCGCTCGATGCGCATCTGCCGGAAGCGCGTCATGTGCGTGTGACGGGCGGTGCGTCGTGCTGGGTCGAGGGGCCGCCGTGGCTCGATGCCACGCGCCTCGCGACCGACGCGCAGGCGGCCGGCATCCTCATCGAGCCGGGGAACGTGTTCTTCATGAACGATACGGGCGACGCGCGACGCTGCTTCCGGATGGGGTTCTCCGCGATTCCGCTCGAGCGGATCGAGCCGGGCGTGCGGGCGCTGGCGCAGTGCGTGCGGGCGCAGAAGCCGGGCGCCTGACCGGATGCGGAGAGGCGTCGTGCCACCGATGCATGACCGCCCTCGCTCCTCGTGCACAATCACGCATCCGGAAACGATCGCGACTTTCGTTGCGCGGCAAGCATGTCGCCGGTGTCGCGCGTGTCGCTCCCGTGCGACGCGCGCAGGTGCCGATCGTAACGATCGATCGGGTTGCGCTGCCGGGCAACTCACGGCCTCGCGTCTGCAGGCTGCCTTTCGGGTAGAGGCTGCGTTCACGTGCGCCGCCCCAGATCGGCACGTTGTTTCTCGCCTTGCCGTAGAACCCTGCATTCGCCACGCGCTCGCTGCATCCGCTGCACCTTCCGATACCGCGCCACCGCCTGCGCATCGTTTCCACTCGTTTAGTAAATCTAATAAAAACATTACAAATCCGTTATTCGGATTGACAGCGAATTCATACGAATCCTAGTGTTACGACGCAACACGACAGCAACAACCCACAGCGATCCCGTGATTCGATCGTCGGGATCGTCAAGGCAAAAAGGCATCTCCGACTGGAGGGGACGATCATGAGTCGATTCACGACGCTCGCGGCGTTGCTGGCCGCGGCGTGCGCATTGAGCGGGTGCGGAGGCGGTGACGGCAGCGATGGAACGGCGGCGTCGATACTGGCCGCACATCCGGCGGAATCGTCGGCCGGTGCGGCCGACACGACCAACCTCGACGACAACCGCAGCCTGTCGTTGACGCAGTATGTCGACCCGCTGATCGGCACACTCGCGAGCAATTCGCCGAACCCGGTGCCGGCGGGACAGGCCGGCAGCGTCGTGCCGGCCGCCGGGCTGCCGTCGGGCATGGTGCAATGGGCGCCCGACACCAACACCACGCCGGCGCCGAACGACAGCAAGGAACCGAACTCGCCGGCCGGTTATTACTACGACCTCCATTCGATCCAGGGTTTCAGCGTCACGCACATGCCGGGTGCCGGCTGCAGCGGCAACAACGGCGAATTCCCGGTCATGCCGACCACCGACGCAACGCGGCTCGTTCCGACCTTCAGTCATGCGAATGAAACGGCCCGGCCCGGCTACTACTCGGTCGTGCTCGATTCGCAGATCAAGGTGGAACTGACCGCCACCCTGCGCACCGGCTTCGGCAGGTTCACCTACCCGGCCGGCAAACCCGCGCTGCTGGTACTCGACGCGACACGCACCAATACGAAGACCTCGACCACCGGCGCGATTACGCAGGTTTCCGGCAGCGCCCTCTCGGGCAGCACGATCGGCGGCGGCTTCTGCGGCAACTCGGTGCCGGTGCCCGTCTACTTCTATGCCGCGTTCGACCAGGCGTTCACGTCGGCGTCGATCTCGCACGGCGTGGCGCAACTCGGCTTCCGTCCCGGCCAGGCGGTCCGGATGAAGATCGGCATTTCGTACGTCAGCGCCGCCAATGCAAAGGCCAACCTCGACGCGGAAAATCGCGGCTGGGATTTCGAAGGCGTGCGCACGCAGGCGGACCGAACCTGGAACGACCGCCTCAACGCGATCCGCGTGGCAGGCGGGACGCTCGACGCGAAGAAGAAGTTCTACACGGCGCTCTATCACGCGCTGTGGGCGCCCAGCATCTTCAGCGACGCGAACGGCCAGTACATCGGCTTCGACAATACCGTGCACCAGCTCGCCAAAGGCCAGAACGCGCAGTATTCGTCGTTCTCGGGCTGGGACATCTACCGTTCGCTGATCCAGCTCAAGTCGATCCTCAACCCGTCCGAGACCAGCGACATGATCCAGTCGCTGGTCAACGACGCCGATCAGTGCGGCGCGATTCCGCACTGGGTCAACGACAACGTCGAGGACGGCGTGATGCCGGGCGATGCCGGTTCGCTGATCGTTTCGAGTGCCTACGCATTCGGCGCGCGGCGCTTCGATACGCGCGCCGCGCTGCAGCACATGGTGAAGATGGCGAACATCCCCGGCACCGCCTGCAACAACGTGACCACCAACGGCGGCCGCGCGAGCTACCTGCAGGGCGGCTACATCACCGGCGGCGAGTGGGGGCAGGCTTCGTCGACGCTCGAATACACGAGCAGCGACTTCGCGATCTCGCGCTTTGCCGGCGCACTCGGCGATACCGCCACGCAGCGCATGCTGCTGAGCCGCTCGGCCTACTGGCAGAACCTGCTCAACACCGCGCTGACGCCGCCGCTGATCGCGGCGCGGCAATCGAACGGCGCGTGGATACCCGAAACGCCGGGCAGCGGCGACAACTACGTGGAGGGCAATGCCGAACAGTACACGTGGATGGTGCCGTACAACGCGGCGGGCCTGTTCGCGCAGCTCGGCGGCAATACGGCCGTGACGTCGCGGCTCGACCAGTTCTTCACGGTGCTCAATGCCGGCCTGAGCCTGCCGAATTTCTACATGGGCAACGAGCCGACCTTCGAGGTGCCGTGGCTTTACAACTGGGCCGCGCAACCGTCGGGCACGCAGCGCGTGGTGCAGCAGATCATGGCCAGCGCGTTCGGCACCGGCCCCGACGGCTTGCCGGGCAACGACGACCTCGGCGCCGTGTCGGGCTGGTACGTGTGGGGCGCGCTGGGCCTGTACCCGCAGATCCCCGGCGTCGCGGGCCTGGCGATCGGCAGCCCGCAGTTCCCGCAGATCGACGTGCGGCTCGGCAACGGCCACACCTGGCGGATCCGTGCCGCAGGCGCGCCGGCGTCGAACTACGTGCAGTCGCTGTCGATCGACGGTCGTGCCCACCCTGCCGCATGGGTCGCCTATGACGACATCGCCAACGGTGCGACGCTGCACTTCGCGATGGGCAGCGCACCGTCTCGATGGGGTGCCCAGGCGCAGCCGCCGTCGTTCGGCGTACCGGTGGCGCTCAACGCGGCCGACAGCTACAACAACCGCGGCTTCAGCATGGACGGTGCGACCAATACCGACGGCCAGGGCGCGGACTTCGACGGCAGCCTGTTCAGCTACTCGGTCAATGCGCTCGGCGCGGCGGGCGTGCAGCCCGGCAAGCCGTTCTCGGTGGCCGGCGCCACCGTGACGGTGGCGGGCGGGCCGCTCTCGCTCGACAACACCGTGACCGTCGGCCAAACCGTGATGCTGCCGCCGGGATCGGCCGGCACCGGCGTCGTGGTGCTCGGTTCGTCCAACAACGGCCCGAGCAGCGGGATCGCGCAGCTGAACTTCGCGGACGGGTCGAGCCAGGCCGTCACATTGGCCTTCGACGACTGGACCCTGAACGGCGGCAGCGCGAGCCCACGCTCGACGGTGGCCGTCACGATGGCCTATCGCAATGCCGGCAACGGCCAGCAGGACAACGTCAAGACCTACATCTTCGCGCAGAAGATTCCGGTGCCGCCCGGCAAGGTGGTGACGAGTATCGTGCTGCCGCGGCAGGTCAGCGCCGGCAAGATGCACGTGTTCGGTATCGGCATGACGGCGTCGTGATGCCTGCATGACCTCGGGGGTACGTCGCACGCAGCGATGTACCCCCGGCTCCTTCTGCCTGCCCGCGACGCGGTTTGAAAACCGCCGGAGCGACGCGGGTCCGGCCCCGATGCCGGTCGAATCCTTCTTCCGTCATTTCCCGGCACGCCCCGTCACCGACCTGATTCGCGACAACGTCATTCGCGCCATGCGACACGGCACGAAACCGGATCAAGCCACACAATCCGCCGGGTCGGACACCCCGTGAACGGGCGAACCTTCCCTGCATCCGCCGCTGGCCCAACCGAATCCCCCGAACTGGCGCTACCGCCAAAAACGAGCGCTCACTAACGTGTCGATACCGCGTGCCGCATGCGCGCCAGCGCCTTGCGCACCGCCCACCATTCGACAGGAGACACGTTATGTCCGATACGCTCACCGCCCCCGCCACGGCCGCCACGCTCGCGGCGTTTTCCGACGCATTCAACCGGCATGACGCGCATGCGCTGATGGGCTTCATGACTGAGGACTGCGTATTCGACGCGGCCGGCGGCCCCGACATCCACGGCACGCGCTTCGTCGGCCGCGATGCCGTGCGCGCCGCGTTCGAAGCCGTGTTCAAGACCTTCCCCGACGCGCACTGGGGCCACGGCCGCCACTACGTGACCGGCGAGCGCGGCGTGTCCGAGTGGGTGTTCACCGGCACGCACGCCGAAGGCTGGCGCATCGAGGCCGAAGGCTGCGACCTGTTCGAATTCCGCGACGGGCTGATCGCCGTCAAGCGTGCGTTCCGCAAGGAACGGCCGAAGCAGCAGGCCTGAGCGCACCACTCGGCCCCACCGTACCCGCGCGCATTTTGAAACGAATCATTTCATTTCATTCCACATTTCCCCGCAGCAGGTGGAATGACTTGACCGGCTTTTCCCGGCAAATAGCATCTGGAACAAGACGTTCCGTTAATTGAACAATCGGAGACAACCCATGAGCGAACAATCCACTTCCCTGCGTGCATCGGCCAGCGGTCCGCAGGACATGACGCCGTCCGAAGCCTTCGTCGAAACCCTCGCGGCCAACGGCGTGACCGACATGTTCGGCATCATGGGCTCCGCGTTCATGGACGCGATGGACATCTTCGCGCCCGCCGGCATCCGCCTGATCCCGGTCGTGCACGAACAGGGCGCGGGCCACATGGCCGACGGTTATGCGCGCGTGTCGGGCCGCCACGGCGTCGTGATCGGCCAGAACGGCCCCGGCATCAGCAATTGCGTGACGGCGATCGCGGCCGCGTACTGGGCACACAGCCCGGTCGTGATCGTCACGCCGGAAGCCGGCACGATGGGCATCGGCCTCGGCGGTTTCCAGGAAGCGAACCAGCTGCCGATGTTCCAGGAATTCACGAAGTACCAGGGCCACGTCACGCACCCGGCGCGGATGGCCGAATTCACCGCGCGCTGCTTCGACCGCGCGCAGGCCGAGATGGGCCCGACGCAACTGAACATCCCGCGCGACTACTTCTACGGCAAGGTCAAGGTCGAGATTCCGCAACCGCGCCGGCTCGATCGCGGCGCCGGCGGCGAACAGAGCCTCGACGATGCGGCCGCGCTGATCGCGCAGGCGAAGTTCCCGGTGATCATCTCGGGCGGCGGCGTCGTGATGGCCGATGCGATCGACGAATGCAAGGCGCTCGCCGAACGGCTCGGCGCACCGGTCGTCAACAGCTACCTGCACAACGACTCGTTCCCGGCGAACCATCCGCTGTGGTGCGGCCCGCTCGGTTACCAGGGCTCGAAGGCCGCGATGAAACTGCTGTCGCGCGCGGACGTCGTGATCGCGCTCGGCTCGCGCCTCGGGCCGTTCGGCACGCTGCCGCAGCACGGGATGGACTACTGGCCGAAGGACGCGAAGATCATCCAGATCGACGCGGACCACAAGATGCTCGGCCTCGTGAAGAAGATCTCGGTCGGCATCTGCGGCGATGCGAAGGCGGCGGCCATCGCGCTCACGCAACGCCTCGAAGGCCGCACGCTCGCGTGCGACGGCTCGCGCGGCGATCGCGCCGACCAGATCGCGACCGAAAAGGCCGCGTGGGAAAAGGAACTCGACGACTGGACGCACGAGCGCGACGCATACAGCCTCGACATGATCGAGGAGCAAAAGCACGAGAAGCCGTTCAGCGGCGGCCAGTACCTGCATCCGCGCCAGGTGCTGCGCGAGCTCGAGAAGGCGATGCCCGAGGACGTGATGGTGTCGACCGACATCGGCAACATCAACTCGGTCGCGAACAGCTACCTGCGCTTCAACAAGCCGCGCAGCTTCTTCGCGGCGATGAGCTGGGGCAACTGCGGGTATGCGTTCCCGACGATCATCGGCGCGAAGGTCGCCGCCCCGCATCGTCCGGCCGTGTCGTATGCGGGCGACGGCGCGTGGGGCATGAGCCTGATGGAAACGATGACCTGCGTGCGCCACAACATCCCGGTCACGGCCGTCGTATTCCACAACCGCCAGTGGGGCGCGGAGAAGAAGAACCAGGTCGACTTCTACAACCGCCGCTTCGTCGCGGGCGAACTCGACAACCAGAGCTTCGCGGCGATCGCGCGCGCGATGGGCGCCGAAGGGATCACGGTCGACCGCCTCGAGGACGTCGGCCCCGCGCTCAAGCGCGCGATCGACATGCAGATGAACGAAGGCAAGACCACGATCATCGAGATCATGTGCACGCGTGAACTCGGCGATCCGTTCCGCCGCGATGCGCTGTCGAAGCCGGTTCGCATGCTCGACAAATACAAGGACTACGTGTGAGCCCGCGTCGCTGACGCAACCGCTTCAGGCCGCGCGCATCGCCGCGCGGCCTGAACCCGGCCGGACGCCGTGCCCCGTGCGGGCCGCCGCATCCGGCCGTTTTTCCTTCCCGTTTTCCATTCCTCAGCGAGCGAACGATGAAAGCCCTCGACCGCATCCTCGAATCCGCGCGCCGCGCGCCGATGCGCATCGCGCTGTGCGAAGCGGACGATCCGCGCGTGCTGCACGCCGCCGCGCGCGCGACGCGCGACGGCATCGCGCGCATCGTGCTCGTCGGCAACCGTGCGGCCATCCACGCGGCAGCCGCGCGCGACGCGATCGATCTCGACGGCATGACGCTCGTCGATCCGGCCGACGCCCCGCAACGCGATGCGTATGCCGACGCGTTGCATGCGCTGCGCGCCAAAAAAGGCATGACCGCCGAAGCAGCGCGCGACGCGGTGCGCGATCCGTTGACGTACGCCAACCTGATGGTGCGGCTCGGCGATGCGGACGGCTCGGTCGCGGGCGCCGTGCATGCGACGGCCGACGTCGTGCGCGCGGCGATCCAGCTGATCGGCGTGGACCCGGCGTTCCGGATCGTGTCGAGCTTCTTCCTCATGATGCTGTGCGAACCGTTCCACACGATCAAGGGCGGGCTGATCTTCTCCGACTGCGCGCTCGTCGTCGATCCGGATGCCGGCCAGCTCGCCGAAATCGCGATGGCCGCCGCCGACAGCGCACAAGCGCTGCTCGGCGAGGAACCGCGCGTCGCGATGCTGTCGTTCTCGACGAGCGGCAGCGCGCATCACGCGGCCGTCGACAAGGTGACGGCCGCGACCGCGCAGGTGCGCGAACTGCGCCCCACCCTCGCGATCGACGGCGACGTGCAGCTCGACGCGGCGATCGTCGCGGAGATCGCCGAGCGCAAGATCGCGCATTCGCAGGTGGGCGGCCATGCGAACGTACTCGTGTTCCCGAGCCTCGAGGCCGGCAACATCGGCTACAAGCTCGCCGAACGGATCGGCCGCGCGAAGGCCGTCGGGCCGCTGCTGCAGGGGCTGCGCCGGCCCGCGAACGACCTGTCGCGCGGCTGCGGCGCCGACGACGTGTATCACGTGATCGCGGCAACCACCGTGCAGGCGCAGGCGGCCGCGCGACGCGCCGCGACCGGCGAGGCCGCGCACGCATGACGGCCGACAAACTTGCGATCCTGATCGCGGTGATCGGCGCCGGCAGTTATTTCCAGACCGTCACCGGCTTCGGGCTCGGGATGATCGTGATGGGCGCGACGAGCGGCTTCGGGCTGGCGCCGCTCGCCACCGTCGCCACGCTGATGAGCGTCGTGTCGCTCGCGAACGGCGCGGCCGCGTTGCCCGGCCGGCTGCATCACATCGACTGGCGCGCGGTCGGCGCGGCGACGCTCGGCATCCTGCCGTCGGTGGTCGCGGGCGTGCTGCTGCTGGAATGCCTGAGCCGCTCGGCGGCCGACCTGCTGCAACTGATCCTCGGCGCGGTCGTGCTGTACGGCGGCCTGAGCGCGGCGCTGCGCCCGACGCCGCTCACGGCGCGCTCGGACAACCGCAGCTTCTTCGTCAGCGGCCTGTTCGGTGGGCTGCTGAGCGGCATGTTCGGCGTGTCGGGGCCGCCGCTGATCTTCCAGTTCTACCGGCAGCCGTTGACGCTCGTGCAGATCCGCTGCGCGCTGATCGTGCTGTTCACGACGACCTCGGCCACGCGGGTGCTGTACAGCGCATGCGAAGGCCAGATCGATCGCGACATCTGGCTGCTGGCCGCGATCGCGACGCCGGTCGTGATGCTGACGACGGTCGCCGCGCGCCACTACCCGCCGCCGCTGTCGCCGGTCGCGCTGCGCCGGCTCGCGTTCGGCGTGCTGATGGCGATCGGCATCGGGCTGATCGCGACGTCGCTGCCGCCGCTGCTGCGCGGCGCGTAGTGCCGCGCGGCGCATGCCGCATCGAACCCTCCGACGCGCGGCATTCGCGCCGCGATGCGCACGCACACTACTCGCTTCACCGCCGCGCGCCGATCCAGCGCGCGATTTCGACGAGCCGCTTCATGTCCGGCGCCGACGCAAGGTCGATCGCGAGCCGGTGCCGGTAGTACGGGCCGAGATCGAGCCCGACACCGAGCCCGAGGACGTCGACGCGGCCGGCCGCCTCCTGGCGCGCGACCACCTGCTTCAGGTGATTGTCGAGGTAGAACGGATCGTTCGCGAGCGCCGTCGCGCCGTCCATCGGGCTGCCATCCGAGATCACGACGAGGATCTTGCGCGCTTCCGGCCGCGCCGCGAGCCGTGCACACGCCCATTCGACCGCTTCGCCGTCGACGCCCTCGCGGAACAGGTCGGCCTTGAACAGCGCGGCGATGCCCGTGCGCGCATGCCGCCAGCGCGTATCCGCGTCCTTGAACACCAGATGGCCGGTTTCGTTGAGCCGGCCCGGATGGCGCGGCTTGCCGCGCGCGAGCCAGTCCTGCCGCGCGCGGCCGCCGTTCCACGCGAGCGTCGTGAAGCCGAGCACTTCGGTGGCGAGGCCGGCGGCATCGCCGGCGCGGGCCAGCGTGTCGACCATCAGCGCGACGCCGTCGATCCACGCCTTCATCGATCCCGAGCAGTCGATCAGGAACGCGAGCGCGCAGTCCGCGTGCGGCCGCACGCGTTCGAGCCGGAACAACCGCCGTTCGGCCGGCGAGCTGACAAGCTGCGCGAGCCGGCGGCCGTCGAGGCGGCCGTGCTCCTCGCCGAACGACCAGCCGTCGACGCGCGGCACGACGAGCGCCGCGCGCAGCACCCGTGCGAGCCGCGTGACGTTGATCCGCTGCGCGGCGACCTGGCCGTCGAGCCGGTCGCGATACTCGCGCAGCAGTGCCGCGCGGATCTGCGCGGCCGGCCGGAGTTCGCGGTCGTAACGCGTCGTGTACGCGCGATAGACCGCATCGCCGCCATGCAGCACGACGCTGTCGCCCGTTTCGACGAGTGCCGGCAGGTCAATGCCCGTATCGTCGAAATCGACCCATAGCGAGAAATTCGTCAGCGCGTCGTCCTGCTCGCGTGCGTCTTCCGATGCCGTTTCGACGACGGCCGCGCGCGCGTCGCGGATCATCGCCGCAATCCGGCGCGCGAGCGTCAGCGCATGTTCCGCGAATGCGCGCTGATCGTGCCGGCAGCGCTTCAGCCCCGCGAGCGGCACGCCGATCTCCGGCACGATCGCCGCGCGCGACGCTTCGATCAGGTCTTCCGTTTCTTCGAGCACCGGCCAGCCGGTCAGCCGCGACCATGCGATCTGCGCGACCGTGTACACGAGGATCCCGACATGCGTATCGGCCTGCCCGGACCGATGAAACGCGCGCGACCAGGTTTCGAAACGATGGCGCAGGTTCTGCACGACGCCGCGCATCGCGGGTGGCGCGAGCGACTCGCAGCGCAGTTGCTCGAGCATTTCGAACAGCACGCGTTCGACCGGATCGTCGCCGGACAACGCGCGATGCAGGTCGGCGTCCGAATGCAGGATGCGCAGCGCGGCGCCGTCGACCGCGCCGCGCCACGACGCGAGATCGTCGTCGGCGGCCTGCGCGCGCAGGTGCGGCGCGTGGATCGGCAGCGGCCGCAGGTCGCGGCACACGCGGCCCGCACGGTAATGCAGCGCCGCATCGCGTGTCAGCGCACGCACGGTCGACGCGCCCAGCGCTTCGCGCGCCGACGCGCGGCGCGCGGCGTCGCGATCGGCGCTCACCGCCCGGCTCCCGGCTCGCCACCGCCGCCGGCGCGCGACGCAACCGCCAGTTCCTCGCCGAAGCAGCGCTGGTAATACTCGGCGACGACGGGCCGTTCGGCGTCGTCGCACTTGTTCAGGAACGTGAGCCGGAACGCGAGCGCCGGATCGCGGAAAATCCGGCAGTTCTCGGCCCAGTTGATCACCGTGCGCGGCGACATCAGCGTCGACAGATCGCCGGTCGCGAAGCCGTTGCGCGTCAGCTCCGCGAGGCTCACCATCGATTCGAGCAGCGGGCGGCCGGCTTCGTCGGCGAGTTCGGGCACGCGCGCACGCACGATGCCGATCTCCTCGTCGCGCGGCAGATAGTCGAGCGTGGCGACCACGTTCCAGCGATCCATCTGCGCATGGTTGAGCATCTGCGTGCCGTGATACAGCCCGTTCAGGTTGCCGAGCCCGACCGTGTTGGCGGTGGCGAACAGCCGGAACGACGGATGCGGATGGATCACGCGGTTCTGGTCGAGCAGCGTGAACTTGCCGTCGCGTTCGAGAATCCGCTGGATCACGAACATCACGTCGGGCCGCCCCGCATCGTATTCGTCGAAGATCAGCGCGACGGGCCGCTGCAGCGCCCACGGCACGATGCCTTCCTGGAACTCGGTCACCTGCACGTCGTCGCGCACGACGATCGCATCCTTGCCGACGAGGTCGAGCCGGCTGATGTGGCCGTCGAGGTTCACGCGCACGCACGGCCAGTTCAGCCGCGCCGCGACCTGTTCGATATGCGTCGACTTGCCGGTGCCGTGCATCCCCTGCACGAGCACGCGGCGGTTGCGCGCGAAGCCGGCGAGGATCGCGAGCGTGACGTCCGGGTTGAAACGGTACGCGTCGTCGATATCGGGCACGTGGTCGTCGCGCGCGCTGAACGCGGGCACCATCAGGTCCGAATCGAACCCGAACCGTTCGCGGACCGACACCATGCAGTCCGGCTTGTTCGTCACCCCTTCCATTGCGTTGCGCTCCTGTCGTTGCCTGTCGTTGTCGGCGTTTGTCGGTGTTGGCGTGTCGTTCCCTGATGCGCGGGCGTCGTTCCTTGTTTACGGAACGATTCGTTCCATCGCCGGTTATCCGTGCCGGCTTGCCGCACCCGCCGCCCCGCGCGGCCGGCCTGTCGGGCCGTTCGGTACAATGGCCGCAGTCCAGTTTCCGGAACGCCTGCCATGCTGCCCGCGGATACGCCCACGCTGCGCGCCTTCGCGCTGCTCGAACATCTCGTCCAGGCCGGCGATGCCGTGTCGCTCGCCGATCTCGTGCGCGAGGTCGATATCCCGAAGGCGTCGCTGCACCGGATGCTCGCGTCGCTCGAAGCCGGCGGCCTCGTGATCCGCGAGCCGGGCCGCAAGAACGCGTATGCGATCGGCCCGCGCCTCGCCCGGCTCGGCACCGGCGTGATGCTGCATGCGGGCGCGCGCCGGCTGCGCCATGCGATCCTCGAACGGCTCGTCGCCGATCTCGGCGAAACCTGCAACCTCACCGCGCTGCACGACACGGAAGTCGTCTATCTCGACCGCGTCGAAGCCGACTGGCCGCTGCGGCTCGACCTGAAGCCCGGCTCGCGCGTGCCCGCGCATTGCAGCGCCAGCGGCAAGCTGCTGCTCGCGCTGCTGCCGCGCGACGAGCGCGCCGCGCTGGTGCGCGCGCTGGCGCTGCCGCGCTACACGCCGAATACGATCTCCGATCCCGAACTGCTCGAAGCCGAACTCGACCGCACCGCGCACAAGGGCGTCGCGATCGACAACGAGGAATTCGTCGCGGGCATCGCGTGTATCGCGGCACCGGTCGTCGGCGACGACGGTGCGTGCATCGCCGCGGTCGCCGTGCATGCGCCCGTGTCGCGCGCGCCGCTGTCGCGGCTGCTCGACTGCGTGCCGCGCCTGCAGGAAGCGGCCGGCGCGCTCGCGGCGACCTTCTAGCGCCGCGCGGCGGCACGCGCGCAACGTCATGACGCGCGCTGGTAGTAGATGTTCTGCGGATGCCGCGCATCCGCGAAGAAGAACCAGCGTTCCGCGACCAGCCCCGCATACTGGATCACGAATGCCGCGCCGAGCACGACGGCCGCCGCGACCGACGTCGGCGCGAGCGCACCCGCGCCGGTCAGCACGAACGGCACCGCGAATGCGCCGATCAGGAAGCCGGCCTTCACCGCACGCAGCGTGCCGTTGCCCTGGCCGTGAAAGAACTCCCGCGTATTGAACGCGCTGGCCGTGAAACCGCGCGACTTCTGTTCGACCTTCTCGTGGCGAATGCCGGTCGCGCTCTGCACGGTCGACTTCGGCCGCAGCCGCGCATTGCGCGCGAGCGACGCGAGCCGT
This sequence comes from Burkholderia reimsis, assembly GCF_003294055.1. NCBI lineage: Bacteria > Pseudomonadati > Pseudomonadota > Betaproteobacteria > Burkholderiales > Burkholderiaceae > Burkholderia > Burkholderia reimsis. Next base: position 60,586 of record NZ_QMFZ01000032.1, read on the forward strand.
GCGACGCAGCCCGCGAGCGTCAGCACGCACGCGGCCACCGCGAGCCGGCCGACCAGCGCCGGCGCGAGCCACGCGGCGCAAGCCGTCGCCAGCGTGCAGCCCGACGCGCAGCCGAGCAGCACGAAGTTCACGAGCGTCAACGGGCTCGCCCATTCCTGCAGGAAACGCAGGCACGCGTAGATCATCGCGGTACACACGAACAGCGCGACGCTCGCGAGCGCGCCGGCCGCGCCGATCAGCAACGTGCCGGGCCAGCCGAACAGGTGGGCCGCGCCATACGCGAACGCGCACGCGAGAAACACCGGCAGCGCGATGCATTCGCGCGACAGCCACGACGTGCGCCACATCGCGATCGCGCGCCACGCGCGTTCGGGGTGGCCGAGATGGAAGAACGACGCGAACAGGCCGAGCACGCCGAGCGCGACCGACAGCGCGGCGCCGGTCACGTAGAACGCGGCGGCCACGTCGACGCCGGCCACGCGCGCGAGCGCCTCGACGCTCACGAGCGTCAACAGCAAACCCTGTGCGGCGCCGCACAGCGTGGTGAGGAAAACGACCGAAAAGGCTGGGCGCATGGCAACTCCGTCTGGTTCTGGATGAAATGCGCGGGGCTCAGCGCTGCGTCGCGAGCGACACGAGATCGACGTCGCCACGCGCCGCGCGTGCTTCGAACGAGTCGCTCTCGTCGCGGCCGGTCGACCCGCTGCCGCATCCGCCGCTGCTGCCGCACGCGCACGACGCTTCGGTCTTCACGCGCGGCAGGTAATGGTTCGACGGCCGCGTGCCCCATTCGGGCATCAACGCATAACCGCCGCGTTCGCGGATCGCGCGCGACACGTCCGACTCCGGATCGTGCACGTCGCCGAACAGCCGCGCCGACGTCGGGCACGCGAGCACGCACGCCGGTTTCCGGTCGCGTTCGGGCAGTGCGTCGTTGTCGATGCGGTCCGCGCACAGCGTGCACTTCGTCATCTCCTTGCGGCCTTCGTCGAGTTCGCGCGCGCCGTACGGGCACGCCCACGCGCAGTACTTGCAGCCGATGCACTTGTCGTAGTCGACCAGCACGATCCCGTCCGACTTGCGCTTGTAGCTCGCGCCGGTCGGACAGACGGGCACGCACGGCGGATCCTCGCAATGCAGGCACGACTTCGGGAAATGGATCGTGTCGGTCATCGGGAACACGCCCGCTTCGTACGTCTGCACGCGGTTGAAGAACGTGCCGGACGGATCGTCGTCGTACGGGCGCAGATCGGCGAGACTGCCGGCTTCGCCCGACGTGTTCCATTCCTTGCAGCTCGTCACGCAGGCATGGCAGCCGACGCACACGTTCAGGTCGATGACGAGGGCCATCTGGGTCATGGTCGTGCTCCTTCGATCAACGGTCGTCAGGTTTCGGGCCGGCGGAAGCCGCGCGCCGCAGCCGCGCGGCGAATGCGCCGGTGCCCGCGAAATACGCCTGCACGCGCTGCAGCACGCGCGGCGTGCCGGGCAGAGCCGGCATCGGCGCGAACTGCGGCAGCGTGGTCGCGGCATCCGCTTCGGCCGGATAGATCCGCACCTGCACGTCGTACCAGCCGGCCTGCCCGGTGATCGGATCGGAGTTCGACATCCGCGCGCCGTCACGCGCCGCATCCGGCAGCTCGTCGGTAATCACGTGGTTCAGCAGGAAACCGCGCTGCGACTCCCCCGCCTGCGGCCCGAGGTTCCACGCGCCGGCCGCCTTGCCGATCGCGTTCCACGTCCACACGGTGCCGGGCTCCACGGCCTCGCTGTAGCGTGCGCGGCAACGCACCTTGCCCCACGGCGATTCGACGTAGATCCACGCGCCGTCGTCGATCTGCTGCGCGGCGGCCGTCACGGGGTTCACGAACAGATGGTTCTCGCCGTGGATCTGCCGCAGCCACGCGTTCTGCGAATCCCACGAGTGGTACATCGCCATCGGCCGCTGCGTGATCGCCGCGAGCGGATAGCGGCCCGCGTCGGTCAACCCGCTTTCGAGCGACCGGTGCCAGAACGGCAGCGGATCGAAATAACGCGCGATGCGTTCGCGCAGATGGTCGGGTGGCTGGCGGCCCGACGTGCGGCCCTGCGCGGCGAGCCGGAATTTCTGCATCACGTCCGAGTAGAGCTGGATCACGATCGGCACGCCGAACTTGCGCATCCCGTTGTCGACCGCCCACTGCATGTAAGGCCCGTTGCAGTTGCGCATGTACTGCAGCGGCTCCGGCAACCGGTGGTGGTACACGCAGTTGTTCTCCGCGTAACGCTTCCACTGGTCGGGGTTCGGCTCGCCGACGACGGCCTTGTCGCCGTCCTTGCCGCGCCAGCCGATCAGGAAGCCGGTGCCCGAATCCGGCGCGGTCTGGAAGTTGATGACGAAATCCGGATAGTCGCGGTACTTGCGCTGCCCGTCCGCCGTCGTGAAGGCCGGAAACTTCAGCCGGCTCGCGAGCTCGATCAGCACTTCCTGGAACGGCTTGCACTCGCCGGTCGGCGGCACGACGGGCACGCGCACCGAGTCGACCGGGCCGTCGAATTCGGAGATCGGCCGGTCGAGCACCGACATCACGTCATGCCGTTCGAGGTAAGTCGTGTCGGGCAGGATCAGGTCGGCGAACGCCGTCATCTCCGACGCGAACGCATCGCACACGACGAGGAACGGGATCCGGTACTCACCATCGTCGCGCTTGTCGACCAGCATCTTGCGCACTTCCGTCGTATTCATCGACGAATTCCACGCCATGTTGGCCATGAAGATCAGCAGCGTATCGATCGGATAGGGATCGCCGCGCCACGCATTGGTGATCACCGAATGCATGAGCCCGTGCACCGCGAGCGGGTATTCCCACGAGAACGCCTTGTCCAGCCGCGCGGGCGTGCCGTCCGGATGCACGAACAGGTCCTCGGGGCCGGCCGGCCAGCCGAGCGGGCCGGTCGCAAGCGGCGTGTTCGGCCTGATCTGGCCGGGATCGTTCGGCGGTTTCGCCGACGGCGGCACCGCGCGCGGATACGGCGCCTTGTGCCGGAAGCCGCCCGGCCGGTCGATCGTGCCGAGCAGCGACATCAGCACCGCGAGCGCGCGGATCGTCTGGAAGCCGTTCGAATGGGCGGCGAGCCCGCGCATCGCATGGAACGCGATCGGCACGCCCTTCACCGTCGCGTGTTCCTTGCCCCACGAATCGGTCCAGCGCACCGGCAGCTCGATCGCGTGCTCGCGCGCGACCGTCTCCATCTCGCGGGCGAGACGGCGGATCGTGTCGGCCGCGATGCCGGTGATGTCGGCCGCCCACTCGGGCGTGCAACCGGCCACCTGTTCGCGCAGCAGCGTGAACGACGGTGCGACGGGCGTGCCGTCGTCGAGCGTGTAGCGGCCGTCGAGCGCCGGTTCGGCGCCTTCCGTGTGATGCAGCACCGCGCGGTTCGTCTTCGTGTCCCACCACATCCGGTTCTGCGGATACAGCGCGTTGACTTCCGGCGCACCGGCGTCCCGCACGAACAACCCGAACGTGTCGGCGCCGTCGCGCTGGTCGACCAGCTCGGCCGCGTTCGTGAAGCGCGACACGAATTCGAGGTCGAACGCGTCGCGCGCGATCAGCTCGTGCATCAGCGCCATGAACAGCGCGCCGTCGGTGCCGGGGCGAATCGGAATCCATTCGTCGGCGATCGCCGCGTAGCCGGTGCGCACCGGATTGATCGCGATGAAGCGGCCGCCCGCGCGCTTGAACTTGCCGAGCGCGATCTTCAGCGGATTCGAATGGTGGTCTTCCGCGGTGCCGATCATGAAGAACAGCTTCGCGTGGTCGAGATCGGGCCCGCCGAATTCCCAGAACGAGCCGCCGATCGTGTAGATCATCCCGGCCGCCATGTTCGCCGAACAGAACCCGCCATGCGCCGCATAGTTCGGCGTACCGAACTGTTTCGCGAACAGGCCGGTGAGCGCCTGCATCTGGTCGCGGCCGGTGAACAGCGCGAACCGCTTCGGGTCGGTCGCGCGCAGGTGTGAGAGGCGCTTTTCGAGCACGTCGAACGCGACATCCCACGACACCGGCTCGAACTGCGCGTCGCCGCGCTCGGCGCCCGGCTTGCGCATCAGCGGCTGCGTGAGCCGCGCGGGCGAATACTGCTTCATGATCCCCGACGAACCTTTCGCGCAGATGACACCCTGGTTCAGCGGATGCTCCGGATTGCCGTCGATATAACGCACCTCGCCGTCGCGCAGGTGCACGCGGATGCCGCAGCGGCACGCGCACATGTAGCACGTCGTCGTCTTGATATCGGCCTGTTCGTCGCGCTCGCGTGCCCGATGTTCCATCGTCTGTCCTCGTTCGCGGATGAGGGCGCCCCCCGCAGGGCACGCCCGTGAATCGATTCGTCCATGCTAGTCGCGCCGGCCGCCGACATAAAGTCGCATCCGCTGATCGGTTCTATCGCGCGGCCCGATAGTTGGCCGCGCGATCCATCGGGCCGCCGCCGGCGCCCCATGCGCAAAGACCCGGCTTGCGTGCCGGGCCTTCGACGTCATGCGTTACCGGGCATTACCGCGGCGGATACGCGAGCAGTTCGCTGTCGTCGAGATGCTCGCGGCGGCTGCGGCGCGTGAGCCCGTAAGCGACGACCAGCACGGCGAGGCTTGCGACGCCGAGCCACAGCGGCTTGCGCTGGTCCGGGATGAACGCCATCGCGACGAGGATGCCGACCATGCCGACGATCGCGACCCAGGTGAGGTACGGATACGCCCACATCCTGACGCGCAGCTTGCTCGCGGCCACCGGGTCGAGACGCTTGCGCAGGCGCAGTTGCGAGAACGCGATCAGCACGTACACGAACAGCGCGACGGTGCCGTACGAGTTGACGAGGAACGCGAACACGGTATCGGGCGACACATACGACATCACGACCGACACGTAGCCGAACACCGTGCCGAGCAGGATCGCGCGCACCGGCACGCCGCGCTTGTTGACCTTCGCGAGTGCGGCCGGCGCATCGCCGTGGCGGGTCAGTGCAAACAGCATCCGCGACGCCGCATAGAGGCCCGAGTTGAGCGCGGACAGCACGGCCGTCAGCACGATCGCGTTCATCACGTTGGCGGCGGCCGGCAGGCCCATCACTTCGAGCGCGCTGACGTACGGCGTGGCCATCTGATGCGAATTCCACGGCACCAGCGCGACGACGAGCGCGACCGAGCCGACATAGAACACCAGCACGCGGGTGATCACCGAATTGGTGGCCTTCGCAACCGCCTTGGCCGGCTCCTTCGCCTCGGCCGCCGCGATCGTGACGATCTCGGCGCCGAAGTAGAAGCCGGTGGCCGCGACCGCCCCGCTCATCACCGGCCCGATGCCGAGCGGCATGAAACCGCCGTGGCCGAGCAGCGTCGGCAGCACGGAAGTCGTGTGCATCGACGCGGGCCACAGGCCGAGCACGTAGAGGCCGCCGAGGAACAGGAACACGATGATCGCGCCGACCTTGATCGACGAGAACCAGAATTCGAACTCGCCGTAGCTGCCGACCGAGATCAGGTTCGTGAGCGTCAGCACGACCAGCAGCGCGAGGCTGATGATCCATGCCGGTGTGTCGGGCAGCCAGAACTGGATCAGCTTGGCGCCGGCGACCGCTTCGAGCGCGACGACGATCACCCAGAAATACCAGTACATCCAGCCGGTGAGGAAACCCGCCATCTTGCCGGGCCCGCGCCAGTTGCCGAACGCGAGGCGCGCGTATTCGTAGAACGAGCCGACGGCCGGCATCGCGCAGGCCATCTCGCCGAGCATCCGCATCACGAGCACGACCAGCCCGCCCGTGATCAGGAACGACAGGATCGCGGCCGGCCCGGTCTGCTGAATCACCACGCCGCTGCCGACGAACAGCCCGGCACCGATCACGCCGCCAAGCGCGATCATCGTCATGTGGCGCTGCTTGAGCCCACACTTCAGGTCACTCTGGTTCATCGAGGGTTGCATGTCTTCTCCATATCCAGTTGTCCGGACGCCGCCCGCGCCACCGTCGGGTGAACACGGGCGCCGCCGGCGACGGCGCGTGCAGGGGCGCCTGCAGCCCCGGCCGCACGGATTTCTGTTGCTTTTCTTGTGTTGGACGGCCCGGCGCGCGTTGCGTCACACCGGGCGATGTGCACTGCGTTCAGAGCTTTTTCAGGGCTTTTCGTCGTTCCTGAAGTACGACAGGTAGAGCATCCGCTGCCCGATGCGCCGGAACGGCGCGAACGGGTGGCCGGGCAGCGGCGACGTGAAGATTGGCAGCGTCTGGCGTGCGCCCTTCCCCGCGATCTGCTCGGCGAGCCGGCGGCCGGCCTGCTGCGAATACGACACGCCGTTGCCGCCGTAGCCGAGCGCGTAGTACACCGACTGGCGCGGGTCGGGCTGGCACACGCGCGGCATCATGTCGTGGCTCACGTCGACCCAGCCCCACCACGAATAATCGATCTGCACGCCGCGCAGCGCGGGAAACTTGCGCGCCATCCCTTCCTTCAGCAATTCGACATGGCGCGGGTTCGGTGCATCGTCGCCGGTGATCGCGCTGCGGCTGCCGATCTGCAGACGGCGATCGGGCAGGAAACGGTAGTAGAAGCGCAGCGTACGCGTATCGGTCAGCACCTGCGTCGTGCGGAAATTGCACGCGTCGATTTCCGCGTCGGTGAGCGGGCGCGTGACCATCGAATTCGACAGGATCGGCATCACCTTGCTGCGCAGCGACGGATGCAGCGTCTGCGCCGTGTATGCGCCGGTCGCGATGCCGACCGCGCGGGCCCGCACGACGCCGCCGGGCGTGCGCAGGTGGTGCACGCCGTCGATCGTCTCGAAGCCGAGCACGGGGCTGCTCGTATGCACCTTCGCGCCGGCTTCGCGCGCGAGGCGCAGGTAGCCGAACGCGAGCTTCAGCGCATGGATGCCGATGCCTTCCGGCTCGTGCAGCGCGCCGGCCGCCTCGTGGTCGTTGATGAATTCACGGCGGAAGGTTTCCGCGCTCAGCAGTTCGGACGGGTAGCCGAACACGTCCTTCCACACCTTCGCCTCGGCCGCGAGCTTCGCCATGATGCGCGGACGGTGCGCGATCAGGAAATGGCCGCCCGGCTGCGGATCGCAGTCGATTTCCGACACGAGCGACTTGAAGTGTTCGAAGCCTTCGAGGATCTCGTCGTGCATCTTCAGCGCGACGTCCTTGCCCCAGCGCTCGATCCACTGCGAGCGCGACAGCCGGCCCGACGCGTTCTGCCCCTGCCCGCCGTTGCGGCTGCTGCAGCCCCAGCTGGTGCGGTTGGCTTCGAGCACGACGGCCTTGATGCCATGGTCCCGCGCGAGGCACAGCGCGGTCGCGAGGCCCGTGTAGCCCGCGCCGATGATCGCGACGTCGACGTCGAGATCGCACGTGACGGGGCCGTCGTCGGGCGGCGGGTTGCCGGCCGTCGCGACCCAGTAGGTCGGCGCGTACTGCTTGCCGCAACCTGGCCCCGGCGACACGAGCGGATCGTAGGTCGGGTCGTAACGCGTATCGTTCGACCGGCCGCCGGCGAAGCCGCTCGCGGTGCGTTCGATGGAAGGGGTCGACATGGTCAGACCTCCGATGCGGGCTTGCCTGCCGCGCCGCAACGGGCGCGCGAGGCGATTCGACTGACTGATGCGGGGCGTACGCTCGCCGGGCGGGCGAATGCTGCCGACTGCCTGTTGGTCATGCCTGTCTCCTGATCGTTCTCTTCGGGTCGATCGTGTGCAGATGCTTCAATGCGGCGATCTGTCGAGGAAAGTGTAGGCAGGCCGTTTTTTGGCAGGTAGGGCCAGTGGGCCGGATTCGCTTGGACCAGCGTGTCAGGGTGTCGAACGGCGGGGAATGGCGAGGAATGGCGGGCGACCGCGGGCGGGCGGCGGCAGTCGCGGCGCGGGCTCTCCCCGGGACAATCTGGAGCCCGAACGGCACGCAGCATCGGACGAGCGGCTGGCGGCATCGACAAGCGGCGCGGGTACGGGCGCGGACACCGGCGCGCGCACGACGCCGACCGATGATCGACGACAGACGACCGCCCTGTCGAAACGGCCCCGCGCCCCGCCCGCGCCACCTGCCCGCCCCGCCCGCCGTCACATCGCGCGCACCGCGACCTCGGCCACGCTTCCGCGCTTCTCGATCGCCCGCGCGGACACGATCGACAGGAGTGCAGACAACATCACGTACACCCCGACGAGCCACGGCGCACCGCCGTTCACGCGCAGCAACGCGGTCGCGACGATCGGGGTCAGGCCGCTCGCGAAGATGCCCGACACCTGGTAGACGAACGAAATGCCCGTGTACCGCACGTTCGCATCGAACAGCTCCGCGAACAGCGCGGCCTCCGGCCCGTATGCCATCGCGTAGAAGATCCCGAACGGGATCACCAGCGCGAGCCATACGGCGAGCAGGTTCGACGATTGCGTCTGCAGCAGCCAGAACGCGGGCAGCACCGACAGCCCGCACAGCGTCGCGCCCCACCGGTACACGCGTGCGCGGCCGAGCCGGTCGGACAGGCTGCCGAACACGGGGATGAACCCGCACATCACGACCGCCGCGCTCATCACGCCGAGCAGCGCATCGCCGCGCGAGATCGACAGGTTACGCGTCATGTAGCCGATCGAGAACACCGCGAACACGTTGAAGAACACGCCGTCGATATAGCGCGCGCCCATCCCGAGCAGGATCGCCTGCCGGTAGTTGCCGAGCAGTTCGACCACCGGCAGCTTCGTGTCGCGCCGCTGGCGCTTGAGCGCGACGAATTCGGGCGTATCGGCCACCCGCGTGCGGATGTAGAAGCCGACCGCGACGAGCAGCAGCGACGCCGCGAACGCCACGCGCCAGCCCCACGCGAGGAACGCGGCGTCCGGCAACACGCGCGACAGCGCCGCGACCACGCCGGCCGCGAGGCACAGCCCGATCGCGAGCCCGATCTGCGGCAGGCTCGCGTACAGCCCGCGCCGGTGCGGCGGCGCATATTCGTACGCCATCAGCACCGCGCCGCCCCACTCGCCGCCGAGGCCGATGCCCTGCAGCACGCGCAGCGTCAGCAGCAGCACCGGCGCCCACATGCCGATCTGCGCGTAGGTCGGCAGGAACGCGACGCCGGCCGTCGACATGCCCATGATCAGCATCGTCAGGATCAGCGCGGACTTGCGCCCGACGCGGTCGCCGAGATGGCCGAACAGCAAGCCGCCGAGCGGCCGCGTGACGAAGCCGACCGCGAACGTCGCATACGCGAGCATCGTCGACACGAACGCGTCGCCGGCCGGAAAGTACTGCTTGTCGAACACGATGCCGGCGACGACGCCGTACAGGAAAAAGTCGTACCACTCGACGGTCGCGCCGATCACGCTGGCCGCGGCCACGCGTCGGACGACCCGGGAATCGATTGCCATGCGAGCTTCTCCAGGTAAGGATGCGCCGCAACCTGCCCCGGCGCCGTACCGGCGGGGGCATCGATGAACGCGCGGCGGCCGTCCGGGCGCAGGCGCACGGGCCACGCGGGGAGATGCGTGGCGAGGCGCTACGCGACGGCCTCGGCGGCCGGCGCGACGCTGCGGCCGCGATCGGCGGCGCGCGCGTCCTCGAGGATCATGTCGGACGCCTTCTCGGCGACCATCACGATCGGCACGTTGGTATTGCCCGATACGAGGGTCGGCATGATCGAGCAGTCGACCACGCGCAGCCCGCGCGTGCCGTACACGCGCAGCCGCTCGTCGACGACCGCGAGCGGATCGCTCGCGACGCCCATTTTCGCCGTACCGGACGGATGAAAGATCGTCTGCCCGTATTCCCGGCAGAACTCGAGCAGCTCGTCGTCCGTCTGCGCGTCCGCGCCCGGCCGCACCTCGCGCTTCATCAGCGACGCCATCGGCTCGGTGGCCGCGACGCGTCGCGCGAAGCGCACGCCGGCCACCGTCGTGCGGCGGTCGCGCTCGGTGTCGAGATAGTTCGGCTGGATCGACGGCGCGTCGCGCGCATCGTCGGTGCGAATTCGCACGGTGCCGCGCGATTCGGGCCGCAGCTGGCAGATCGAATACGTGCAGCCGGGAAACGGATGCACGCTTCCGCCCGCCGAATCCGCCGACAGCGTCGAGAAATGGAACTGGATGTCGGGCGTCGCCGATTCGTCCGGCAGCGCACGGCAGAACATCCCGCCCTGGTTGATGCCGATCGCGAGCGGGCCGCCGCGGAACAGCGCCCATTGCAGCCCCATCTTCGCGCGGCCGACCCACGAATGCAGTTCGTCGTTGGTCGTGATCGGCTTCGTCACTTCATGGATCAGACGAATCTGCAGATGATCCTGCAGGTTCTCGCCGACGCCCGCCCGATCGGCGACGACCGGAATCCCGTGCCGGCCCAGCAGCGCGGCCGGCCCGACGCCCGACACCTGCAGCAGTTGCGGCGACTGCAGCGCGCCGGCCGCGAGGATCACCTCGCGCCGCGCACGCACGTCGTGAACCTTGCCGTGCCGGACGTACCGCACGCCGGACGCCTGCGTGCCGTCGAACAGCACCTTCAGCGCCTGCGCATCGGTTTCGACATGCAGGTTCGGCCGCCCGCGCGCGGGCTTCAGGTAGGCCACCGCGGTCGAGCAGCGCAGCCCGTTGCGCGTGGTGAGCTGGTAGTAGCCCACGCCTTCCTGGTCGCCCGTGTTGAAATCGTCGACGGTGCGCACGCCGAGCCGGTTCGACGCGGCGACGAACGCATCGACCAGTTCGTGCCGCTGCCGGATCGCGGAAGCCCACAGCGGGCCGCCGGTGCCGCGCGTGGGCCCTTCGCCGAGCGTGTTGTGTTCGAGCTTGCGGAAATACGGCAGGCACTCCCGCCAGCTCCAGCCGCGATTGCCGAGCGCCGCCCAGTGATCGTAGTCCTGCTGCTGCCCGCGCACGTAGATCAGCCCGTTGATCGAGCTGCAGCCGCCGAGCGTGCGGCCGCGCGGCCAGTACAGGCGGCGGTTGTGCATGTTCGGATCGGGATCGGTGTGGAAGCCCCAGTTGTACACGGGGTGGAACATCGTCTTGCCGTAGCCGATCGGCACGTGGATCCACATATAGCGGTCGGCGGGGCCGGCTTCCAGCAGGCACACCGTATGGCGGCCGCCGTCGGACAGGCGGTTGGCGAGGACGCAACCGGCCGATCCCGCGCCGACCACGACATAGTCGAAGCTGCGTGTCATTCCGTGTCTCCGTTCCGGGGTATTGAAAAATCCGGTATGTTTCGTCCAAATTTATTGAGCACACGGAACACGTACAAGGCGATTTATTGTCCACGCGGCGAATGTGGTACAAAAACCGTTCAATTCGTTTCATTTCCATCGCACACACACCATCCCGGGACGCACGCCGATCCCGACGGAGGAGACACATGCGCGAACCTGCCCCCGCGCTGCCCGACGGCGCGCCCGCCGACGACGCGCGCGTGCTGCGCGCCCTCGCCGTGCTCGAAGCGCTCGCGTCGGCCGGCCAGCCGTACACGCTGTCGCAGCTCGCCGCGCGGCTGCATATCCCGAAGGCGACGCTGCTGCGGCTGATCGAATCGCTGGAGGCGCGCGGCTACGTGATCCACATGCCCGACTCGCGCGGCCACGACCGCGGCATCGCGCTCGGCCCGCGCGCCGCGCAGTTCGCGCTCGCGGCGCTGTCGAACAACACCTTCACGCGCGGCTGCCGCTCGGTGCTGCGCGCGCTCGTCGACGTGCTCGGCGAAACCTGCAACCTCACCGCGCTCGACGGCGACACGGTGCTGTACGTCGAACGTGTCGAGACGACCGAGCCGCTGCGGCTCGAGATGCGGCCCGGCATGCGCGTGCCGCTGCACTGCACGGCGAGCGGCAAGCTGTTCCTGTCGCAGATGAATGCGCTGGAGCGCAACGCGATGCTCGCGCGGCTCACGCTGAAGAAGATGACCTACCGGACGCTGACCGATGCGCAACTGCTCGCGGCCGAGCTCGACCGGCTCGCCGCGCGCGGCGTCGGCATCGACAACGAGGAATTCGTGCGCGGGATGGTGGCCGTCGCGGTGCCGGTGAAGGATGCCGCGAGCGGCCGCGTGCTTGCGGCGCTCGCCGTGCATGCGCCGACCGCGCGCGCGACGCTCAACGATTTGCTGGAGAACGTGCCGAAAATGCGCGACGCGGCGACGCGGCTCGCCCCGCTGCTGCAGGCGGCCGATGGCGCACCGGCGGGTTGAAGCGGCCGCGCGCGGTTACTCGGTCGTTCGTTCAAGCGAGGTGATAACGCAGCCAGAAGGTTTCGCGGCACGCGTTGTCGAACGTGATCCGCGTCGGGCCGATCGGTTGCGCATCGGGATGGCGAAGCACGTCGTAGTCGATCCAGCACTCGGCGCACAGCAGGTCGGACGGCGCGCGGTCCTGCTCGACCGAGCGGCGCACGATCGCGCCGTTGTCGAAGCGATATTCGGTTTCGTCGCGCGTGACCTCGACGTCGTCGTCGGTCCAGCGGTCGTGCGACGTGGCATGCGACACGATCGACACCGGGCCCGCGAGCCCGTGGATCGCGGCGACGTAGAAAATAAGCTTGTCCATGGCGAAGCGGCGAACGGAAGGATGGCCGCCTCGCGCAACATGGATGGCACGAGGCGGCCCGAGCGGCGAGTATAGCCGCGCACCGATGACCTTGCCGCCCGTGGGGTTTCGCGCGCTACGCCTCCAGCGCGAGCAACGCGAACGTCGCGAGCCAGTGCTCGCCCATGTAGTCGCCGGCCACGTGCGCGAGCGCGCTCGCGAGGTGCCGGCCGGCCGCATCGAGCAGCTTCGCGCGCCGCGCGTCGCCTTCCGGCAGTGCGCCGGCGAGCGCGCGCTGGCACCACGCGCGGCTCAGGTTCAGCCCGTCGAGATGGGCGATCTTGCCGTCGCTGCGATCGCTGACCGTCGCCGGCTCGAACAGCGTCGCCGGCTCGCCACGCGCGAGATCGGGCAGGAAGCGCGCGAACCAGCCGTCGAATTCGGCGGCCGGCAGCACGCGCCGCATCAGCTCGGCCTCCATCAGCGCGGGCGACAGGAATTCGTCGCCCGACGGCTCCCACGCCTGGCACGCGACGTCGTTCAGGTGCCAGCGCTTCGCGGTATCGACGATCAGCGCCGCGAGCCCGTCGCGCTGCGTGTCGCGCGCGAAGTCGAGCGTGAGCGCCAGCGCGAACGCGGTGTTGAAGTGCGTGCCGACGCGCAGCGGATAGGTCGCTTTCGGCAGGAAGGTCTCGAAGCGCGACACGAACAGGTCGGTGAGCGGTGCCAACGTCTTCGCCCAGCGCGCGGCCTGCGGCAGCGCGCCCCTCAGCGCGAGCCGCTCGAGCTGCGCGGCGAGCGCGAGCAGCCACGCCCAGCCGTAAGGCCGCTCGAAGCCGCTGTTGTGCGGCAGCGCGAGGTACGCCCGCTCGCCGGCGACGTTCGCATCGGTGAAGTGCGCATCGACGATCGCGACGATGCGTTCGGCCTCCGGCAACGCCGGGTAGCGTTCGAGCACGCGCAGCACGAGCCAGTAGCCGTGCACGCACGAGTGCCAGTCGTAGCTGCCGTAGAAGATCGGGTGCAGCGCGCGCGGCCCCTGCACATCTTGCGGGCCGGCGAGCGAATGCGTGAGCTTGTTCGGATATTCGCGGGTCAGGTGCGCGAGCGCGAGCGACGCGAACTTCGACGCGAGTTCGGGGGTGAGTCGGTCGGTCATGAGGATCTCGTCCATCGAGTCAGAAGCGGAATACGAACGCATACATCAGCAACGTGTTCACGGCGAGCAGCAGCACGGCGGTCGGCCACTGCGCCTTGATCACGCCGTTCTTGTCCTTCAGTTCGAGCAGCGCCGCCGGCACGATGTTGAAGTTCGCGGCCATCGGCGTCATCAGCGTACCGCAGAAGCCGCTCAGCATCCCGATCGCGCCGACGATCGCCGGGTTGCCGTGGAACTGGTGGACGATCAGCGGCAGGCCGATGCCGGCCGTCATCACGGGGAACGCGGCGAAGCCGTTGCCCATGATCATCGTGAACAGCGCCATGCCGACCGTATAGGCCGCGACCACCGCAAACGGCGAATCGATCGGCACCCACTCCTTCACGAGCCCCGACACCACCCCGCCGACACCCGCGACCGCGAACAGCGCGCCGAGCGCCGCGAGCATCTGCGGCAGGATCGCGGCCCAGCCGACCGCATCCATCGTATGGCGTGCCTCCCTCACCGCATGCACCGGCGAATCGCGCAGCATCGCGAGCGCGACGACGAACGCGACGAGCGTGCCGAGCACGAGCGAGATCAGCGTCACGCTCTTCTGGTCGACGAACGGCACCCCCTTCAACGCGAACGTGCCGATCAGCGTGACGACCGGAATCAGCAGCGCGGGCAGGAACAGCCGGTTGCCGAAGCGCTGCGCGAGCGTCTCGCGGCGCACGGCCGCCGCTTCGCCGGCTTCGTCGGACTTGCCGCGCCCGAGCTTGCCGGAGCCCGCGATCACCGCGAGCGCGATCGCGAGGCAGCCCGTCACGAAGTGCGGCAGCAGCGCGCCGAACAGGAACGTGACCGCGTAGATCGCCCAGAACGCGAAATTGACGACGCGGCGCAGGTTCGTGCGGTCCGTCAGGTTGAAGCACGCGAACGCGGCGAACATCAGCCCCGCGAGCGTGTACAGCGATTCGAGGCCGATCATCGCGCGCCCTCCTGCTTCACCAGGCCGAAGCCGCGCGTGAGCCGGCGGTCGAGCAGCGCGAGGCGCGTGCAGTGGATCAGCAGCGCGGCGATCGCGGTCGGGATCGCCCATACCGACAGGTGCAGCGGTTCGATGGAAATCCCGTTCTGTTCGAGAAAGCCCTTGATCAGCAGGATCGACTGGATCGCGATGAAGATGTCCTCGCCGAAGAACACGGCGACGTTGTCGACGCCCGACGCATGCGCGCGGATCTGCTGGCGCACCGCTTCGGGCAGCTCGCCGTGCCGGTTGACCGCGGCGGCCTCGGCCATCGGCGCGATCAGCGGACGCACCATCTGCGCATGGCCGCCGAGCGACGTGAGGCCGAGCGCGGCCGTCGCCTGGCGCAGCACGAAGTACAGCATCAGCACGCGGCCGGTGGTGGCCGCCTGCACACGCGAGATCATCCGCTTCGCCTGCTCCTTGAGCCCGTTGCGCTCGAGCAGCGCGATCACCGGCAGCGTCAGCCAGATGAGCCCCATGTAGCGGTTTTCGGTGAACGCCTTGCCGAACGCGCTGACGATGTCGACGAGATTCAGCCCGCCCGCCAGCCCCGTCGCGAGCCCCGCGATCGTGACCACCAGCAGCGCATTGAAGCGCAGCGCAAAACCGATCACGACGATCGGCACCCCAATCAGCACCAGCATTGCTCCTCCTTGTATCGGACGCGCGGCGCCTCGGCAACGCGCCGCCTGCCCGGTTTGGACCGGGCTGTGACGGCGCAATCTAGCACGAGACTTTATCGATAAAAAGTCGACAATTTGCTGCCTCGGGTAAACGTTGAAGTGTGCGGACACCGTGCCCGGGCCATGTGTCGGCGATGTTTCATCCGAGGAATCGGTGGCGGGCCGGCCGGCGCGGACGCACCGGTCGCGGCACGCGCGTGGCCGCCCCGGAGGGCGGCGTGCGACGGGCCGCCGCGCGTGGCGGAGCCCCAGTGCGCCGACTACACTGGAAAGCATCGGCAACGGACGGGAGAGCCGCCATGATTGACGTATTCCAGACCATCGGCAGCCGTGCGTTCTCCGCTCATCTGGCGAAGGACGGGATGGTGACGCTGATGGAGCAACGCCATGAGGTCGATCGCGTGACGCTCGCGACCGCGTATGCCGCGCTCGTCGAGGAAGCCGAGCAGGAAGACGACCTGCTCGACGCGACGGTCGAAGGCATGATGCGCGCGCTGATCCAGGGGTACGCGCGCAGCCATTGACGGCGCGGCCGGTTTCCTCCGGCGCCCGCCGAAGCGGACCACGGGCCCGCGCAGGCGCTACGCGGCCGGCGTCCCGGCGCCCATGTCGAACCACCGGCCCGCGCGCAGTTGCCGGTAGTCGGCCTGCGTGAAGATCCTCAGCAGGTTCGCGACCGCGCCGTTGCTGGCGCGGTCGAGTGCCGTCATGAAGGCTTCGACTTCGTCGCAGCCGGCAAACAGGATCGTGCGGAAGTAGCGTTCGCGCTCCGCGTCGGACAGGTTCGTCGCGCTCAGCTGGTATGGATGATGAAGCGCCGCGAACAGGAAGTAGTAGCGCTCGGCGTCGTCGCGCAGCACGCGCACCGCGTCGGGTTCGACCGGGAAATCGCGGTGGAACGACGCGTGTCCGCTCTCGATGTAGATCCGGTACAGCAGCCGGCCGTCATGCTCGGTCACGATCGGTGCCCACGGGTCGCGGCTGACGAGTACGGTGTCGGGCACGACCATCCTGGATTCTCCCCGTCTTTTTCTTCGAAGCCGCCACGGTAACATGCCGGCTTCCGCGGCCTGCCATGCCGAAACCGCACGACCGTGCACGCACGCGCGGGATGGCCCGATTCCGCCGCCCGCCGCACAGCCATAGAGGAAACGCACTGAATCGGCGCAATGCGCAAATTTTTCGATTGCCGCCGCCCGCGCCGCATGACAGCATTCGGGGCGTCGCCAACCGAAAAGAATGCCGTGCCGGCCGGCCGCCGATGCCGTCCGGCGGCGCCGAACAGGCCCCCTCCTTCCATGAACCCGGCCCACCTCCAGCATCACGAACCGACCGGAGAATTCCGCTTGTGAACATCGGCATCGTCAACGACCTCCCGCTTGCCGTCGAGGCGATGCGCCGCGCGATCGCGCGACGGCCCGAGCACCGCGTGCTGTGGGTCGCGACCGACGGCGCGCAAGCCGTCGAACTATGCGCCACGCAGCCGCCCGACGTCGTGCTGATGGACCTGATCATGCCGAAATTCGACGGGATCGAAGCGACGCGGCGGATCATGCGATCCGAACGACCGTGCGCGATCCTGATCGTGACGAGCTGCATCGGCGCGAATGCGTGGCGCGTGTTCGAGGCGATGGGCGCCGGCGCGCTCGACGCGGTCGATACGCCGCGGCTCGGCGACGGTTCGGCCGGCGACACGACCCGGCTGCTGCTCGCGAAGATCGACCAGATCGGCCGCCTGCTCGACGCGCCCGGCGGCTCGCGCCTCGCCGGCACGCCCCCGCGCACCGGCGGCGGACCGCTGATCGCGATCGGCGCATCGGCCGGCGGCCCCGGCGCGCTCGCGTCGGTCCTCGGCGGCCTGCCGGCCGATTTCAACGCACCGATCGTGATCGTGCAGCACGTCGACCGCGCGTTCGCCGAAGGCATGGCGCAATGGCTCGACGGCCAGACGTCGCTCGCCGTGCGCGTCGCGCGCGAAGGCGACCGCCCGCAGCCGGGCGTCGCGCTGCTCGCCGCGACCGACGACCACCTGCGCATCACGCGCGCCGGCACGCTCGAATACACGCGCGAGCCGGCCGCCACGCCGTATCGCCCGTCGGTCGACGTGTTCTTCAACAGCCTGACCGAGCACTGGCCCGGCCGCGTGATCGGCGTGCTGCTCACGGGGATGGGCCGCGACGGCGCGATCGGCCTGAAGGCGCTGCGGATGAAGGGCTACCATACGATCGCGCAGGACGAGGCGACGAGCGCCGTCTACGGCATGCCGAAGGCGGCCGCGACGCTCGGCGCGGCGCGCGCGATCCTGCCGCTCGGACGCATCGCGGGCGAGCTGGCGGCGCTCGCGCGGATCTGAGCCCGATGAACCCGCGCAACACCCATGCCTGCTTTCGCAACAACCCGCATCGACCATGACCATTGACCCGACTCGCCCGCCAGGCGGCCCCTACGTGCCGCCCGCCGACGTGCCGGCGATGGTGCTGCTGGTCGACGACCAGACGATCGTCGCGGAGGCCGTGCGGCGCGCGCTCGTCGACGAGGAGGGCATCGATTTCCACTATTGCCCGCGTTCGGACGACGCGATGGCCACCGCGATCGAGACGCGGCCGACCGTGATCCTGCAGGACCTCGTGATGCCCGGCACCGACGGGCTGAGCCTCGTGAAGGCGTACCGGACGAATCCGGCGACGCGCGACGTGCCGATCATCGTGCTGTCGACGCAGGAAGAGCCCGTGATCAAGAGCGCCGCCTTCGCGGCCGGCGCGAACGACTACCTCGTGAAGCTGCCCGACCGCATCGAGCTCGTCGCGCGCGTGCGCTACCACTCGCGCTCGTACATGAACCTGCTGCAGCGCGACGAGGCCTATCGCGCGCTGCGGCAATCGCAGCAGCAGTTGCTCGAAGCCAATCTCGAGCTGCGGCGCCTCACGCATTCGGACGGCCTCACCGGGCTGTCGAACCGGCGCTATCTCGACGAATACCTCGCCGCCGAATGGCGGCGCGGCACGCGCGAGCGCAGCGAGCTGTCGCTGCTGATGATCGACGTCGACAATTTCAAGCTGTACAACGACACGTACGGCCACGTGTCGGGCGACAGCGTGCTCAAGCAGATCGCGTCGACCATCGAGCGCTGTCTCGGCCAGTCGGGGGATCTCGCCGCGCGTTTCGGCGGCGAGGAATTCGCGGTCGTGATGCCGGCCACGTCGCCGGGTGCCGCGCGGCTGCTCGGCGAGAAGATCCGCCTCGCGATCGAGGCGCTGCGGCTACGGCATGCGCATTCGTCGACGGGCAACACCGTGACGATCAGCATCGGCGGCGCGACCATCGTGCCGACGCCCGGCCTGCCGACGACCGTGCTGATCGAAGCGGCCGACCGCGCGCTCTATCGCGCGAAGCACGAGGGCAAGAACCGCGTCGAGATCGACGCGACGCCGACCCCGCCCGTCTCCGGCGGCTTCGGTGCGCCGCGCGCCGACTGAACGCTGAACGCTGAACGCCGGTTCGGCGCCTCGCTCACGCCGCGCCGAACCGGCGCGCGTAGTCGCTCGGGTCGAGCGGGCGGCTGAACAGGTAGCCCTGCTGCATGTCGCAGCCGATCTGCTGCAGGAACCGCGACTGCGCCTGCGTCTCGACCCCTTCGGCCGTGACCTTCATCCCGAGCGAATGCGCCATCGCGACGACGGCCTGCGTGATCGCCACCGAATCGTGATGATCGGGCACGCCAGACACGAACGAGCGGTCGACCTTCAGGTTGTGCAGCGGAAAGCGCTTCAGGTACGCGAGCGACGAATAGCCGGTGCCGAAATCGTCGACCGAGATGCGCACGTTCATGTCCGTGAGCGCCTCGAGCATCGGCAGCACGGTGTCCGTGTCGTTCATCAGCAGTCCTTCTGTAATCTCGAGCTCGAGCGCGGACGGATCGAGCCGCGTCTGCGCGAGGCAGCGATCGACCGACTCGACGAGGCCTTCGTGAAACTGCCGCGGCGACAGGTTGACGGCCAGCACCAGGTCGGGCGCGATCGTGCGGCGCCATTCGGCCGCCTGCCGGCACGCGGTTTCGAGCACCCACTGGCCGATCGCGACGATCTGCCCCGTATCTTCCGCGACCGGAATGAACTCCGCCGGCGACATCGGCCCGAGCTCGGGGCTCGTCCAGCGCAGCAGCGCCTCGGCGCCGACGGTGCGGCCGCTGCGCGCGTCGACGACGGGCTGATACGCGAGCCGCAGCATGTCCGACGCGAGCGCGCGCCGCAGCGACTGCTCGATCGCGAAGCGGCGCTGCAGCCGCAGGTTGAGCTGCGCGGTGAAGAACGTGAAGTGGTTGCGGCCGCGCTGCTTCGCGTCGTACATCGCGGAATCGGCATTGCGCATCAACGTGACGGCATCGTCGCCGTCACGCGGCGCGACGCTGATCCCGATCGACACGCCGAGCCAGTATTCGTTGTTCGCGATCGCGAACGGCTTCGCGATCGCGTCGATCACCTCGCGCGCGAGCACCGCGAGCCGGTCGGGATCGTCGCAGTCGTCGACGAGGATCACGAACTCGTCGCCGCCGACGCGCGTGAGCGCATGCTGCCCGCCTCCGCATGCCGCGAGCCGCGCCGCGACGCTGCGCAGCAGCGCGTCGCCCGCGTCGTGGCCGGCCGTGTCGTTGACCTTCTTGAAGCCGACGAGATCGATGAACAGGATCGCGACGCGCGCGGGCCCGCCCGCCGCATCGTGGCCGCCGAACAGCTCGCGCATGCGGTCGCCGAGCCAGCGGCGGTTGTAGAGGCCCGTCAGCGCATCGCGCGTCGCCAGGTAGCGCAGCTGCTGCTGCGCTTCGCGCACGGGGCCGATGTCGTTGAATGAAACGAGCACCGAGTCGGCCTGCGTTTCGCCCGGCTTCACGATCGGCACCGCGTTGCCGCGCACCCAGATGGTGTCGCCGTCCGCCAGGCCGAAACCGACCGTGTAGTCGAGCATCGGCGTGGCCGTTTCGAGCGCGCGCCGGCTCGGCCAGTCGTCGGGCGCGATCGGCGTGCCGTCCTCGCGCAGCTTGCGCAGGATCACCGTCGACAGCCTGCGGCCGACGAGGTCGCCCTTCACGCGCATCATCCGGTTCGCACTCGGGTTGCTCGCGACCACCACGCCATCGCGCGACACGACGAGGATCCCTTCGTTCAGGCTGTTCACCACGAGCCGGTGATGTTCCTCGCTGCGCGCGAGCTGTCGCGCGATCCGGTCCTGGTGCACCGCGAGGCCGACGCTGTTGCCGATGTCGCGCAGCAGTTCGGTTTCCTCATCGCCCGGCCGGCGCGGCATGCGGTGATAGACGGCGAACGCGCCCAGCACGGCGCCCGCGTCGTCGAGGAACGGCACCGACCAGCACGCGCGCAGGCCCAGCGGCAGCGCAACCGCACGATAGTCGGCCCACAGGGGATCGGTTTCGATATCTTCAACGACGACCATCCGGCGCAGGTACATCGCCGTGCCGCACGAGCCGGCCACCGGCCCGATCGACGCGCCTTCGATCGCCGCGCTGTACTGTCCGGGCAGCGACGGCGCGGCGCCGACGTGCACGTGCACGCCGTCGATATCGAGCAGCAGGATCGTGCACGACGCACCGTCGCCGAGCAAAGCCTCGGCGCGCCGGCAGACTTCGACGAGCAGCTCCGGCAGCGGTGTGTTGCGCGTGATCAGCCTCAGCACGCTTTGCTCGGACGCGAGCACTTCCGCCGCGAGCCCGAGACTGTAACGAGAACTTTGCGGTTCGGTATTCAAGATGAATCCTGCCGTCTGTCCGATCGGGTCTGATGCGCCCGATTCGTTTTCGATCCTTCGTGCCGTTTTTCGCTCCGGGTATACGCCGATGCCCGGTGCGCCCCGTATTGCACGCGGTGCCAACGCGTGCCGAAATACATTTAACACCAATCCGTGGCAACCCGGGCGTCCATGCGCATCAGGGGTTACACGCGGTCGATGCGGCATGTGCGGCCGGCAGTCGGTCCGCCGGAAGACCTGCGCGCGGCGCGACCGCTCCGGGCAAGGCCATGCGCCATGCGGGCCGCGATCGAAAGCCATTCGTCAGCTTGCGGCGGCGCCCCGACTCCGTTCGCGTTCGATCGTCCGCGCCGGGATCCGTGCGCGTGATCGCCTTCGATACGTTGGTCGCGGCCGTGACCGCCATGCTCCGGGTGCCGCGCTCGGCCGTCGGCGCGCGCCGCTGCCCTGCTTCTCCGTTCCGGCGCGGCCGACTGCATCGGGCCCGGCAGGCCGCGTTTTCGTATCCGTGATTCAATGTCGATGGCTCCGGCGCCGCGCATCGCGCGCGGCACCGCGATGTGCACCCTCATCGATTGACCTTCACAGGATCACCATGACGAACCCTGCCGAAATCAAGGCGCTCGTTTTCGATGTCTTCGGAACGATCGTCGACTGGAGAAGCGGCGTCGCACGCGGCGCCGCCGCGTTCCTCGATCGCCATGCACCCGCACTCGACCCGCTCGAATTCGCCGATGCGTGGCGGGCCGAATATTCGCCGTCGATGGAAGAAATCCGCAGCGGGCGCCGCCGCTACGTGCGGCTCGACGTCCTGCACCGCGAGAACCTCGTCCGCACGCTCGACCGCTACGGAATCGTCGACGTGCCCGACGCCGACATCGACGCACTCAACCTCGCGTGGCACAGCCTCGACCCGTGGCCCGATGCCGTCGCGGCGCTGCAGCGGCTGAAGCGACGCTTCATCATCGCGCCGCTGTCGAACGGCAACATCCGGCTGATGGTCGACGTCGCGAAACGCGCGGGGCTGCCGTGGGATGCGATCCTCGGCGCGGAAGTCGTGCGCGCGTACAAGCCGTCGCCGCAGGTGTACAGCGATACCGTCGAGATTCTCGGCATCGAGCCGGCCGAGCTATGCCTGGTCGCCGCGCACAACGGCGATCTCGCGGCCGCACGCCGACAGGGGCTGTCGACCGCGTTCGTGCTGCGGCCGACCGAACACGGGCCCGGCCAGACGACCGACCTGCGAGCCGCCGATCAGTGGGATTTCGACGTCAAGGACCTGAACGAACTCGCGGACCGGCTGGGCTGCCCGGGTTGAAGGCCTCCGGGTCGGGGCGCGCGAGCGTGGCACTGGCGGCCGCGATGCGGCGCCGGTGGAACGGCGCGTCAAGCAGGACAAACGCGCCGACAGACGACTGGTAGACTCCGCAAACCTTGTCCCATTGCAGCCGCCTGCCCTCATGTCGTCACCCCTGCGTCTTGTCGAAGGCAAACTGACCGCGATGCGCTTTCTCGAGCGCCCCGACCAGGGCAGTGCCGGAAGCCGTCAGGTGCCGCCCGTCGGCCCCGAAGCCCGCAAGAAGTCGCTCGGCTACTGGTTCACGCACACCGTGGTGCCGATCCTCGCGGCACTCACCGGCAACGGGGCCGCGGCCAATGCCCTGGTGTTCCAGCAAGCCGACGAGGATCTCGTCCTGGCCGAGTTGAACGCCGCGGCCGACAAGGTCGAGCATCCGGCGACGTGGTCGTACGCGAACCTGCGCGAAACCAGGACCTTCGCGTCGGCAAACGCGTTCGTGACCGTGGGGAAGAACGGCAAGATCCTGTTCGCGAAGCTACCGGTCGAAATCGAAATCGGTGGCGAGTCGTACCGCGGGTTCCTCGGCGGGCAGTCCTTCGACGTCGGCGACGACGTGGTTGCCGTGGTCGATCGCCGTGGCCGCCTGTTCGCGCTGTCGTCGCCGGACCGGCGCCGCACGGTCATGGATCACACGTGCAGCGACACAGGGCTGGCCGGCCTGACGCACAACCTCTGGCTGGCGTGGAAATGGATGTTCATCGGCATGAACTGCTTTGTCGTCCCGATCATGATCCTGCTGCTCTGGACCGGCGACGACGGCTTTTCCGACCTGGGTGTCGACCTGGCGATGCTGCTGGGCGGGCCGGCCGCGATCGGCGTCATGCTCGCGCTGCTCCTGGGCGTGCGGTTGTCGTGGGCCGACTGGCTGCCGGCGTGGCGCACGTCGGGCATCCTGAAGGCGCTGGGCCGCCCGGATCTGTGCACGGTCGATTTCCTGGCTACGCGCACGGAGGCCGAACGCAACGGCGAGGTGCGCGACACGGATGTCGGGCAAATCTATTACGCGCCCGCGCCCAAGCCCTAGCGCACCGCCTCCATCGCACCCGCCCGCCCCTGCGCCGCCATCGCGAGACGCCGCCAGTTGCGGGCCGCATACCGGTGCGCCTGCTGCAACGCGAGCCACAACCCGATCTGCCGAACCGGCCTGAAGAGGCCACGCGCGCTGAACACGGTGCGCCGTTCGACGCGCGTCCTGCCGCCTTCGACTGGTGTCAGCGTGAATTCGTCCTCAAGCAGGCCGACCCAGTCGCGACACCACACCGTCGACGCCACCATCCGGTAACGCAGCCGGCGATGCTCGTCGAGGACCAGGATGCGCTGATCGATGGTGCCGCGATCGGTCGTGCACTGCCGCGTGTTGCCGACGGCCGGCACGCCTTCGAGCACGCGGCAGCTGACCGGCTTCGGCACGCCGAGGCGGAACAGCAACGGCCGCGTGTCGTCCATCCGGGCATGGAGGAAATGCGGCCAGACATGCTCGGGCCGGCAATCGAACGTCCACTGCGAATGAATTTCCACGACCGTCTCCTGGCGGTTGCCGGTGCGGGCATGATGACACAACCGCCCCGCCGCATTCGTCACTTCACGACCGCCCGCCACGCGGTTCGCGCGTAGATGAGCAGCAACGGCAGCAGCGCCAGCGCGAACAGCACGCCAAGCGCCAGCACCCACACCGGCCACTGTTCGGGATTCCCCCGCACCCAGTAGCGGTACGGCACGCTCAGGAACCCGATTTCCATCAGCAGCGCACCGAGCGGCACGAGCGCGTTCATCACCGCGGCCACGCCGAATCGGGCCGCACCGTCGATGTTCTTCCCCGCACCATACGCCGCGATCAGGTACACGAAATACCCGATGATCGCGACCATCAGCGCGCCGCCGGCCAGCAGGCCGACACTGCGCACACTGCGTTCATGCAGCTGGTTGGCCCCGGCCGGCAACACGACATCGATCTTCTCGCCGATCTCCGGCACGCCGCCGGATCGAATGTTGCCCGGCAGCACGACCCGCTCGCCATCCGGCATCACGGCTTCCAGGATCGACGTGTACTTGATGCACCGATATCGGTCGGTGCGCCCGCTGCTGTCGCGTCGCTCGCAGGTGTCCCACTCGGACTGGTAGGACACGACGGTCGCCTCGTATTTCGGCAACACCGCCAATGCGTAGAGTTCGTCGCCGATCCAGTACGCGAACGGGAAAAGCAGCGACACCAGGCAAAAGCACACGAGCCACCAGAAGGCGACCGCGCCGCCCGCCCCGCGCTTGCCGCCGGTCTGTCGGCGCACCACGCGCGACGCGAGCCAGTATGCGGCCACGCCGAATACCGCCACACAGACCACGAACACCTTGCCCGCCTGCGTCAACGCCATCTGCATTTCCCCCGATAAGCGGCCGGATCTTCGTCGGCCATTCTTTCAATTCAGATCAACTCGTTCGTCACCGCCCCGCCCGCCATCCCGTCAGGCCGGCTCGCCGACGAATCTCAGCGCCCCCGATTCGCCCGACAGCAGCGCGCGATTCGCGTCCGCCGCCGCGCGCAGGTAATCCCACAGCGCGGTCACGCGCCGCAGCTTGCGCAGATCCTCGCGGCACGTCAGCCAGAAGCAACGCGTAACGACCACGTCGTCCGGCAGCACGGGCACCAGCGCCGGCTGCGTGGCCGCCATGAAGCACGGCAGGATCGCGAGCCCGCCGCCCTGCAGCGCCGCGAAATACTGCGCGATCACGCTCGTCGTGCGCAGCCCGGCCGTCGCGCCCGGCACCGCCCGGTCGAGGTACAGCAGCTCGTTGCTGAACGCGAGATCGTCGACGTAGCTGATGAACGCGTGCTCCGCGAGATCGTCGGTACAGGTGATCGGTGGATGGTTCGCGAGATAGTCGCGCGTCGCGTAGAGCCGCAACTGGTAATCGCACAGCTTCGTGACCACGTAAGGCCCGCGCTCGGGCCGCTCGAGCGTGATCGCGAGGTCCGCCTCGCGCTTGGGCAGGTTGACGAAATGCGGCACCGGCAGCAGGTCGACCGTCACGTGCGGATGCTCGGCGCGAAACTGCGCGAGCTGCGGCGCGAGGAAAAAGCACCCGAACCCCTCGGTCGACCCGATCCGCACGTGGCCCGACAGCGCCTCGCCGGTGTTCGCGACCTGGTCGCACGCGGACTGCACGGTTGTCTCCATCGCATCCGCATACGCGACGAGCCGCTGGCCTTCGGCCGTCAGCGTGAAGCCGCCGGAGCGCGACTTGTCGAACAGCAGCGTGCCCATCGCCGCCTCGAGCGCGCGGATGCGCCGCGCGACGGTCGTGTAGTCGACCCCCAGCCGCTTCGCGGCGCCGCTCGCCCGCTGCGTGCGCGCGACTTCGAGGAAAAAGCGCAGGTCGTCCCAGTTCAGGTTGCCGGAAACCGGCTCGGTGGCATGTCGCATCGGCGAGGGAAAAAGGGGCTGGAGTCTCCGGGCCGGCCGTCGATATGCATAAATGCACATCCAACCGGTTTCTTTATCGGTACATGATGAATCTGCGCATAACTATACTCGACCGTGACCTGCGGACCACGAGCCGCGGCACCACCACGGAGACACCATGCAGACGCGATCCACCCTCGATGAGCATGCGACAGTCGCGGCACCTGCGCCCGAGCGCACCGCGAAGCATCACCTGCTGGCCGGCTGGGCCAGCATGGCCGGCACCACGATCGAGTGGTACGACTTCTTCCTCTACGGCACGGCGGCCGCGCTCGTGTTCAACCGCATCTTCTTCCCGTCGCTGGACCCCGTCGTCGGCACGCTCGCCGCGTTCGGCACGTTCGCGGTCGGCTTCATCGGGCGGCCGATGGGCGGCATCGTGTTCGGCCACTTCGGCGACCGCATCGGCCGCAAGTCGATGCTGATGATCACGCTGCTGCTGATGGGCGTGCCGAGCATGATCATCG
Organism: Burkholderia reimsis; assembly: GCF_003294055.1. Lineage (NCBI taxonomy): Bacteria > Pseudomonadati > Pseudomonadota > Betaproteobacteria > Burkholderiales > Burkholderiaceae > Burkholderia > Burkholderia reimsis. Next base: position 87,008 of record NZ_QMFZ01000032.1, read on the forward strand.
GGCTGATCCCGTCGTACGACAGCATCGGCTACTGGGCCGCCGCGCTGCTGATCGGGATGCGGTTCCTGCAGGGGATGGCAGTGGGCGGCGAATGGGGCGGCGCGGTGCTGATGGCCGTCGAACACGCGCCGAAGGGCCGCAAGGGGCTGTTCGGCAGCCTGCCGCAGACGGGCGTCGGGCTCGGCCTGATCCTGTCGTCGGTCGCGATGGCCGCGGTGGCCGCGCTGCCGGAAGCCGACATGCTGTCGTGGGGCTGGCGCGTGCCGTTCCTCGCGAGCATCGCGCTCGTCGGCCTCGGCTGGTTCATCCGCGCGAAGGTGCCCGAGTCGCCCGACTTCGAGAAGATGCAGCGCCAGGGCAAGGCCGAGAAGTCGCCGGTGACGGCCGCGCTGCGCCGCCATCCGCGCGAGGTGCTGACGATCGTCGGCGCACGCGCCGCCGAGAACACCTGGTTCTACATGGTCGTCACGTTCGCGCTCGCCTACGCGACGCAGCAGCTGCATCTGCCGAAGGCCGAGATGCTGCACGCGATCACGGCCGGCGCCGCGCTGTCGCTCGTCACGATGCCGCTGTGCGGCCATCTCAGCGACCGCATCGGCCAGCGCCGGATGTTCGCGATCGGCCTCGTGCTGATGTGCGCGTTCGCCGCGCCGTTCTTCATGATGCTCGGCACGCAGCAAACGTCGACCGCATGGTGGGCGATCGTGCTCGGCCTCGGCGTCGTGTTCCCGATTCTCTATGCGCCGGAATCGCTGCTGTTCGCGCAGCAGTTCCCGGCGGAGATCCGCTACAGCGGCATCTCGCTGTCGGTGCAGCTGGCCGGCGTGATCGGCGGCGGCTTCGCGCCGATGATCGCGACGTCGCTGCTCAAGGCCGGCGGCGGCCAGCCGCATTACGTGATCGCTTACCTCGTCGGCTTCGGCGTGTTCGCGCTCGTGTGTACCGCGTTGATGCGGCCGGCGCGCGCGTGAGCACGCCGCCGGCATCCGATCGATTCCAGTTCGTCCTGCCGTCCGCCGTGCGCGCATGCGCGGCGGCGGATACGGGCCGCCTTGTTTGTCATCACCCCGTTTCCCGGAGAGTTCCATGAACGCCGCAGTTCCCCAGACCACCCTCGCCCTGCCCACCGCCAAGCTGCTGATCGACGGCACGTTCGTCGAATCGCAAAGCGCCGAATGGGGCGACATCGTCAACCCCGCGACGCAGGAAGTGATCGGCCGCGTGCCGTATGCGACGCTCGACGAGGTCGACGCCGCGATCGCGTCCGCGCAGCGCGCGTTCCAGACGTGGAAGACGACGCCGATCGGCGCGCGCCTGCGCATCATGCTGAAGTTCCAGGATCTCGTGCGCCGCAATCTCGAACGGATCGCGCACACGCTGACGGCCGAGCAGGGCAAGACGCTGCCCGATGCGCAGGGCGACATCTTCCGCGGCCTCGAAGTCGTCGAGCACGCGTGCTCGATCGGCACGCTGCAGCAAGGCGAATTCGCGGAGAACGTGGCCGGCGGCGTCGATACCTATACGCTGCGCCAGCCGATCGGCGTGTGCGCGGGCATCACGCCGTTCAACTTCCCCGGGATGATCCCGTTGTGGATGTTCCCGATGGCGATCGTCTGCGGCAACACGTTCGTGCTGAAGCCGTCGGAGCAGGACCCGCTGTCGACGATGCAGCTCGTCGAACTCGCGATCGAGGCCGGCGTGCCGCAGGGCGTGCTGAACGTCGTGCACGGCGGCAAGACGGTGGTCGACCGCCTCTGCACGCATCCGGACATCAAGGCGATCTCGTTCGTCGGCTCGACGCGCGTCGGCACGCACGTGTACAACCTCGGCAGCCAGCACGGCAAGCGCGTGCAGTCGATGATGGGCGCGAAGAACCACGCGGTCGTATTGCCCGACGCGCACCGCGAGCAGACGATCAACGCGCTCGTCGGCGCGGGCTTCGGCGCGGCCGGCCAGCGCTGCATGGCGACGTCGGTCGTCGTGCTGGTCGGCACGGCGCGCGACTGGCTACCCGAGCTCGTCGAGAAAGCGAAGGCGCTGAAGGTCAACGCGGGCCACGAACCGGGTACCGATGTCGGGCCGGTCGTGTCGAAGGCCGCGCATGCGCGCATCACCGCGCTGATCGACGAGGGCGTGAAGGCCGGCGCGAAGCTCGAACTCGACGGCCGCAACGTGAAGGTGCCCGGTTACGAGCAGGGCAACTTCGTCGGCCCGACGATCTTCTCGGGTGTGACGACCGACATGTCGATCTATACGGAAGAAATCTTCGGGCCGGTGGTGGTCGTGCTCGAAGCCGACACGCTCGACGACGCGATCGCGCTCGTCAACCGCAACCCGATGGGCAACGGCGTGGGGCTGTTCACGCAGAGCGGCGCAGCGGCACGCAAGTTCCAGAGCGAGATCGACATCGGCCAGGTCGGCATCAACATCCCGATTCCGGTGCCGGTGCCCTACTTCAGCTTCACGGGTTCGCGCGGCTCGAAGCTCGGCGACCTCGGCCCGTACGGCAAGCAGGTCGTGCAGTTCTACACGCAGACGAAGACGGTCACCGCGCGCTGGTTCGACGACGACGCGACGGCCGGCGGCGTGAACACGACGATCGCGCTGCGTTGAGTGGGGGCCTGCACATGGAAATTGCATTCATCGGACTCGGCAACATGGGCGGCCCCATGGTCGCCAACCTGCTGAAAGCCGGCCACGCGCTGACGGTGTTCGACCTCGACGCGCACGCAGTCGACGTCGCGGTGCGCGCCGGCGCAACCGCCGCCGGCTCGCCGCGCGAAGCAGCCGCGCGCGGCGCGGTCGTGATCACGATGCTGCCGGCCGCGCAACACGTGCGCGCGGTCTATCTCGGCGACGACGGCGTACTGGCCGGCGCGCACGACGGCGCGACGCTGATCGACTGCAGCACGATCGATCCCGGCACCGTGCGCGCAGTGGCCGACGCCGCCGCGCAGCGCGGCTTCCCGCTCGCCGACGCCCCCGTGTCGGGCGGCACCGGCGGCGCGCAGGCCGGCACGCTGACTTTCATGGTCGGCGCGGACGCCGCGCTGTTCGAGCGCATCCGCCCCGTGCTGCTCGACATGGGCAAGAACGTCGTGCATTGCGGCGGCACGGGCACCGGGCAGATCGCGAAGATCTGCAACAACCTGCTGCTCGGGATCTCGATGATGGGCGTCTCGGAAGCGATGGCGCTCGGCGCCGCGCTCGGCATCGATCCGTCCGTGCTGGCCGGCATCATCAATACGTCGACCGGCCGCTGCTGGAGCTCGGACACGTACAACCCGTATCCGGGCGTGAGCGACACCGCGCCGGCCGCGCGCGGCTACGCGGGCGGATTCGCGGCGAACCTGATGCTGAAGGATCTCGGGCTCGCGACCGAAGCGGCACGGAGCGCGCACCAGCCGGTGTGGATGGGCGCACTCGCGCAGCAGCTCTATCAGTCGATGAGCCAGCAGGGGCTCGGCACGCTCGACTTCTCCGCGTGCGTGAAGCTGTACGAGGCGCAGCCGGCGTAACCGCCGCAGCCGACGCCGGACGTGCGCCGACCCGCGATGTGCCTGGACGGCCTCGCGGGTCGGTTTGCATCGGGGAAAAGGAAGGAAAACGCAGACGGCGGCGTACGCCGCCGCCGGTCGCTCAACCGCGCGGATTCGACGCCGTCTCGAAGGTCGGATGGCACTCGAACGCGAGTTCGGAGCGCGCGCCGACACGGCTGCCGCTGGTCAGCGCCTCCTGCTTCAGGCTGGCGCGCATGCCGCGCTGCGTGCAGTAGTTGGTGGCTTCATCGACGGCCTTCGTATGGGCGTCGGCCCACGTCGTCGATACGCCGACCGTGCGCGTCGTCACGGTAAATACGTTCGGGTTCGACGTCGCGGTCACGTCGGAAGCGGTCGAACACGCGGCGAGCAAGCATGCAACAGCCGCGACGGTCAACCATCGCAGGGTTCGAAAGGAAACTGGAGTGGGCATGGGGGGCAAGCGCACGTACTTCGACGTGCATTGAGCAACATAGGCGACAGTATGCCTGCCCGATCGCCGGAGATCATGCCCCTTTCGGTGAACACATTGTTTCGAATGGTTAAACGATGACGGGTGCAGGCAAGATTTACAGCCCTCGCCGGCGGCCTGCTTCGGCCGACAGGTAGTTTCGCCCTGCCCGCACGCCGTTGCGGGCGCGCTGGGCGGCGCGACGGCCGGGGCGAGCCCTGCCGGCCGGGTCGGCGCCGACGCGTCCCCGCGCCCGGCCCCTGCGACACCGCCCTTTTTACAACCCGCGCGCGCCCTCTCTCTCACACCTGACCGGCCCCGCCCCGCACCCGGCCGCCCGGCGCCCCCGTCGTCAGACAGGCACATCGCTTGCGCCACCCACGCGCCCGCCGATCCGGCGGACAACATCCTTCCCGCAACCGGCGTTGCTCGCCACGCGACCTTCGCGGGGCGATCCCGCATCGCAAACAGGTTCCCCTGAACGAGAGGACAACATGAAATCAATACGAACGATAGCGGCCCTGTGCTCCATCGTTTCCGTGCTCGCGGCATGTGGCGGCGACGGCAACGACGTCGGCACCGAGCTCGGCATCTCGAAGCCGCAGGCGCGCTTCATCAACGCGGTGCCGGCCGGCCCGAACCTCGACTACTACCTGAACGCCAAGGTCGACCAGTCGGGTGTCGCGTACAAGGGCGTGACGCGCTATCACGACGTCGACTCGGGCACGCAGACCGCGAGCTACGACATCTCGGGCACGACCTCGACCATCGCGTCGCAATCGTTCAGCGCGGCGAACGGCCATCACTACACGACGATCGCGCTGCCGAGCACGACGTCGCTGATCTCCGTGATCGACGATCCGTACGACAAGGGCCTGCTGTCGGACAAGGCGCGCGTGCGCACCTTCAATGCGTCGCCGAACGCGCAGAACATCGACATGTACGTCGTCCCGCCCGGCACCGACATCACGACGCAAAGCCCGACGCTCGCGGGCGCGGCCTACCAGAACGCGGTGCCGGCCACGACGCAGGATTCGATCTACCTGAACGGCGGCAGCTACCAGGTGATCGTCACGACGGCCGGCAGCAAGACGCCGATCCTCAAGACCGCGCCGGTCACCATCAACAACAACGCCGACTGGCTGCTGCTGACGATTCCGTCGGGCGGAGTCGGCGACGTGACGCCGAACGATATCCACGTGCTGGTTGCGCAAGGCAACGACGCCGATACGTCCGCGCAGGAACTCGGGCCGCAGTAACGGTCGAATACGGCGGCGGCGATCGTGGCGGCCGGTGCGCGTGCACCGGCCGCCACGCGCCGGGTACCGGTATCCGGCGGTACCAGCGGCAGTGTCAGCGGCGGTATCAGTCGATCCGCTCGAGGCAGATCACGTGCTCGGCGCGCGTACCGTCGCCGTGCTCGACGTCGACATCGCCGACATGCCGCACGCGCCAGCCCGGCCGCGTCGCGATCTGCGGCATGTTGCCGCCCGGCCGGCTCTCGATCCCGCCGAGCCCCTCGTCGGGCGTTTCGACCGCATCGTCGAGCGACGCGTTCGAGTAGATCACGTTGTCCTGCAGTTCCGACGCGCCGGTGCGCGCCTCCATGCCCTTGCCGTCGACGTCGACCGTGTTGTCGGTCATCGCCATGTTCGCGTTGTCGAGCGTAACGATCCGGCCGGCCGCGCGACGCACGGGATCGCCGCTGTCGACCGCATGCGCGCCGACGTCGATCGGCGGCAGGCCGGTCGGCGTTTTCGCCGCGACCGCCTCCGGCGTCAGCGGCCGCTTCCCCGCCTCGGCGACCTCGGCGGCCTGGGTCGCCGCGTCGGGCATGTCGCCGGCTGCCGGGGTCTTCACCGGACTCTTCGCGATCTGTTCCCGCTGCTGTTGCGGGGTTGGATTCGATTCCGCGTTCTGCATCGCACCTCCTGTTCCGGACGGCGTGCGCCGGCGTGATGCCGGCGCCGGTCCGGGAATCGCTACAACGGTCCTTGCAAATCTTTCACGCGCAGGTACGGCACGCACGCGCGGCCTGCGATGCCCGTGCCGCACGGCAGCGCACGGGTGACGAACCGGCGCAAGCCGAGTACGCCCCTTGCGCCGCCCGGCCGATGCCGGTCAGCCGCCGCTTGCGCCCGCCGGCGCGGAAGCCGCGCCCGGCAAGCTTGCCGCGCCGCCCGTGGTGCCGCTGTCGGCCGCACCGCTGCCCGGCGTGCCCGACGGCGCGGTGGACGGCGCCGGCGACATGCCGCCGGTGGCGCTGGTGTCCGAACTCGCACCGGTACCGGTGTCGCTCTTTTTCTGGCAACCCGCACCCGCCGCCAGGCCGGCGATCAGGATGCCGGCGAAGACGGCTCGCGATACGTGACGAAGGGAATATCGCTGCATGACACCTCCGCTGATGTCGGTGGATGGAACCCTTCGGCGCGCAATCCCCGTGCCTCACCATCGATCCCTCGCATTCATTTTTCAAATGGCGCCCAGCCGAATATTTAATTTCCCATCACCGTGCCGGCCACCCATACTCGCGAACAAATCCGAGACATAACGTCCACGGCGGCCGGGCCGTCGCAGCGTATACGCGCTGCCGGTTTCGCGCCCCGCACATGGAAGGAGACAACGGCGTGCAACTGGAAGCCACCCACCGCCCGGGCATCGTGCCCGGCGCGGTCGACGCATCGCATCGAACCGATTCGGCCGCGCGCGACCCCGCGCTGAGCCCGCGGCTGTACAACGCCGACCTCGCGCCCACCAAGGCCGAGGGGCGGACGTGGGGCCGCTACAGCATCTTTGCGCTGTGGACCAACGACGTGCACAACATCGCGAACTACTCGTTCGCGATCGGGCTGTTCGCGCTCGGCCTGTCGGGCTGGCAGATGCTCGCATCGCTCGCGATCGGCGCGGTGCTCGTGTACTCCTTCATGAACCTCACCGGCTACATGGGCCAGAAGACCGGCGTGCCGTTCCCGGTGATCAGCCGGATGAGCTTCGGCATCTACGGCGCGCTGCTGCCCGCGATGATCCGCGCGGTGATCGCGATCGCATGGTTCGGCATCCAGACCTATCTCGCGTCCGTCGTGCTGCGCGTGCTGCTCACCGCGATCTGGCCGGGCCTCGCCGCGTTCGACCAGGACGCGATCTTCGGGCTGTCGACGCTCGGCTGGGTCACGTTCGTCGCGATCTGGCTCGTGCAGATCGGCATCCTCACGTACGGGATGGAAATGGTCCGCAAGTACGAGGGGCTCGCCGGCCCGGTGATCCTCGTCACGACGCTGTCGCTCGCCGCGTGGATGTTCAGCCGCACGGGCGGCCATCTCGCGATGTCGATCGGCAAGCCGCTGACCGGCCTGAAGATGTGGACGGAGATCTTCGCGGGCGGCTCGCTGTGGCTCGCGATCTACGGCACGCTGGTGCTCAACTTCTGCGATTTCGCGCGCTCGTCGCCGAGCGCGAAGACGGTGCGGGTCGGCAACTTCTGGGGCCTGCCGGTCAACATCCTCGTGTTCGCGACGATCAGCTTCGTGCTCGCCGGCGCGCAGTTCAAGCTGAACGGCCACATCATCCACAGCCCGACGGAAATCATCGCGACGGTGCCGAACAAGCTGTTCCTCGTGCTCGGCTGCCTCGCGTTCCTGATCGTCACGGTCGCGGTGAACATCATGGCGAACTTCGTCGCGCCGGCCTTCGTGCTGACGAGCCTTGCGCCGCATCGCCTGTCGTTCCGCCGCGCGGGCCTGATCAGCGCGACGGTCGCCGTGCTGATCCTGCCGTGGAACCTGTACAACAGCCCGATCGTGATCGTCTACTTCCTGTCCGGCCTCGGCGCGCTGCTCGGCCCGCTGTACGGGATCATCACGGTCGACTACTGGCTCGTGCGCAAGCAGCGCGTGAACGTCCCCGACCTCTATACCGAAGCGCCGACCGGCGCCTACTTCTACACGCGCGGCGTGAACCGCAAGGCCCTTGCGGCGCTCCTGCCGTCCGCGCTGATCTCGATCACGCTCGCCGTCGTGCCCGCCTTCAGCGCGATGACGCCGTTCTCGTGGCTGCTCGGCGCGGCCATCGCGGGCAGCGTGTACTGGCTGCTGGCCGATCGCAAACGGCAATACGAGGAGCGCTCGGGCGAACCCATCGCGGTCGCCTGCGCGCAACACTGAACACACGGATACGGAGTCGGCAATGAGGATCCTGGTAGTCAACGTCAACACGACCGAGTCGATCACCGACGCGATCGCCGCGCAGGCGCAGGCCGCCGCGTCGCCGGGCACGGAGATCGTCGGGCTGACGCCGCGCTTCGGCGCGGAGTCGATCGAAGGCAACTTCGAGAGCTACCTCGCGGCGATCGCCGTGATGGATCGCGTGCTGAGCTACGACGAGCCGTATGACGCGGTGATCCAGGCCGGCTACGGCGAACACGGCCGCGAAGGCCTGCAGGAACTGCTGACGGTGCCCGTCGTCGACATCACCGAAGCGGCCGCGAGCGTCGCGATGCTGCTCGGCCATCGCTACTCGGTCGTCACGACGCTCGACCGCACGGTGCCGCTGATCGAGGATCGCCTGAAGCTCGCCGGACTCGACGCACGCTGCGCGTCGGTGCGCGCAAGCGGCCTCGCGGTGCTCGAACTCGAGGAGAACCCGGCGCGCGCGATCGAGTCGATCGTCGGCCAGGCGCAGCGCGCGGTGAAGGACGATCACGCGGAAGTGATCTGCCTCGGCTGCGGCGGGATGGCCGGCCTCGACCGGCAGATCGAGGAATGCACGGGCGTGCCGGTCGTCGACGGCGTATCGGCCGCGGTTGCGCTCGCCGAGTCGCTGGTGCGCCTGAAGCTGAAGACGTCGAAGATCCGCACGTACGCACCGCCGCGCCCGAAGCGGATCGTCGGCTGGCCGGGCACCTTCGCAAAATGACGCGCCGCCGGCCGGCTGCCGCGTCGCGCTCGGGCATCGTGCCGCCGGGAGACGTATCGGCATGCGGGACACGCTAGAACCGGACGCACTGCCCCGCCGCGCATCCGACGCCGCGGGCGCGCTCGACGTGCTCGATGCGCGGCTGATGCGCATCCTGCTCGTGCTGCTCACCGAGCGCACCGTGTCGCGCGCGGCCGTGCGGCTGAACATGTCGCAGCCGGCGACGAGCGCCGCGCTCAAGCGCCTGCGCACGCTGCTCGGCGATCCGTTGCTGGTGCGCAGCCGCTACGGGATGGTGCCGACCGAGTTCGGCGCGCGGCTGATCGAACCGCTGCGCAACGCGCTGCGCGTGATCGACTTCATCCGCATCCAGCAGCCGACGTTCGACGCGCGCACGTCGGTGCGCACCTACCGGATCGGCTGCCCCGACTACCTGAACGTGCTGTTCGTGCCGAAGCTCGTCGCGCTGTTCCGCGAACGCGCGCCGGACGCGCAGCTCGTGTTCCATCCGCTCGGCGACGGCTTCGACGACGAGCGCGCGCTGGCCGACGGCGAACTCGACGTCGTGATCGACAATCGCCCGGCGCGCTCGTCGCGGTTCCGGCAGGACGACCTGTTCGACGATCGCGTCGTATGCCTGATGCGCGCGACGCATCCGCTCGCGCGGCACGGCGCGATGACGGCCGGCGATTTTGCCGACGCGCCGCAGCTGTGCCCGACACCGTCGTGGCTCGAGGCATCCGGCGCGATCGACCGGCAGCTCGAACGCGTGGGCCTGCAGCGGCGGATCGTCGTCACGCTGCCCCACTTCGAACTTGCCGCGCATGCGCTCGTGCGCACCGACATGCTCCTGACCACCACGTACCGGCTCGCGCGGCATTACGCGAAGCTGCTGCCGCTCGCCGCCGTCGCGCTGCCGGCGGAGCCGCCGGACATCGTGTACCGGATGACGTGGAACGAATCGGGCGCGTGCGTGGACGGCGTGCGCTGGCTGCGCGGGCTGATCGCGGAAGCGACACGGGCGTGGCTCGACGCCGAGGCGATGCTGCCGGCGGTTGCCGCGGTTCCCGCGGGCGCTGTTGCGGACGTAGGGAACAGCGTACCGGCCGCGGCCGATATGTCCGATATGTCCGATATGTCCGATATGTCCGGTACATCCGATACAGCCGATACAGCCGATACACCCGCTACGGCCGCAGCACCCGCTACGGCCGCTGCGCCCGACCCGGTTCGACGCACGCGCCGCAAGCAGGCGACGCATTGCCGTGCATCGCACCCGCCGCGCGTCGCCCATGCGGCTCGCATCCACCGTCACGCGACGAAGTCGCATTGACCGGCGCGACCGACAGGCGCGACAACGCGCCGCTCCATACGTCACACACCTTCACGCACCTTCACGCACCGTCACGCACCGTCACGCACCGTCACGCACCTTCACGCACCATCGCGCATCGGTTGCGCAAGCAGCTTGCATGCAACGACGGCCACGACGAGCGCGAGCACGCCGCTCACCGTCAGCGCGTCGGCAAACCCGCTCGCGAACGCGACGGGCGCCGCCTTCGCGAGCGCGCCGGCGGCCGACGGCGGCACACGCTCGAGCGCCCGCGCCAGGTCGCCGGCCAGCAGGCTCGACATGAACGGCGCATCGGCGAACGCGCGCAGGCCGGGCGCGGCGGACAGCAACCGGTCGAGCCGCGCCTGCGTGCTCGCGGCCAGCACCGCGCCGAGCACGCCGACGGCCGTCACGATCGCCGAGAAGCGCGTCGTCGTGCTGATGCCCGACGCCATGCCGGTGCGGTTCGACGGCACGCACGCCATGATCGCCTTCTGCGTGTCGCCGTTCATGATGCCCGCGCCGCAGCCCGTCACGAACATGCCGATCGCGACGAGCCGGTAGTCGCCGCCGGCCGTCAGCGCCGCGGTCGCGAGGTTGCCCGCGCCGATCAGCGCGAGCCCGCCAGCCAGCACGCCGCCGGACGACACGCGCGCGGCCAGCGCCGCGCCGAGCGACGGCCCGGCGATCATCGCGAACGCGAACGGCAGCATCCCGAGCCCCGCGTCGATCGCCGACATCCCGAACGCGTTCTGCAGGTACAGCGGCAGGAACGTCATCATCACCTGCGCGCACGCCGCATAACCGAACATCGCGAGCACGGCGCCGACGAAGCGCGGCTGGCGGAACAGCGCGAGATCGATCATCGGCCGCGCCTGCCAGCGCTCCGCGCCGATGAACGCCGCGAACAGCGCGGCGGCGAGCGCGAGCCGGCCGAGCGTCGCGGCCGACAGCCAGCCGTGCGACGGCGCGCCGATCAGGGCCGCGATCGCGCACGCGAGCGCCGCGCCGAACAACAGGCTGCCGGCCGCATCCACACGCTTCGCGTGCGGATCGCGCGACTCGTCGATTGCGACGCGCGCGCCGGCCGCGAGCAGCATGCAGACGGGCAGGTTCAGCAGGAACACCCAGCGCCACCCGATCCATTGCGTGATCGCGCCACCGACGAGCGGCGCGACGGCCGTCGCGATCCCCATGCACATGCCCCAGATCGCCCACGCACGCGCCCGTTCGCGCCCGTCCGGAAAACGGTTCGCGATCACGGCGAGCGCGGCCGTCAGCAACAGCGCGGCGCCGCCGCCCTTCACCGCACGCGCGGCGATCAGCCAGCCGGCCGACGGCGCGACGCCGCAGCCGAGCGACGCGAGAAAGAACAGCGCGAGCCCCGCGCCGAGCATCCGCTTGCGCCCGAAGCGGTCGGCGAGCCCGCCGGCCGGCAGCAGGCAGGCGGCGAACGCGGTCATGTACGCGCTCACGACCCATTCGATATCGGCGAAGCTCGCGTGGAAACTGCGCGCGATGCTCGGCAGCGACACGGCGACGACGTTCGTGTCGAGCACGATCAGCGAGCAGGTCGCGGACGCGACGGCGAGCGTCGCGGCGGCGGGCATGCGGCTGCCCGTGCGCTGGGCGGCAGCCGCGCCCGCGCGCGACGCCGGTGAAGACTGGGACATCGGACACTCCGGAACAGGTTGAACGAACCGTATGCTAGGCTTGCCCGGTATTGCCCGTCATTGACACTCAGACGCTTTTTTATTGACGAAAACTGCAATCATGGATCGGCTCGAATTCCGTCACGTGCGCGCATTCCTGAGCGTCGCGCAGCACCTGCACTTCGCCCGCGCGGCCGAGGCGCTCGACATGGCGCCGCCCGCGCTCACGCGGCAGATCCAGGAGGCCGAACGCGTGCTCGGCGTGCGCCTCTTTCACCGGTCGCGCCGCGCGGTCACGCTGAGCGCGGCCGGCGAGGCCTATCTCGCCGAAGCGCGCGCCGCGGTCGAACACCTGCAGCGCGGCCGCGAACTCGCGGCGCTGGCCGAGCGCGGCGAACTCGGCCGGATCGAGATCGGCTACGTGTCGTCGGCCGTCTATTCAGGCACGCTGCAGCGCACGGTCGGCGCGTTCCGCGACGCGCACCCGCGCATCGAACTGAACCTGCGCGAAGTACCGATGGACGACGTCGCGAACCAGCTCGACACCGGCCGCCTCGACCTCGCGTACGTCCGCCCGCCGCTGCCGCTGCCCGGCGGCCTGCGGATCGTCACGCTGCAGCGCGACGTGTTCGTCGCGGCCGTGCCGGCCGGGTCGCGCTACGCGTCGATGGCCGCCGTTCGCGCGGCCGACCTCGCCGACGCGCGCTTCGCGGTGCCCGAACAGGAGCGCGGCACGCTCGAAGTCGCGCGCCGCGGCCGCTTCGCGCCGCTGGTCGCCGCCCGTCCGGGCGGCTTGCTCGCGGTGCTCGCATGCGTGTCCGTGAACGGCTGGGTCGCGGTGATTCCCGATGCGCTCGCCGGCTGCGTGTCGCTGCCGGGTGTCGTGTACCGGCCGATCGCCGGCAAGCCGATCACGTCGGAACTCGCGCTCGCGCACCGGCGCTTCGAAAAGGCGCCGGCAGTGCGCGCGTTCCTGCGGACGGTTCCGTCGGCCGCGCAAGACGCCGCATGAAACGCCCGCGTGCGGCGATGGCGGCGATGGCGGCGACGGCGGCGGTGGCGGCGATAGCGGCAACGGCGGCCGGGCCGGCCGCCGCGGCGCGAATATGCATTGCACGATTCGATGTTTGTCGGCTGGAAACCGATTCCGTAACCTGCCCGGCAACCGCGCCACCTGCGCGCGGGTAACCGAGGACACTCCGCCGATGAACCCAACCTCCGCCCCGGCGCGCCGCCGCGTGCTGCTGCGTCTTGCCGCCCTCGCCGCCGCGCCGCTCGCCGGCGGCGTCGCACTGCCCGCCCATGCGGCGGGTGCCGACCCGTCGGGCGTCACGCTCGTGCTCGGCGACCAGGCCGGCGGCCTGCGCGCGCTCGCCGAAGCCGCGCGCGTGCTCGACGGCACGCCTTACCGGTTCCGCTGGGCCAACTTCCAGGGTGCCGCGCCGCTGTTCGAGGCGCAGCGTGCGGGGGCGATCGATCTCGCGCCGGCCGGCGACCTGCCCGTGCTGACGGCCGCGCTCGGCGATCCGTCGTTGCGGATCGTCGCGACGCGCGTCGGCTCGGCGACATCGCTCGGCATCGTCGTGCAGCCCGATTCGCCGGTCCGCACCGTCGCCGACCTGAAAGGACAGACCGTCGTGGTGTCGTCCGCGCGCGGCAGCATTTCGCAGTACCAGCTGTACGGCGCGCTGCGCGAACACGGCCTCGCGCCGCGTGACGTCGACGTGCGCTTCGTGCTGCCCGTCGACGCGTTCGCCGCGTTCGAGGCGAAGCGGATCGGCATCTGGGCGACGTTCGACCCGTACTACGGGCATGCGGTACGACGCGGCGCGCGCGTCGTCCGTGACGGCAGCGGCATCAATTCCGGGCTGGCGTTCCTCACGTCGCCGGTCGAAACGCTCGACGATCGCGCGAAGCGCGCGGCGCTCGCGGACGTGCTGGCGCGGCTCGCGCGCGCGGGCCAGTGGGCGCTCGCGCATCCCGCCGACTACGCGACCGTCTATGCGTCGCTCACGCGCCTGCCGCCCGACGCAGCCACCGACATCGCGCGCCGGGCCGCGCTCGCACAGCGCAGCCTCAGCGGTGCCGACATCGACGTGCTGCAGCGTGTCGCCGACCGCGCGGCGGCCGACGCGATCCTGCCGCGGCGCGTCGACGTCGCCTCGATCGCGATCCGCAACGTGTCCGCCTGAACGGTGACGCGCGTGGCGGCGTTCAGCGTTCAGCGCGGCCGCGGCATGTCGAGATCCGGCGCGTCGTCGCCGACCGTGGAGGCGACGAGCGTGCGCATCGCGGCGACCCGCAGCGTCGGCCCCGACTGGTTGAACGTGCAGCGCTCGCCCGCGGCCGGCACGGCCCGGTGCAGCACGGCCCGCCATGCGCCACGGCCGCCCTCGCGCTCGAAAGCGGCGAACGGCAGCCGCTCGACGATCGGGCCGCCGTCCGTCCACGATGTCGACGGCACGAACGAAGCCAGCGCCGCGCCCGCCGCGCGAATCGACGTACACCCGGACGCATCGGCGCGCAGGGCGTTGTGACCCTGTGCGATCGCGACGCAGTAGTCCGGCGGCGCGCCTGTCAGATCCCGGACTTGCATACCCGTCACCGTCGTTATCGAATCGACATGCCAACCGTTGCATCTGCGGCGGTTGCGGTTCCCGACGGCACCGAAGCGCGCTGCCATATCGCTGAAATCCCTCCCCCGAGCAAACCCGCGCACGTTGTCACGACCGCGTCACTCGTGCGTACAATGATCCGACCGCTTGCCGCCGCCGTTCACGGCAAACGAATCAGGACATTACAAACAGAAAACACACAAAACTGCGCCGATCCGGAGCTGTTTCCGGGAGTTCGGCGACATCAGGACCAGACAATGCGGCGCAGACCGGATCTCACGGGGGGACATATGTCCAGGCACACCCGAAAGCCGTTGGTATCGCTCGTCGTACCCTTCCACGACGAGGCGGAAGCGATCGAGGCATTCTTCGCGACCGCCCTTCCCATCCTCGAATCGATCGACACCACGCGCTTCGAAATCGTTTGCGTGAACGACGGCAGCCGCGACGACACGCTCGACAGGCTGATCGACGTCGCGGCCGGCGACCCGCGCGTGCGGATCGTCGATCTCACCCGGCGCTTCGGCAAGGAGGCCGCGCTCACCGCCGGCATCGACGAAGCCGCCGGCACCGCCGTGATCCTGATCGATGCCGACCTGCAGGACCCGCCCGCCCTGATC
>NZ_QMFZ01000033.1:0-101589 GCF_003294055.1 Burkholderia reimsis
CGCCCGCCCCGCGGCGCGGCTGATCCTCGCGCTGCTGCGCGAAAGCCGCGCGTCGCTCGCGCTGGCGCTCACCGCGTGCGTGCTGAACGGCGTCGCGAGCGTGCTGCTCGTCGCCACGCTGAACCGCGCGCTGTCGCAGCCGGGCGCGGCCGACGCGTCGCTCGCATGGCGCTTCGCGCTGTGCGCGGTGATCGCGCTCGTCACCCGGATCGTGTCGGGCACGCTGTTCGCGCGCCTGTCGCAGGACACGATGGCGCGGCTGCGCGTGCATCTCGCGCGGCGCGTCGGCGCGGCCGAGCTGCGCGACATCGAGCGGATCGGCGCGGCGCCCGTGCAGTCGGTGCTGACCGACGACGCGACCAACGTGTCGATGCTGTTCTTCGCGCTGCCGAACCTGGTCATGCACGGCTCGATCGTGTTCGGCTGCCTCGGTTATCTCGCGTGGCTGTCGTGGCCGGTGTGCCTGCTGGCGCTGGCCGCGATCGTCGCCGGCTCGCTCGGCTATCACACCGGCGACCGCCGCGCGATCGCGTCGCTCGAAGCGGCCGGCCAGGCGCAGGACCGCCTGTTCGGTTATCTCGGCTCGCTGTTTTCCGGCGCGAAGGAGCTGAAGCTGCACGACGAACGCGCACGCCAGTTCGTCGACGGCCAGCTCGGCGCCGCGATCGGCGAAGTGCGCGACCACCGCCGCCGCGCGTTCAGCGCGTACGCGGTCGGCGTCGGCTGGATCATCTTCCTGTTCTATGCGTTCCTCGGCGTCGCGTCGTTCTGGCCGCAGCTCGGCGTGCATGCCGATCCGGCCGCAGCCGCCGGGTACGTCGTCGTGTTCCTGTTCATGCTCGTGCCGCTCGACGGGCTCTTGAACAACCTGCCGACCGTCAACGCGGCACGCGTGTCGCTGACGCGGATCGAAGGCGTGATGGCCGAATTCGGCGCGCTGCGCACGGTGCCGCCCGCGTCCGAAGCACGAGACGTGCCGCCCGCCGGCGCCGTCACATTGCGCGGCGTCACGCATGCGTACTTCCACGAACGCGACGAACGGATGTTCAGCATCGGGCCGATCGACCTGACGATCAGGCCGGGCGAACTCGTGTTCATCGTCGGCGGCAACGGCAGCGGCAAGACGACGCTCGCGAAGGTGCTGACGGGGCTTTACGAACCGGAGGAAGGCACGATCGAGGTCGACGGCCGCCCGATCGGCTGGCGCGAGCGCGCCGCCTATCGGCAGCGCTTCAGCGCGGTGTTCAACGATTTCCACCTGTTCGATGCGCTGCTCGGCATCGTCGACCCCGACGATCCGTCCCGCGCGCAGGCCGATGCACGTGCGAACGCGCTCGTCGCGAAGCTCGCGCTCGATCACAAGGTGAAGGTGGTCGACGGCGCGTTCTCGACCCGCGCGCTGTCGACCGGGCAGCGCAAGCGGCTCGCCCTCGTCGTCGCGTACCTGGAGGACCGGCCGTTCTACCTGTTCGACGAATGGGCGGCCGACCAGGATCCGTCGTTCAAGGCCGTGTTCTACGAACAACTGCTGCCCGAGCTGCGTGCGCGCGGCAAGGCCGTGATCGTGATCACGCACGACGATCGCTACTTCGATCTCGCCGACCGCTTGTTGAAGCTCGACAACGGACGCATCGTCAGCGACACGATGCCCGCTCGGTCACGTGCGCAGGATGGCGTCGACGCGCTGAGCGCGTAATCCGGCAGTCGATGAAAAATTCGCCGGTGGGCTGCAATGGCAGCGCACCGGTGAAGTTCGTTTCAGAAGGAAATGTGGGTGGCGTGCGGCGCGATCGTCGCGACACTCCGGCCGTTCAGCGCGAGTCGGGTCTACCGCCACACGCTGCCCGCCCGGGCGGCATCGACCGCCGCACACTCAACGCACGGCCGGCAGCTTCAGCATCGTGTCGGTCATCACGTCGGCCAGTTTCAGCGCCGACATCGGCCCGCCGAACCCCCAGATATTGCGTTCGATCAGCGCGATCCGGCGTTCCTTCATCGCGGGGACGAAACGCCACACCGGCGAATCGAGTTTCGCGGACAGCGGCACGTCCATGCCCGATGCGGTCACGAACAGCACGGCCAGCTCGCGCTGCCTGAGCAGATCGGCCGACGTCACGTACAGCGTGCCTTCCCGCGTCGGTTTCTTCGGCCACGGGTCGAGCCCGAGCGCCCGCGCGAGGCCCGCCGACGTGCTGTTGCCCGTATAGGCCCAGTAGCGGTCGGGCAAGCCGAGATCCTGCAGCAGCGCGATGCGCTCGCCTTTCCTGCCCGCCGTCGCGAGCCGCGCCGCATTGCGCGCGATGCCCGCATCGAGTTGCGCATCGACCGCCTGCGCGCGCGCGTCGCGCCCCGTGACCGCACCGATCGTCCGGAAGATCTGCCGCATCCAGTCGAGCTGCGTCACCGGCACGCCGCCGTCCGACACGTTCGGGCTGAACTGGAACAGGATCGTCGGCGCGATCCGGTCGAGCGCATCGAAAATCGGCGCATGACGGAAGCCGACGCCGATGATGAGATCGGGCTTGACCGCCGCAATCGCCTCGAGGCCCGGCTCCTGGCGCGAACCGATGTCGGTCACGCTGGCGAGCCGGTCGCTTTGATAACCGAGCCAGCCCGGATAGAACGCCGTATCGGCCATCCCGACCGGCACGAGGTCGAGCGCGATCACGCTTTCCGCGAACATGAAGTCGAGCGCGACCACGCGCTGCGGCCGCACCGGCATCGTCGCGCTCGCCTGCGACACGACGGGATTCCCGGCCAACGATATCGAACCCGGCGCACCCGGCACCCGCGCGCCCTGCGCGCGATGTGCATCGAGGACCGCGGCAACGGCGCCGGACGGGGCCGACAGCGCGCCGCAACACGCGGCGCCGAGCGCCGCGAGTGCGCCGATTGCGCCGAGTGCGTGCCGGCGTCCGGCATCCGTCACCGGATCGCGTCCTGCTCGGCCAGCGCCGCGTCGTCCATCGTCAGTAGCAGGGGGCAGCTTCCACACAGTTGCGTTTCTCCAGGAATTTCATAGCGCAGGCAGCACACGCGTCGCGCGCGGAACGGCGTCGGCAGCAGCGCCGAACGCGGCACCGCATCGCGCACGGGCATGCGCAACGGATTCGGTTCGCACGCAAAGCACGTCGCACCGAACAGCCAGCCCGCGTCGCGCACCGGATCGGCCACGCATGGCAGCGCACGATACGTATCGAGTAGATAGTCGAGCAGGTTGCCCGCGTTGCTCCACAGCACGCGCGGCGTGACGCGCCCCATCGCCGCGAGCAGGTCGATCACCGCGCCGAGATGCGCGACGAGCCCCGCATAGCGTGGCGCCGGATCGTCGCTGGGTTCGCCGAGCGCATCGTGCGTGAAATACAGCGCGGCGGGCATCCCGTCGTCGAGCGCGACGAACGTGCGCTCGGGTGTCATGTCGAGCGGCCGGCCGAGCGTCAGCGCGGCGACGACGCCGGCCGGCGCCGCGCGGCCGAAATAGTATTTGCTCCATTGCGACATCAGCGCGCGCGCGTGCTGCGCCGGATCGCCGCCGTAATGGCGGACCATCGCGTCGAGCACGATGTCGCGGTGCGCGGACAACGCACTGACCGGCACTACGAGGCGGCCCGGCGCGTGCGCGTCGTCGGGCAAACCGAGCCAGACGACGTCGAGATGATCGGCGAACGGTTCGGGCGCGAACGCCGAGAAACGCGTGGCGCGCGCGCCGTCGAGCGGCGGCGTCATCGCCCCGCGCGCCGGGCGCGGCGCCCCTCGAGGATCAGGAGCCCGAGCAGGTACGGCGCGCCGATCAGCGCGGTCAGCACGCCGGCCGGCACTTCGCGCGGCGCGACGACCGTGCGCGCCGCGAGATCCGCCACACCGAGGATCAGCGCGCCGCACGCGGCCGCGAGCCACAGCCGCGTACGGTGCCGGCGCGCGCCGAGCATCGTCGCGACGTGCGGCGCCATCAACCCGATGAAGCCGACCGGCCCGACCGCCGCGACGGCCGCACAGGCGGCGAGCGTCGCGATCGTCAGCGCGAGCGGCCGCAGCACGGCCACCGGCAGGCCGAGCGCGGCCGCCTGATCGTCGCCGAGCGCGAGCATGTCGAGCGGTTTCGCGAGCCATGCGAACACGGGCACCGCGAGCACGCACCACGGCAGCAGCATCGACACCTCGCCCCAGCTGCGGCCGTAAGTCCCGCCGACGAGCCACACGACGAAGCGCGCGGGCTGCACGCTTTCCTGCGTGATCAGCCATTGCGCGAGCGTGGTCCACAGCGCGCCGATCACGATGCCCGTCAGCGCCACCGCGAGCGGCGCATAGCGATGCCGGTGATTCAGCGCGAGCGTGATCGCGAGCGACAGCCCGCCGCCGATCAGCGCGGCCGCCGCGAGCGTTACGTGGCCCATCAGCGGCCACGTCGACAACGCGAACAGCGTGACGAGCCCCGCACCCTGCGTGACGCCGAGCACTTCGGGGCCCGCGAGCGGATTGCGCACGACGCTTTGCATCGCGACACCGCTCACTGCGAGCAGCGCGCCCGCGAGGAGCGCGCACAGCAGCCGCGGCATGCGCAGGTCGATCAGCATCCGCGCGAGCGCATCGTGGCCGGACAGCGCAGCGGACCAGCGCGCGATCGACAGCCACTCGGGGCCGGCCGACACGCCGACGAACACGGCCAGCACGCCCGCCGCGACGAACAGCGCCGTGCGCAGCGGCCAGCCGAGCCGTTCGAGCCAGCCGACGAGCCGCGTCGAGCCGCTGCCCGCCGCGCGTTCGGCATCCGCATGCAGCACGCCCGACCACGCGGCGCCGCGCCGGATCATCGCCAGCATCAGCGGCGTGCCGACCAGCGCGATCGCGACGCCGGTCGACAGCGTCGCGTCGAGCCCCGACGCGAGCACCGCGCTGTCGGTGACGAGCACGAGCGCCCCGCCCGCGAGCGCCGACAGCGGCACGAGCACGCCGAGCCGCGCGGCGCGCGCGCCGCGCACCTGGCGCAGCAGGTTCGGGGCGACGAGGCCGACATACGACAGCGGGCCCGCGATACTGACGGCCACGCTCGTGAACGCGACCGCGACGATCGTCGCGGCGAGCCGCGTCGCGTCGACGCGCACGCCGGCCGCGGCCGCCGCGTCGTCGCCGAGCGTGAGCGGATTCAGCGGCCGGATCACGAACGGCAACGCGATCAGCGGCACGACGAGCCAGCGCGCGGCGAGCGCGAGGCCCGTCGCGCCCGGCTGGTACAGGCTGCCGTTGGTCCACAGCGCGGCGCCCGCGATGTTCTGCTCGAAGAACGCGAGCACGAGCGTCGACAGCGCGGCGAACAGCAGCATGCACACGCTGCCCGCGAGCACGAGCCGCAACGGCGTCGCGCGCCAGCCGCCCGCCGCGACGATCGCGCACGCGGCCGCGGCCAGCCCGCAGACGAACAGCAGCGGCACCGACGCGACGCCGGCCAGCGCCGGCACGAGCATCGCCGCGAGCAGGCCGAGCTGGGCGCCGCCCGTCACGCCGAGCAAATCAGGCGACGCGAGCGGATTGCGCGTGAGCGACTGGAACAGCTCGCCCGCGATGCCGAGGCAGCCGCCCGCGACGAGCGCGGCCGCGACGCGCGGCAGGTTGAGGTCGAACAGGAACACGTGCGCGAGCGCAGCGGCATCGCTGCCGGGCACCGCGCTCCACCACACGCGCAGATCGGGGGCGACGCGCAACGCCGCCAGTGCCGCGATCAGCGCGACGAGGCCGATCGCGATCGCACCGGCCCGGCCCGATGTCGTGCCCCGCCCCGCCGCCGCGAGGCGCTTGCGCATCGCGAACGTGGTCATACGGCGAGATCCCGGTCGAAGACACCGGCCGCCTGCGGCGCGCCGTCGGTTGTCGGCCCGTAGGCCGGCACGCACATCGGTGCGCCCGTCTGCGGATGCGCGAGCTTCAGCATCTCGACGCCGAACGCCGCGCGTAGCCGCGCCGGATCGAGCATCGCGTCGGGCGTGCCCTGTGCGACGAGGCGGCCCGCGCGCATCAGCACGATTTCGTCGCTGTATGCGGCCGCCTGGTTCAGGTCGTGCAGCACCCAGACGATCGTCAGCCCGCGCGTGCGGTTCAGCGTGCGCAGCGCATCGAGGATGTCGAGCTGGTGATGGATGTCGAGATAGGTCGTCGGTTCGTCCAGCAGCACGATCGGCGCCTGCTGGGCGAGCGCCATCGCGATCCACGCGCGCTGGCGCTCGCCGCCCGACAGTGCGCCGACGTCGCGCTCCGCATCGCCGGCGAGGCCGCTCGTGTCGAGCGCCTCGTCGATCGCCGCATGGTCGGCCCGCGACAGGCCGCGCAGGAAGCCGCCGTATGCATAGCGCCCGTACGCGACGAGTTCGCGCACCGTCAGGCCCGACGGAATCTGGTTGAACTGCGCGAGCATCGTCAGCTCGCGCGCGAGCGCGCGACGGCGAAACGACGCGAGCGGCTGCCCGTTCACTTCGACATGGCCGGCACGCGCGGGCTGCAAGCCCGCGAGCGTACGCAGCAGCGTGCTCTTGCCGCAGCCGTTCGGTCCGCACAGCGCGGTTACGCGGCCGGCCGCGATCGACAGGTCCAGCCCGTCGATCACGATATGGTCGCGATATCCCACCGACAGCCCGCGCGCGGCAAGCGCGGCGGTACTACGCGTCATCAATCCTCCGTTCGGTCGCGCGGGACCGTATAACTCTGCGCCATCGCGACGACGACCTTGCGCGGCCCCTCGAACGGGTCGCGCGCATGCGCGGTCAGCATGTTGTCGAGCATCAGCACGTCACCCGTGCGCCACGGGAACACGATGCGCTGCTGGTCGAGCACGCCGCGGATCTCCGCGAGCGCGTCGGCTTCGAGCGGTTCGCCGTCGCCGTAATACACGTTGCGCGGCACGTTCTCGAGCCCGACCGCGTCGACGAGCGCTTCCTGCATGTCGTCGTCGAGCGCCGACAGGTGAAACAGGTTCGCCTGGTTGAACCACACGCGGTCGCCGGTGCGCGGATGGCGCGCGACGGCCTGGCAGCGTTCGCGCGTGCGCAGCAGCAGCTCGCCGTCGTCATCGGTGCGCCACGCGCATTCGATGCCGCGCGCCGCGCACATCCGTTCGACCTCGGCCGGTTCGTCGGTGCCGAACGATTGCTGCCACGGCAGGTCGAGCCCCTGCCCGAAATTGCGCACGTACAGCAGCTCGCGCTCTTCGAAACGCGCGACGAGCGCCGGATCGAGCGCGCGATACACCGCGCGGCTGTCCGCGATCGGCGTCGCCCCGCCCTTCGGCGCGGCGAGCGCGCAGTGGAACCAGATCCGCAACGGCCATTCGCGCGTATACGACTGCTCGTTGTGCAGCGGAATCGCGCGGTGCGGCGGGTACTCGGTCGACGTGTAGACGGCGCCCTCGACCTGGCTGCGCGGTGTCGATGCGTATTCATAGCCGATCAGCGGATCGCCGAACGACGCCGCGAACTGCTGGAACGCGTCGATCGACGGCACGTGAAAACCCGTGAACAGCACGCCGCCCGCCCGTTCGAGCGTGTCGGCCGCGATCTCGCGCGCCAGCGGCGCGACGTCGTCGATCGACATCCCGTCGCTGCCGCGCGGCGACACGACGGTGGGCAGCCCCGGCTCGATACGCAGGTCGTCGAGCGTCGGCAACGAAAGCAGGGTCATGCAACGTCCTCTTCAGGTGGCGCGCCGCGCACGCGGCGCGGCGGGTCACGACGCGCGCGATGCGCGCTCGCCGTCCATCGCGCGGCGCAGGCTTGCGGGGCGCATGTCGGTCCAGACGGTCTCGATGTGCGCGAGGCAGTCGGCTTTCGGGCCGCTCACGCCCACTTCGCGCCAGCCGGCCGGCACGGGCCGGAACGTCGGCCAGATCGAATACTGTTCTTCGTCATTGATGACGACCGTATAGACGAGATCGTCGGTGTCGGCGGAAGGCGTCGTGGCTTGCGTCATGATCGGAAATCGCTGAGGCGGTTGAAAGTGGCAAAGCGGATGGCAAAGCGGCGGTTTCGGCCGCTCCTGTCTGATAGACGATTGGCCGGCGCGTTTTTTTACCCGCGCTCACCGGCGCCGCGTGCGGCCGCCGAGGAACACCGGGCACGCGACACCGCGATGGCATGCGTCGAGGCATTCCGCGCAGTGGCGCTCCGCGTCGCGCACCATGAAATGCACGAGCGTCTGCGACACGTTCAGCGCGCGCGCCGCGGTCTGCAGCGTCTCCTCGCGCAGCCGCACCATCTCGAAGGCCGCGCGGCTGCGCGCCGGCAGGTCGTCGAGCGCGGCCCACACGCGCCGCAGCGTATCGCGCGTCAGCAGTGCGGCTTCCGGCGTCGGCTCGGGCGACGGCACGTCGAAGCCGTCGTCCTCTTCCGTGTGATAGACGTTCTCGAGATTTTGCCGGCGGCACGCGTCGATCGACGCATTGCGCACCATCCGCGTCACGTACGCGACCGGCTGGCGCACCGCATCCTGGTTCGGGAATTCGACGAGCTTCACGAACACGTCGTGCACGACGTCCTCGGCACGGCTCGCGCAGCCGACGAAGCCGCGCGCGACGTTCACGAGCATCGCGCGATGCGAGATCAGCACGTCGAGCAATGCGCCCTGCGCACGGGGCTCCGCGGCGCGGCGCGCACGCGGCGGCCGGTCGGGATGACTGCCGAGGAACGGGTTCGCCGCTGCCGCCGCCGGTCGGTCGAGCACTTCCGCCATCGCCATCGATCTGCTCCGTCAAATTCCGAGATAGCGCAATTTAACGTAAACGCAAATCATTCTCAATCCGATTACCCAATGACCCTTTCAGTTGACAGGATTTGTCTGAACAATTGACGAAATCGTTGCCCGGATGGAGGGGACGCACGGCGGCTGGTTCGGTACGTGGTCATCGGCCCATCCGAACGGTGCGACCGGCCTGCGACCCACCAACACGACCTTTCACGCGTCTGACAACGCGCCTGCACGTGTCATGTGCGGTAGCAACTTCTTACTACGTGAAATTTTGGGGGCTCGTACGATCGGGGGGCTGTTTCCAAGGGAGAAAACCATGAAATCCATCGTGTTGTCCGCTGTCATGGCTGGCGCGCTGTCGAGCGTGATGCTGACCGGGTGCGTTGCCTATCCTGCCGGTCCGGCTCAGGTCACGATCGGCTGGCATGGCGATCGTTACTGGGACGGCAATCGCTACTGGGAGCGCCGCGACTGGGAAGCGCAGCATCCCCGCGGATATGACGACCGCCGGGATGACCGGCGCGATGACCGCCGGGACGACCGACGCGACGACCGACGCGACGATCAGCGGCCGCAGTGGTAAGGCGTTCCCGCTTCCCGTGATTCACTTTTCAACGATCAGGACTGCAACATGAAAACGCTACTGAAATCGCTCGCCGTCGCGGCGCTCGCCGCCGCCGTGCTCGTGCCGGCCATCGCCGAAGCGCATCCGCACCGCGTGTGCCACTTCGACCATCACCATCACAGGATGTGTCGCTGGGTGCGGTAAACGAAACAAGGCGCCGGAAAACCGGCGCCTTGTTTCATCGCTTCACCTGCGTGCGGCTGCGCTCGTTAGCGCGTGGCCGGCAACCGCGGCAGGCATCGCGCGAGCTGCGCCGGGCTGACGGGCATGCGGCAGGCACCTCGCTGCATCACGGCGTTCGGCTTCGCTACCAGCATGCGTGACGCCGCCTTGCGCGACGAAGCCCGCACCCGCAATGCGTCGGCGCCCGGGCTCGCCGGCTGCAACGCGCGCAGGGTCGCCGCATCGATGTGCACTTGCCAGAACTGCGGCCGATAGTCGGGATCGCCGTCGCGATAACCCTGCCCCGTGATGGTCTGCCCGTCGGGGCTCACGCCGATCACGTTGGCCAGGTTCAGCGTGCCGACCGACAGGCCGGCCGCTTCGAGCAACGCAACGAGGCTGCGCATGCCGCTTTGCGGCGTCCACACGAAGACGCGCTCGGCACCGGTCTGCCCGTTGCTCGATGTACCGATGACGACCCGCCCGTCCGTGCTGATCGCTTGCGCGTAGCTGCTGTCGTCACCGTTGAGAAAACCGAGCCGCTGAATGCTGTCGCCGCCGTTCGTCCACAGCACGGCCTCCGAGTCGACCCGCTGTCCGTCCGGCGTGACTACCAGGGTGCCGAGCGAGCCGACGATCGTCCGTTCGTCTTCGGTCACACCACTGGCCAGATCCATTCTGGCCACGCCCGCGTTGATCGTCGGCAACAGTCGTTCGCCGAATCGTTCGGTCCACAGGAGCGCACGCGTGCCATACACGCCATCGACATTGCCGGCCAACCCTGCTGCCGCATTCCCGGACGAGGTCATCGACAGGAGCTGCACGATATAGTCGCCGCCCGGCGGCAACTCGCGGAAACCCCTCGGCTGGTCCCAAATGAACCGTGCATTCCGGCCGCCTTTCGCCGTGAAGCTGCCCGTCATCCTCGTGCCGGCGAGGTTCGCGACTTCGACCGATGCGTCCCGGCCCGCCGTATCCGGAACGAGTTTCTGTGTACGACCGTCGCCGGGCCATCGCACCGCCCATCGATCGAGGTTGCTGCTGTCCACCTGACGCGCACTGATCGAGCCGCCGATCACCTGCCCGTCGCCCGACACCGTCTGTGCCATCGAGTCATAGGCGTTCGCCGGCGCCGCCAGCCGCTGCCAGCCCGTCGCGGCCGACCACGAGAAGGCCATCGAGTTACCGGGCTGCGCGTCGCTCCAGTAGGAGCCGATGATCGTCTTGCCGTCCGCGCTGACGGCATTCCCGTTGTACTGCATGTCGCGCGGCCCGCCCAGGTCGCCGATCACGGTCAGCGAATAACCACCCGCCGATACCGTCTGCGCATGAACCGCGCCTGCCGTCGACGCAACGAACAATGTCGCTGCCATGGTGCCCTTCAGATGCATCTCCGTCTCCCCCGAAAAAGACGCTCGGCCGCCGGCCTGCCTTGCACGGTAAATGCCCGCACAGACCGCGCTCGCATGCGTCAGTAGATAAACAACCGAATCGTCGCCGTGCCGTTGAACGGACCGATCTTCGGCGGCCCGAACGCCTTCAGAACGGCATCGAGCGTCACGCTCTGGTAGTTCACATTTCCCGGCATCTGGGCGAGCACGAACTGTTCGTTGAACGCAATCGCCTTGCCGTTTCGGTCCTCGATGCCGATGCCGAAGTTACTCTTCGGATCCGGCACGAGCAGCCCGTTCTGCACCGTCTGCGAAGTCTCGAAGTAGCCGTCCACACGCACCGGCACGTTGCATTGCTTGGTCAGCGCGAGACTGAACGACTTGCGCGGCACGGCTGGCAAGAAACCGCTGCCCGTGGCCTGAACCTGGCCGAACTTC
The DNA here is from genome assembly GCF_003294055.1 of Burkholderia reimsis. Classification (NCBI taxonomy): domain Bacteria; kingdom Pseudomonadati; phylum Pseudomonadota; class Betaproteobacteria; order Burkholderiales; family Burkholderiaceae; genus Burkholderia; species Burkholderia reimsis. The sequence continues at coordinate 11,344 of NZ_QMFZ01000033.1, forward strand.
ACGACGCCGGGTTCAGGCGTGACTTTCACGTCGACCATGCAGGGTGTCGGCTTGAGATTTTGCAGACCGCTCAGCTTGTAGCGGAAGCTTCCCTTGCTGTTCAGCCCGCGCTCGCCGTCGAACTGAAACACTGCATAGATATCCGAGGGCGGCCTCGTCCACGCCCCCCGCTTGCGAATGACGACCTGATACCTAATGCTGATGGGCCATTTCGGACACATTCCGGCATCGACCTGCCAGTTGTCCAGCTTGCAGATTTTCACGGAGCTGTGCGTGTCAATGCCGTCCCCCGGCTGGCTGGTGCGTCCGTAATAGTCGGTGCCCTCGAAGCGAATGCCGACTTCGAGCCCCCACGCGGCCGGATTCTGTTTCTCCGGGTTCGCGTAGAAGTAGATCTGTTCGGGGAAATTCTGCAACCCGCCGATATCCTTGTAGCAATAGCCCGTTGTCGTACGCGGCGGCGACACCCAGATCACGTAACCATCTGGCGCGTCGGTCGGATACGACGCGACATTGCCGATCGCCTCGGTCAGCGACAGGCCGCCGCTGTCCGCAATACATTTCAGTGCCCACGCCGGCTGCGCGAACACGACGAACAGTGCGATCACCCACCACCTGAGCCACGCCGGCATCCGCAACGCGATCCCGTTTCGTCGCGCGCCGCTCATTTCTTCACGCTCTTGCAAGCACCGGCCTCGCACGCATACTCGACCGCCACCTGGCCGCCGTAATCGTCGATGTGCGTGACGAACAGCGTCGCCGGCGTCGCGGCCTTGAACGGCACGTCGGCCGTGCTCATCGGGCTGACCATCACCGGCTCCAGCGGCACGTGCGTCTTCTGCGCACCCGCCGCCACGTCGACGATCGTGATGTGATACGGCGTCGGATTGTCGAACACGAGCTTGTGCGCGGCCGCATCGACGCGCAACGTCATCGGCAGCGACCAGTCCTCGTCGCGCGCGGGCTGCACGGCCTTCGGCCGGTAGAACAGCTTCATCTGCGTATGCAGCGCGATCTGCAGCGTGTTCGGCGTATCGGTCTTCGGCGGCACTTCGCGGATGTTCAGGTAGAACACCGATTCGCGATCGGCCGGCAGCTCGGTGCCCGGCAGCTTCGCGATCCGCAGCACGTTGCGCTCGTTCGCCTCGACGCGCTGCAGCGGCGGCACGACCATCAGCGGCGACGTGATCTTGTTGCCCTGCGCGTCCTCGAGCCACGACTGCACGAGATACGGGTAGGTCGTGCTCTTGTTGGTGATCGTGACGACCGCCGCCTGTTCGCCTTCGTTGAAGATCACGCGCGTGCGATCGGGCACGATCGCCGCCTGCGCGGCGCCCGCGAGGAGCGCACCGGCGGTCGCGAGTGCGCACCATGCGCGCCGCGGAAAGGAAAGGGAGAAGGTTTTTTTCATCGCTGGATCCGTGAATTCATCGTTCGACCCGTGCGGCCGCCGCATGCGACTCGCCGGGCGTCTGGCACGTCACCGGAATCGGCGTGCCTTCGAGTTGGAGCTGGTTCGGCAGCGTGTCGATCGTGCAGAGCGTGCGTTCGCCCGCGCGCACCGCCAGCGTGGATTTCGGTTGAACCTGGGTCAGGAACGCCGCGCCGCCCTCGCCGACGATGCCGAGTTCCTTGCCGTTCGCCATGTCCTGCACCGATGCGCCGAACGGCAGCGGCTTGCCGGCCGGGTCGGTCAGCGTCAGGTACAGGTTGCTGCCGCGCGCGGCGGAGAACTTCACGAAGCCGATCGCGCCGTCGGTCAGCACCATGCGCTGGATCGGGTTCGACACCTGCACCTCGAGCGGCAGCTTCTCGACGTTGACCGTCGCGTCGTAGACGTTGTACGGCGAGATGCCGTCGAGCACCGTATAACCGCGCGAATCGGTATGCGAGAGCGTGCCGGACAGCGGCACGTCGGGCACGCCGTCGGTCGACACCAGCAGCCGCGTGTCGCCCGCGTTGCCGTTCGCGTGCGCCGCGACGCCGTATTGCGTCGCGACGAATGAGCCGTCGACTTCGAGCGACGCGGCCGCATACGCATTGGCGAGCGTCGACGCCTGCGCGGTCAGCTGATACGCCGACGAGCGCTGGCGGTAGCTCGCGTTCGCCGACGCCCGTCCGTCCGTCGCGCCCGCGTTGACCTGGTAGGTGCGGCCATCCGGATCGTCGTAGATATAGCCGGCGTTCACGCTCGTGCTGCCGCTGCCCGTCGTCAGGTTCGACGTGACGGTGTGGCGGCCGCCGATCGGCAGCGTCGCGGTAACCGAGACCTGGTTGCCGCTCGCGCCGGCGCTCTGCGTGCGGAAGGCCGATACGCTCACGTTCAGGTTGCGCAGCGTGCCGATCGAGAACGCGCGCGTCAGCGTGAGGCCGACGCGCTGCTCGTTCGCACGTTCCCAGTAGGTCGTCTGGTCGTACGAGAAATAAGTCGACGTGTCGCCGAAACGCTTCGACAGCGTCGCCGAGTAGCGCTGCTTGCTGTTGGCGAGGCCGTATGCGGTCGGGTCGCCCGAGAACTGCGCGAAGTTCGTGTATTCGCGCTCGGAGAAGCGATAACCGAAGAAACGCACGTCGGCATCGAGCCCGTCGAAGTGCTTCGAATAATTGATGCGGTACGAGTTGCCGTTGCGCGTCGCGCCGCTCCACCACAGGCGTGCCCGCGCATGCGTGACGTCGGCCGACAGCGCGCCGAACGCGCCGAAGTCGCGGCCCACGCCGAGCGCGATCGACGTGTAGCCCGACGCGGCGATGAAACCGCCATACGCGGTGACGTCGAACGGCAGGCCGTAGGCGATTTCACCGAAGCCGAAGAACGGCGTGATGCCGGCGCCGCCAAAGAGCCGCGGCTTGCCGACGGCGGCCTTGTAGCGCAGTTGCCCGGCGCGCGCGAGGAACGGCACGGCGGCCGTCGTCACCTGGAAGCGCTGCACGCTGCCGTCCTCTTCCTCGACTGCAACGTCGAGCGTGCCCTGCACGCTCGTATTGATGTTCTGCAGCGCGAAGGCGCCCGGCGACACGCGCGTCACGTACAACACGCGGCCCGCCTGGGACACGGTCACGGTCGCGTTGGTACGCGCGACGCCCGAGATCAGCGGCGCATAGCCGCGCAGCGAAGGCGGCAGCATGCGGTCGTCGCTGCGGATCGACGCGCCCGTCAGCGCGAACGTGTCGAAAATGTCGGACGTCAGGTAGTCGTCGCCAAACGTCACCGTCGACTGGATCGACGGCAGCGCGCGAAACGCATAAAGCCGGCTGAAGCGGAACGTGCGGTCCGCGTAGGCCGTATTGCCCACGTTCGATTGCGCCTGGTAGTCGCCGCGAAAGCGCCATGCATCCCAGTTCGCGCCAACCGTCCCGTAGGCCTGGATCGAATTCGTTTGCCCGCCGCCCGTGCCGAAGTTGCGGTTCGTGTTCGCGATCACGCGATAGTCGAGCATCGCGCCGGGGATCCCTTCCGACCAGCGCTCCGGCGGCAGGTAGGTCGTATCGCTGAACTCGAGCGCAGCCTGCGGAATCGTGATCTTGAGCCGCCCGTCGCTTTTCAGGTAGCGCACGGTCGCCCCCTCGATCGCGCCGAGATCGACGCAACGTCCGCCCTGGAAGCGCGGCAGGTCCTTCGCGAGCGACGGCTTCAGCCCGAACTGCGCGACGAGTTCCGGGCGCAGGCACGGTTTGCCCGCTCCCGACGCGTCGACGGCGATGAACTCGATCGCCTGCAGCCCGTAGAACAGGTCGTTGACCTGTACGTCGAGCATGTACTCGCCGGGCAGCGTGAAGTCCGCCTGCGAGAACTGCGACAGGTCGACGTTGTTCGAGCCGTCGATGTTCAGGAACGACGAATTGAATTCCGTCGCATGGCTCTGGCTGCCGACAACCAGCACGGAGACGCAAAGGAAGGAATGTCTGATTCGCACGCGGCGCTACCGGAAGTCCAACGAAGGGGGGAAATGAGGAAATACGAACGAGGAAGGGTGCGCGCACCCTTCCCCGGTACGGCGGCTTACTGGTAGCGGACGGTGAAGTTCGCCACGCCTTCGGCGGTACCCGGCGTCACGCCGGCTGCGGTCGCTTCGTACATGGCCGCGAAGCGTGCGACGTTCGTGCCGTTTTGCAGCACGGTCGGTGCCTTCTGCTCGGCGCCGTTGTCGAGGTATTCGCCCGACGCTGCCTGCAGGCGGATGCCGACGTTGGTTGCCGAACCGATCGTGGCGAGCAGCTTCGGCTGGCCCGCGCTCGACGTGCCCGTGAACGTGAAGTACGCGTTCTGCGCGACGCTCGTGTCGCAGTCGGTCAGCTTGATGTCGAAGTTGGTCGGCGTGGACTTGTCGCCAGCCTGCTTGAACACGTTGGTCGGCACCTTGCCGAGGTTCACGGTCTGGTTGACCGAGCCCGAATCGATGCCGCATGCGCCCGCGACGATCTCGCCCGTGAAGTTGATCGTGCCGGTGCCCGCTGCGAAGGCCGAGGTCGACAGGGCCGCGAATGCGACAGCGGTCAGGATGGATTTTTTCATGACGTTTCCCGAAAGGACTGCAAATGGAATAGATGACGTGGCGGATACAAACGGCAGCGCGTGGTGGCTCCCGTCCGTCACGAGGCGGCATTATCGAGATAATCATGAAAGTTTTCTGTAAATCATTGTCAAATGCATCTGACAATGTCCGATTTACCCCTCCAAGTCCTCACTATTTCCTGTCAATTCTCAATCCTGAAATTTTTATCCGCAGTCCTTTTTTATTCATCGGAAGCAATTGAAGATCAAGGACATTTCCGATCGAGAGCCGAAACCACCCCGCTCACCCTTGCGGGCATTGGCTCCGGCAAATCATCTTCGAAAAGGACAAAACATTGTCCGGAGCCGCCATCGTTGCCCGACGACAACGCCAATATCAAATCATTTTCAACAAACAGGAAATTAACCGGCGATTCAATCAATACGATTTTTTCGCGCAAACGATTGCGACATGAATACAAACGTTTTACCGCGACACTTTGCCGCCCTCATTATTTCCGATATATGGTTAATTCGATCTTCAATTCCGGATTGCAAATCGCATGCATGAGCGGCCGCCGGAACCCGATATCGGAACCTCGTCGCATGGGAGAAAGAAGTCAAAATGACCCGCACACGTTTGCGCGGAATTGCGACACGCGCGGTCGCAAGATGACGGCTGTCCCGGCCGGCCTGTCGATGGGGAAAGATATCGCTGGAACCAGCGGTATGGATCGAGGGAAGCGGCGGCAGCACGTCGAAACGTACCGCCGCCGTCATGCCGCCCGACGCGCTGCGGCGTCAGGCGACGGGCACTACGCGGAAGCCGCGGCCTCCGCCGACGCCGGCGACCAGCCGCCGCCGAGCGCGCGATACAGCGCGATCGCATTCGCGAGCCTCAACTGCTTGAGCCGGATCAGTTCCTGCCCCGACTCGTACGTGCTGCGCTGCGCGTCGAGGAGTTCGAGATACGTCGCGACGCCGCCCGCGTAGCGGCGTTCCGCGAGCTTCAGCCGCGCGCCGTCGGCCGCATACACGTCTTGCTGCGCGGCGAGCTGGCGATCGATCCAGTCGCGCGCGGCGAATGCGTCGGCCACTTCGCGGAACGCGGTTTGCACCGTCTTCTCGTAATCGGCAACCGCGATGTGCTTGCGCGCGTTCGCGACGTCGAGGTTCGCGCGGTTGCGTCCGCCCGCGAAGATCGGCAACGTGATGCGCGGCGCGAACGTCCATACGCTGGTGCCGCCGGCAAACAGGCTCGAGAACGCATCGCTGACCGAGCCGTAGTCGCTCGTCAGCGTGATGCGCGGAAAGAACGCCGCGCGCGCGGCGCCGATCTGCGCGTTGGCGGCCTTGAGCCGCGCTTCCGCCTGCCGGATGTCCGGCCGCCGTTCGAGCAGCGCACTCGGTGCGCCGGGCGCCACGGGCGCGATCGACAGCGTGTCGAGCGCGGTCGTGTCGCCCGGCACGTTGCGCGCGAAGTCGCCCGCGAGCAACTGCAGCGCCCGCACCGACTGCGCATGCTCGCGCTGCAGCGCGGCCTGCGATGCGCGCGCGGATGCCACCAGCATCTCGGCCGAGCGCAGCTCGATCGCGTCGCTCGTGCCGGCCGCATAACGACGCTGCGTGAGCGCGGCCATGCGTTCGCGCGCGTCCAGCGTGCGCTGCGCGAGCGCGAGCTGCTCGTGCAGCGAGCGCTCCGACACGTACGCGCCCGCCACGTCGGCGATCACGCCGATGCGCACCGTGCGTTGCGCGTCGGCCGTCGCGAAATACTCGGCGAGCGCCGCGTCGGACAGGCTGCGCACGCGGCCGAACAGGTCGAGCTCGTATGCGCTGATGCCGACGCCCGCACGATACAGCCCGCTGATCGCGCTTTCGCGCACGACCGGGTCGTACTGGCGCGCACGCTCATAACCCAGATTCGCATCGACCGACGGCATCAGGTCCGCGCGCTGCACGCCGTACAGTGCGCGCGCTTCCTCGAGCCGGCCGGCGGCGACCCGCAGGTCGCGGTTGTTCGCGAGCGCCGCGTCGATCCACGCCTGCAGCGCGGCATCTGTGAAGTACGCGCGCCAGTCGTCGAGCAGCGCGGCATCGGCGGGCGATGCCGCGGCCGCCGTGGGCGCGGCACCGCCGTCGACCGGCGCATAGGTCGCCGGCACGGGCGCCGCCGGCCGCTCGTAACGCGGTGCGAGCGTGCAGCCGGCCAGCGCGAGCGCGGCGGCCAGCGCAACCTGAACCCGCAGCGCTGCCTGTGCATTCAGCGCAAACATCATTGAGAACCCTCCATCGCCGCCGGCTGCGCTCCGCCGCGCCGGCGCGGGCCGACGTCGAACAGGCGGCCGACGATCACGAAAAACAGCGGAACGAGGAACACCGCGAGCACGGTCGCCGTGATCACGCCGCCGAGCACGCCAGTGCCGATCGCCATCTGCGCGCCGGACGCGGCGCCCGACGCGAACGCGAGCGGCAGCACGCCGACGCCGAACGCGAGCGACGTCATCACGATCGGCCGCAGCCGCAGGCGCGCGGCCTCGAGCGCGGCGTCGACGAGCGACATGCGCTGCGCGACCAGGTCCTTCGCGACTTCGACGATCAGGATCGCGTTCTTCGCGGACAATCCGATCGTCGCGATCAGCCCCACCTTGAAGTAGATGTCGTTCGGCATCATCCGCAGCGTGACGCCGAGCACCGCGCCGATCACGCCGAGCGGCACGACCAGCATCACCGCGAACGGAATCGACCAGCTCTCGTAGAGCGCCGCGAGCGCGAGGAACACGACGAGCACCGACAGCGCGAACAGCATCGGCGCCTGCGCGCCCGACAGCCGTTCCTCGAACGATTGCCCCGACCACGCATGGCCGGTACCGGCCGGCAGCTTCGCCGCGAGTTGCTCGATCGCGGCCATCGCCTCGCCGCTGCTGTGGCCCTGCGCGGCCGAGCCGTTGATCGTGAACGACGGAAAGCCGTTGTAGCGCGTGAGCTGCGGCGGGCCGAGCGTCCAGTGCAGTGTCGTGAACGCCGCGAGCGGCACCATCTCGCCATGCGAGTTGCGCACGCGCAGCTTCTTCACGTCGTCCGGATCGAGCCGGTGCAGCCCGTCGGCCTGCACGATCACGCGCCGCACCTGCGTGCCGTGCATGAAATCGCCGATATAGTCGGAGCCGAACATCACCGCGAGCGTCGTGTTGATCTCATCCATGGACACGCCGAGCGCGGACGCCTTCGCGCGATCGATGTCGAGCTTCAGCTGCGGCGCGTCCTGCGTGCCGGCGAACATCAGGTCGGTCAACGCGGGATCCTTGCGGCCCGCCTCGAGCAGTTGCTCGCGCGCGGCGCTGAACGTCGCGTAGTCGAGTCCACCGCGGTTCTGCAGCCGGAAGTCGAAACCGCTCGACGAACCGAGATCGGGCAGCGCCGGCGAGTTCATCGCGAACACCGTCGTGTTCGGCGTGCCCGCGAACCGCTCGTTGATGCGCGCGACGATTGCCTGCACGTGCGCGTCCGCGGCCTTGCGCTCCTTCCAGTTCTTCAGCGTGACGAAGATCATCCCGCCGTTCGGCCCTTCGCCGTACAGGTTGAAACCGCCGAGCGCATACGTATAGGCGGTCGGCTCGTCACGGCGGATGGCCGACTCGACTTCCCGCACGCTCTGCATCGTTTCCGCGAGCGGCGTGCCTTGCGGCCGGATCACCATCACCATGAAGTTGCCCTGGTCCTCGTCCGGCAGGAACGCGGTCGGCAGTTGCGTGAGCATCAGCCCCGCGGCCGCGGTCAGCGCGCCGTACACGACGAGCCAGCGCACCGGCTTCTTCAGCATCTTGCCCACGCGCGTCGCGTAGCGCTGCGTCGAACGCGCGACGAAGCGGTTGAACCAGCCGAAGAAGCCGCGCTTCTCGTGATGTTCGCCGGACACGGGCCTGAGCAGCGTCGCGCACAGCGCGGGGGTGAGCGACAGCGCGAGGAAGGCCGAGAAACCGATCGACACCGCGAGCGACAGCGCGAACTGCCGGTAGATGTTGCCCACCGCGCCGCCGAAGAACGCCATCGGCACGAACACCGACGTCAGCACCACGGTGATCCCGACGATCGCGCCGCTGATCTGCTTCATCGCCTTGACGGTCGCGTCGTACGGCCCGAGCCCCTCCTCGACCATCAGCCGCTCGACGTTCTCGACCACGACGATCGCGTCGTCGACGAGGATGCCGATCGCGAGCACCATCCCGAACATCGTCAGCACGTTGATCGAGAAACCGGCCGCATACATCACGCCGAACGTGCCCGCGAGCGCGACCGGCACGACGAGCGTCGGGATCAGCGTCGCGCGCAGGTTCTGCATGAACAGGAACATCACGAGGAACACGAGCACGCCAGCCTCGATCAGCGTCGTGACGACCTTGTTCATCGACACGCGCACGAACGACGACGTCTCGTACGGGATCTGGTACTTCACGCCCGGCGGGAAATACGCGGACAGCTCGTCCATCGTCGCGCGCACGCGTTTCTCGGTGGATACCGCGTTCGAGCCCGGCGCGAGCTTGATGCCCATCCCGGTCGCGACCTTGCCGTTCACGTACGACGGGTAGTTGTAGTCGTTGCCGCCGAACTCGACGCGCGCGACGTCGCGCAGATACAGCGCGGAGCCGTCGGCCTGCGTGCGCAGCGCGATCGCGCCGAACTCGGCCGGCGTCTTCAGCGGCGCATCGGCGAACACGGTCGCCGCGATCGGTGCGCTGGCCGGCACCGCGGCGCGGCCGATGTCGCCGATCGTCACGCGTGCGTTGTGCGCGCGCACCGCCGACGCGATATCCGACGCGGTGAGGCCGTGCCCGGCCATCTTCACCGGGTCGGGCCAGATCCGCATCGCATATTCGGCGCCCCAGAACTGCACCCGGCCGACGCCGTCGACACGGCGCAGCGCCTGCACGACGTTCGCCGACGCATATTCGCCGAGCTGCACGTCGGTCATCCGCCCGTCGTCGGATGTCAGCGACACCACGAGCTGGATGTTGTCGGCGGCCTTCTCGACCTGGATGCCGTCGCGCCGCACCGGTTCCGGCAGCCGCGCATCCACCGTCTTCAACCGGTTCTGCACTTCGACGGCCGCGAGATCGGCGTTGACGCCCTGCTTGAACGTCAGGTACAGCGACGCCGCGCCGGCGCTGCTCGTCGCGGACGTATACATCAGCCCCGGCGCGCCGTTCATTTCGCGCTCGATCAGCGCGGTCACCGATTCCTCGACGACCTGCGCGGATGCACCCGGGTACGTCGCATAGATGCTGACGACGGGCGGCGCGATGTCCGGGTACTGCGCAACGGGCAGCGAGCGGATCGCAAATGCGCCGCCCAGCATGATGAAGATTGCGATCACCCACGCGAAGACGGGGCGATCGATAAAGAAACGTGCCATGGTGGTGTGGTGTTAACCGGTCAGGTTTGACGGGCGGCCGCCTGCGAAGCGGCCGCTGCCGGCGCCGCTTTCGACGGCGGCGCCTTCTCGACGGGCTTGACGGCCGTATCGGGCGCGAACTGCGCGGCATCGTCAACGATCACGCGCTCGCCGCCCGCGAGGCCGCGCGTGATACGCCAGTCGCGGCCGCTCATCTGGTCGGCCGTGACCTCGACGTCCTTGACCTTGCCGTTCGTGCCGACCACGCGCACCGACGTGCGGTCGGCCGTGCGCAGCAGCGCATCGCGCGGCACGAGGATCGCCCGCTGGTCGACCGCCGTGTCGAGCGCGATCCGCACATACGCGCCCGGCAGCAGTTCGCGCTCCGGATTCGGGAACAGCGCGCGCATCGCGACGGTGTCGGTGGTCGGATCGACCGCGAGATCGCTGAACAGCAGCTTGCCCTTCAGCGGATACGCGGTACCGTCGGCGCGCAGCAGCGTCACCGTGATGTCGTGCTGCGCGATGCCCGTCGCGCGCCCGCTCTTCACCGCCCGGCGCAGCGCGTCGACGTCGGCGGCGGGCTGCGAGAAGTTCACGTAGATCGGGTCGAGCTGCTCGACGGTCGTGAGCGGCGTCGCCTGGTCCTGGCCAACGAGCGCGCCTTCGGTCACGAGCGCCCGCCGTGCGCGGCCCGCGATCGGCGCGGTGACCGTTGCATAGTCGAGCTGCAACTGCGCCCGTGCGAGTTCCGCCTTCGCGGACGCAACGTCGGCCTTCGCCTGCGTGTCGCCTGCAACGGCCTCGGTGTGGTCGCGCTCGCTCACCGCGCGATCGCGCACGAGATCGTCGTAACGGCGGCGCTTGTCGCTTGCCGCGAGCGCGGCGGCCTGCGCCTTCGCGAGCGCTCCTTGCGCAGCGTCGCGCGCGGCCTTCAGCGGCGCGGGATCGATGCGGAACAGCACCGCGCCCTGCTTCACTTCCTGGCCTTCCTCGTAGGTGCGTGCGGTCACGATGCCCGCGACCCGCGCGCGCACTTCCGCCTGCCGGTATGCATCGAGCCGGCCCGGCAATTCGACGGTCATCGGCACGGCCGTCGGGCGCACCGTCACGACCGTCGCCTGTTTCGCGGCCTCCGGCGCGGCGTCCTTGTCGCCCTTTCCACATCCGGCCAGGGCCAGCACGGCCGCCAGCGCGAACGGCGCCAGCCGGTGGCGCAACAGGGAGCGATTGTTATTCATATGTGACCTCGGATCGTTCGCCGCCGATACAATGCGGCGGCTCAGGGTGGTCGATTATAATCAGTCACGATTGATTAAATACACGCCGCTTCAATCTGACCGTCACACTGTCTCAATAAAACGACAGCGAACTGTAAGGAATTTCAGGACATGGCCCGCAAGACCCGCGAAGAATCGCTCGCCATCAAGCACCGGATCCTCGACGCCGCCGAACTCGTGCTGCTCGAGAAAGGCGTCGCGCAAACCGCGATGGCGGATCTCGCCGAGGCCGCCGGGATGTCGCGCGGCGCCGTCTACGGCCACTACCGCAACAAGATGGAAGTGTGTCTCGCGATGTGCGACCGCGCGTTCGCGCGCACGTCGGAAGGCTTCGACGCGGGCGACGGGCTACCGCCGCTCGCCACGCTGCGGCGAGCCGCCTCGCACTATCTGCAGGAATGCGGCGAACCGGGCCCGATGCAGCGCGTGCTCGTGATCCTCTATACGAAGTGCGAGCAGAGCGAGGAAAACGGCGCGCTGCAGCGGCGCCGCATGCTGCTCGAATTGCAGATGCTGCGGATCACGAAGGCGCTGCTGCGCCGCGCGATCGCGGCCGGTGAACTCGCCGCCGATCTCGACGTGCATCTGGCCGCCGTCTATCTCGTGTCGCTGCTCGAAGGCGTGTTCGCGTCGATGATCTGGACCAACCGGCTGCGCGGCAACCTGTGGAACGACGCCGAGGCCATGCTCGACGCCGGCTTCGACACCGTGCGCACGTCCGATGCGTTGCGCGGCCGCACGCACAAATTGCCGGACTGACGAAATTTGTCGTAATAAATGCTGATTTAACCCGATTTACCGCACTGCGAAACGAATGAGCTGACCCCCTTTAAAATTTTTAACGTTGTGCGGAACACCGGTAGACTGGCGCTGTCATCTTTCTTTAGCGTCTTCGTGATAACCGGGTTCGACCCGGTATGCACGCCGCCGTTCGAAGCGGGCATCGCCCCGCGCGTTGGGTCGAACGGAAACGACACAGGCCCCTGGCGGGGCCTGTTTTGTTGCACGCCCGCCGCCCGCCCCCGTCGCTGCCCGACGGATGTGCCGCCGGCGGCCCCTGCCCACACCCCTTTTGAACCGCTTTCCTGGATGTGGACACCTTGGTCAAGTCTGCCGCTACCCCTGATGCTTTCGCGCCCGGCCGCGCGCAGCGCGTCGTGCGCGCGCTCGTGCCGGCCGCCGTGCTCGGCGCCCTCGCCGCACTCGGCCTCGCCGCGCTGCCGGCCGTGTCGCAACTGCCGGGCGCCGTCGACTCGGGCACGGCCGCGCTGCCGCAGCGCGTGCTGTCCGACACGCCGTTTCCCACCGCGCAGCATTTCGTGACGAGCGAGCTCGCCCGCACGATCGGCGAGCGCAACGAGCACGTCGATCGCAACAACGATCGCAGCCTGCAGCCCGGCCTGTTCGCGCCGCTCAGCGCACATCGCAACGACATGCTCGGCTATGCCAGCCTGTTCCAGCTTGCTCCGCCCGAACACCAGCAAGGGATGCGCGCGGGCGACATCGAGCTCACGCTGTCCGATACGCTGAACCGTCTCGACGTGCCGCCCGAAGTGCGCATCCAGCTCGGCGATCTCGTCAGCGGCAAGGTCGCGATGCGCGCGAGCGCGCAGCGTGGCGACTACTACCGCGTCGCGTTCGATACGAACGACGGCACGCCGCGCCTCACGGCGCTCGAACTGCGCGTCGCCGGCCGCACGTTCGGCGCGATCTGGTTCCGCGCGCCGGGCGCCGAACACGGCGCGTACTACGCGCTCGACGGCTCGCCGCTCGAAGCCGCGGCGTTCACGATGCCGGTCAAGTGGACGCGCATCAGCTCGTTCTTCGGCGAGCGCATCCATCCGCTGTCGCAGGCGATGGCGTTCCACACGGGCGTCGATCTCGCCGCGCCGACCGGCACGCCCGTCGACGCGGCGGCCGACGGCGTCGTGTCGTTCGTCGGCACCGATCCGGGCGGCTACGGCCGCTACGTGATCGTCGATCACGCCGACGGTTACTCGACCTACTACGCGCACCTGTCGGCGTTCGCGCACGGTCTCAAGACGGGCGAAACCGTGAAGCAGGGCCAGCGCATCGGCTCGGTCGGGATGACCGGCGCCGCGACGGGCCCGCACCTGCACTTCGAGGTGCGGGTCGCGAACAATCCGGTCGACCCGCTCGTCACGCTCGCGAGCGCGCAGACGGGGCTGTCCGACATGCAGCTCACCGCATTCCGCCAGGAAGCCGCGCAATGGCGCTTCCGCCTCGCGTCGATCAACAAGACGCCGTTCGCGTTCGCGCAGAACGACGGGCCGCTGTGGGGCGATTTTGCGACTGGTCCGTCGACGTTGCGGGCGGTTTTCGATACGCACTACGCGGCGGAACGAAGCTGACGCACTGAAGCGCCCGACCACCGCAGCAACATCACGCGCGTCGCCGCTCGAATAGCGGCGACGCAGCCCGCTGCGGAGGGTCGCGGACCATTCATCTTCATCACCGAGAACGCGCGCACGCATCGCACCCGGCTCGCGGGCCCACCGTTACCGCGCGGGTTCCGTGTACTCGGCCGTCGTCTGCGCCGCACGCCTCTCCCGCGCCCCCCGCGACAACAACCACCGCGCCGCGCCGTCGAGCGACGTACACAGCACCAGATAGATCACCGCGACGAACAGGAAGATCGGCGCCGGATACACCATCAGCCGGTTGTTCACCTGCGTTGCAACGAACGACAGCTCCGGCACGCCGACGATATACGCGAGCGACGTATCCTTCACGAGCGCGACCCACTGGTTGACGAACGAAGGCGTCATGATCCGGATCGCCTGCGGCAGCAGCACGTGGCGCACCGTCTGCCAGCGTGTGAGCCCGAGCGACAGCCCGGCCTGCCATTGGCCGTCGCCCGCCGCGACGATCCCCGCATGCACCGCATGCGCGAGATACGCGCCGCCGATCAGCGCCAGCGCGCACACGACCGTCGCGAGCCCCGGCACGTCCATGTGCAGCAGCACGGGCATCAGGAAGTAGGTCCAGAAAATCAGCATCAGCACGGGAATCGCACGGAAGAAGCCGATGAACGCGAGCAGCAGCACGCGCGCAGGGCCGCGCGCGAGCGCCATGCCAACGCCGAGCGCGATGCCGAGCACGGCCGATGCCGCGGCCGACGCGATCGCGAGCAGCAGCGACAGCGCGGCACCGCCGAGCGGGCCGTCCGGAAACGCGCCGACCAACAGGTACGGCAGATTCGAAAGCAGCAGCGAGAAATCCATCGTCAGCGCCCCGCTCCCAGCCGGTCGCGCCATTGCGTCGCCGCATACGCGCCCGCTTCGATCACGGCCACCGCCGCGACGTACAGCACGGTCGCCACGCCAAACGCGGCGAACGTCTTGAACGTTTCGGTCTCGACCTGCCGCGACGCATACGACAGCTCGGCCACGCCGATCGCCATCGCGAGCGACGAATTCTTCACGAGATTCATGTACTGGCCGAACAGCGGCGGCAACGCGATGCGCACGGCCTGCGGCAGCACCACGTAGCGCAGCGACTGCATCGGCGTGAGGCCGAGCGCGGCCGCCGCATCGTGCTGTGCGCGCCGCACGCCGCGCAGGCCGGCTTCGCATTCCTCGGCAACGAACGCAGCCGTATACGCGCTCAACCCGACCCAGCCCGCGACGAATTCGAACGACGGCCACGCGAGCGCGAATGGGCCCACGCTCACCGCATGGCGTGCATTGAGCCATGCGATCCACGTGTCGGGCAGCAGCGACGCGACACCGAAATACCAGAACAGCAGCTGCACGAGCAGCGGCGTGTTGCGGAACGCGACGACGTATGCGGCGGCGAGCGCGCGCGGCGCCCTGCCGCGTGCATGCCGCATGACCGCGAGCAGCAGCCCGCCGGCGGTCGCGGCGGCGGCCGACGCGGCCGCGAGACCGAGCGTCAGCAGGAAGCCCTGCCAGAGCCAGGACAGATATTTGGGAGCCAACCCGAGCATGCTGGGAAGCGCGCACGACGCGCGCGGTCGGATGAAAGCGAAAAGCGCCGCGCGGCCGGTGTTCCGGCCGATCGCGGCGCGCGAGCGGGAGCGGTCAGGTCTTGTCGCCGATCCGGAAGATGCGCGTGAGCGGCGTCTTCGTCGTCGGCCCGAACCATGCGTCGTAGATCTGCACGGCGCGGCCGTTCGCCTCGAGCCCCTTCAGCGTGTCGTTGACGAAGCCGAGCAGGCGCGTCTCGCCTTTCGGCACGCCGACGCCCATGTAGTCGTTCGAGATCGTGAACGCCGGGATCTCGTAGTTCTGCTTGTCCGGCACGTTCGCGAGCAGGCCGATCAGCTTCGGGCCGTCCTGCGTGATCGCCTGCACGTTGCCGGCGCGCAGCGCGGCGAACACGAACGGCGTGTCGTCGTACGCGACGATCGTTGCCTTCGGGAATTTCTCGCGCAGCGTGATTTCGTTGGTCGTGCCCTTGTCGGCGCCGACGCGCAGCCCGTTCAGCTGGTCGGCCGATTTCAGCACGCCCTTCTTCGCGAGAAACTGCTGGCCCGACGAGAAATACGGGATGCTGAAGTCGACCTGCTTCGCGCGCTCGTCGGTGATCGTGAAGTTCGCGAGCACGAGATCGACCTTGCCGGACGTCAGGAACGGAATGCGGTTCGCGGGGTTGGTCGGCTGGAGCTGCAGCTTCACGCCGAGCTTGTCGGCGAGCGCTTTCGCATAGTCGACGTCGAGGCCGACGATGTGATTGCTTTTGCCGTCGACATAGCCGAACGGCGGGTTGCTGTCGAACGTCGCGACGCGCAGCACGCCGGCCTTCTTGATATCGTCGAGACGGTCCGCATGCGCGACGGTGCCTGCGGTAATGAGCGCAGCCCCGACGAGCCACGTAGCGAGAGTGTGGAATTTCATGAGCACGACCTGATTTGTTATGAAGGCCGCCGCGGATCGCGCGGCGGCCCGGTTCGAAGAACATCGCGACGGAGTGTGTCGTCGCGAAGCCGCTAACGTATCAGCGCGTGCGGCGAATCCGAACCAACAAATGGTGCTTTGCTCAGCGGGTTTCGTGATGAGGCGCGGCGTGCGGCGTGAGATGCGGCACGCAAAAAAAGACGCCCGCTGCAGGCAGCGGGCGCGAATCCCAGTCAAGGAGGTGTCACACGAACTACGGGCCCAGATTAAGGAATTCGCGTGCGATGGACAACGAATCGATTCCCATATCGATATGACGTAGCACGCTCACGCCGGCACTTCCCGCGTCGAGCAATGGATGCCGCCGCCGCCCGACGCGATGCCGAGGATGTCGACCTGCACGATCGCCCGGTTCCCCGCATAAGGCCGGATCGCAGCGACCGCGGCCGCGTCGGCCGCCGCGTCGTTGAACTTCGGCATGACGATCGCACCGTTGCACGTATAGAAGTTGATGTAGCCGGCCGCGAAGTGCGACATCTGCCGCTCGTTCAGCGTCGTGCCTGCCGACGTGCCGTAGCTGACCGGCGGCACGAGCTCGACGATCTTCAGCGGCCGGCCGTTCGCATCGGTCTGGCCGGCCAGGCGCTGCCGGTGCGCGTCCGTCAACGCGCGTTCGCCGGTCGAATTCGACGCGTCGTAGCAGCATGCGACCACGCCGGGCGCGAGAAAGCGCGCGTAAAAATCGACGTGACCATTCGTGATGTCGCTTTCGCCGGCCGGCGTCGACGCACCGCCCGCGCCACCGACGCCGCTGCCGCGCGGAAACGTCGCGGTGCCCGGCAGCCAGATGATCTTCCGCACGCCGAGCGTGCGCTGCAGTTCGGCCAGCACGGTATCCCGGGCCGTCGGCAGCAGCGTCGCATGGGCGATCGCGCCGTTCGGGATGTCGAACAGATGCGGATTGCGGTTCACGTGCAGCACGGACGATTCGGTGAGGATCGCCGTCCCGTCGCCGTCGAATTCGATCGCGCCGCCTTCGAGCGTCAACGTGCTGCGGACCAGGTTCGCGCCGTTGGTCTGTGCCATCCAGCCCGCCACCTTGCTGTCCTGGCTGAACGGCTGGAAGAACTTGCCCGCTTTCGACCGGTTGCTCGCGGCCAGGATCGCCGGTGGAATCGTCCCCGCACCCTGGCCGGCGCCGTTGGTATTCGCGTTACCCCAGCCGTTGAAATTGAAGCCGATCGCGTTCAGCGCATTGCCGTTCGCCGTGTCCCGGACGAACACGCAACCCGTGTCGCGCACCCAGAAATCGTTGAAGCCTTCGGCGAGCGGCACGAGGGTGATCCCGCCCGTGCCCGCGGCGCGCGCCGCATAGCGCGCATGCAGGTCGGGATTCGCCACGCTTGCATTCGCGAGCAGCACGCGGGCCGCGTCGAGGTCGGCAGGCAGCACCAGCATGTTGACCGGTTCGGTTGCGCCGATCGCCTTCGCGACGTCCATCAGGTCGGCCCGTACCCGGTCGATGCCGGCATCCGTGCTCTGCTGCGTCACTGGCGCCCAGATACCATCCACGCCGGACGCGAAAGTCATGTAGGTCAACGCGTGCGGCGCCTCTTCGGCCGGCAGCCGGTACACGGCCTGCCGTGCCGACGGTGTCGGGCGCGACGTGCCTCCTGGGTCGGACGCACCGCCGCCGTCGCCGCCACCGCATGCGGCCAGGTTGCCCAGCAGCGGCATGCCGAGCCAGGCCGCCGAACAGCGGATGAATCCGCGTCGGCCGGCATCCGGCATCTGCGACGCGTGCGGGTTCGTGCTCGCGTTGTTTCCTTTCTTCGTCATGTATTTCAACTCCGTTGCGCGGCCGGCACGCATGCGTGCGCGCCGGCTTCCGTCCCGAAGGACGGATTCCGCGTTGTTTTCAGTAGTCCGGAAAGACTGGGATATTGAAGCCGCTCGTGGGCCGGTCACGCGGACCGGCCCGCGGCCGCGCTCACGCCGGCTGCTGCTGCGTGGTGCAGTGGATGCCGCCGCCGCCCGCGGCGATGCCGTCGATGTTCAGCTGGATGACCTCGCGGCCGGGGAACAGGTCGACGAGCGTGTCGCGCGTATTGCGGTCGGCACGGCTGTCGCCGAATTGCGGCGCGATCACCGCGCGATTGCACACGTAGAAATTGATGTAGCCGGCCGCGAACTCCGCGTTCTCGTAGGCGTGCCGGACGGTCTTCGGCCCCGGCAGCACGACGACCTTCAACGGGCGCCCCTTCGCATCGGTGGATTTCCGCAGGATCTCCAGATGCTGCCGCGTCACCGCGTGGTCGTACGACGAAGGGTCCGTGTCGAGCCCCGCCACCACGACGCCCGGGCTCGTGAAGCGCGCGTAGAAATCGGTATGCCCGTCGGTGATGTCCTTGCCGGCGATGCCCGGCAACCAGATGATCTTCTTCAGCCCCAGCAACCGGCTCAGCTCCGCTTCGCACTGCGCCTGGCTGGCACCCGGATTGCGGTTCGCATTCAGCACGCAACTGCGCGTGATGATCGCCGTGCCCTCGCCGTCCACCTCGATGCCGCCGCCTTCCAGCACGAGCTTCGTGTCGACCAGCCGCGCGCCGGCGCGTTCGGCCACGAACGGTGCGACTTCCGCGTCCTGGTCGTGTTCCTGCTTGTTGCCCCAGCCGTTGAAATTGAAGCTCACGCCGCCAAGCTGGCCCGACGCGTTCTTCACGAACACGGGCCCCGTATCGCGCATCCACAGATCGTCGACCGGGTGCTGGACCAGCTCGACCGACGAGCCGCACAGCCGCGATGCGACCGCGTAGTCTTCCTCCCGCACCAGCATCTTCAGCGGCTCGTGCGCGGCGATCGCCTTCGCAACGGCCGCGAGATTCTCGCGCACCACCGGCAGCAGCCGCGCGCCCCAGATGTCCGCGCTCGGGCCGAACGCCATCCAGGTCGCCGTGTGCGGCGCGCCCTCATCCGGCATGTGCCAGGTGGCGCCCTGCTGCGCGTGCGCGGCGCGGCCGAACAACCCGCCCATCGCGCCAGCAGCCAGCGCCGCGCCCGAGACGGACAGGCCGCGTTTCAACAGTTGACGTCGTGTAGTCATGGCATTCCTCTTTCGCTTGCCGGTTACTTCGATTGTTTCAGGGCGGGCCGTCACGGTCGCGCCGTCTTGAAGCCGAGCCAGGTCCGGCCTTCGAGACGCATCGCGGCCGGCGATTCGGCGATCGGCGTGAACAGCGTGCGCCGCGTCGATTCGTCCGGATAGACACCCGGATCGCGCACCAGCGCCGGATCCATCAGCTTCAGCGCGCCCTGGTTCGCATTCGCGTAGCGCGTCGAATTCGAGATCTTCGCGATCACGTCCGGGCGCAGGATGTAGTTGATGAACGCATGCGCGTTGTCCGGATGTTTCGCGGATGCCGGAATGACCATCGCATCGAACCACATCAGGGTGCCGATCCGCGGAATGTCGTACACGACGTCGCGCTTCGGATCGCGCGCCTTCGCCTTCTGCGCGGCCAGGTTGATCGCGCCGGAAAAACCGACCGTCACGCACAGCTCGCCGTCGATCAGCTCGTTGGCGTCGGACGAACCCACGAACTCGCGGATGAATGGCCGGATCTTCATCAGCATCGCCTGCGCGGCCGCGTAGTCCTGCGCGGACGGATGCATCGGATCGCGGCCGACATAGCGCAGCGCCAGCGGCAGCACGGTGCTCGCGGAGTCCTGCAGGCCCAGGCCGCACTTCGCGGCGACGCGCGACGCGATCTCCGGCTTGAACAGCAGGTCGAGGCTGTCGGCCGGCATGTCCTTGCCGAGGATCGCGCGCACCCTGGTGCGGTCGTAGCCGACGCCCACGGTGCCCCACATGTACGGCACGCCGTACTGGTTGCCGGGATCGGACTGCGCCATCTGCTTCAGCAGCGACGGATCAAGATACTTCAGGTTCGGCAGCCGGTTCTTGTCGAGCTTGCGAAACACACCCGCCTGGATCTGCCTGGCCATGAAGTCGTTGGTCGGCCACACGAGGTCGTAACCGCTGTTGCCGGTCAGCAGCTTCGACTGCAGCGTCTCGTCGCTGTCGTACGCGTCGTAGCGCACCTTGATGCCGGTTTCCTTCTCGAAGCCCGCCAGCGTATCCGGCGCGAAGTAATTGCTCCAGTTATAGAGGTTCAGCACCTTCTCTTCGTCGGCGCGCGCCGTTCCCGCCAGCACGCACAGCACGAGGCCCGGCGCCGCGACACGCAACCATCCTTGCCGTCTCATCGCGCCTCCCTCATCGATAGCAGGACGATACGCCGTCGCTGGTCAGCAACGTGCGATACATCTCCGGGCGGCGATCGCGGAAGAAGCCCCACGATTGCCGGTCGGCGCGGATCGCGTCGAGATCGAACGTGTGCACGAGCACCGCCTCGTCGGTGCGGTTCGCCTCGGCCAGCTTCTCGCCGGTGTGATCCGCGATGAAGCTCGACCCGTAGAACACGCCGGTGAGCCCCTGCTGCTGCGGATTGCCGTTGCCGAAGCCGGCTTCGCGGCCGATCCGGTTGGCCGCCACCACCGGCACCATGTTGGCGGCCGCGTGGCCCTGCATCGTGCGCTGCCAGTGGCCGGACGAATCGAACGCACTGCTGAACGGCTCCGAGCCGATGATGGTCGGAAAGCACAGGATCTCGGCGCCCATCAGCGCGAGGCAACGCGCCGTCTCCGGATACCACTGGTCCCAGCAGATGCCGATGCCGATCCGGCCGAAGCGTGTATCCCACACCTTGAAGCCGGTATCGCCCGGTGTGAAATAGAACTTCTCCGTATAGCCCGGGCCGTCCGGGATATGCGTCTTGCGATAGACGCCGAGCACGCGTCCGTCCGCGTCCGCCACGGCGATCGAGTTGTACGCGGCATTGCCCGCGCGCTCGAAGAAGCCGATCGGCAGCACGACGCCGAGTTCGCCGGCCAGCGCCGCGAACCGGGCGATCTGCGCGTTGCCTTCGAACGGCTGCGCGAGTTCGAGATGGCGCACGTTCTGGTCGAGGCAGAAGTACGGCATCGCGAACAGCTCCGGGCACAGCACGAGATTCGCGCCCTGCGCGGCGGCCGCGCGGATCAGGCGCTCCGCGGTGGCCATGTTGTCTTCGAGATTCCAGCTGCCCGACGCCATCTGGACGGCGGCGACGGTGATGTGTTTGGACGGCATTGCGATTGCTCCTCGATGGAACCGGAAACCGCTGACGGGACGTCGCTCAGTGCGCGACGGACGGCTGCTGCTGCGTCGAACAGTGGATGCTGCCGCCGCCGATCGACAGCGTCGGGATCGGCAGCATCTGCACCTTTCGCGTCGGGAACGCCCGGCTGAAAGCGTCGCGTGCGGCCTCGTCCTGCTCGACGCCGAATGCGGTCACGATCACCGCGCCGTTCACCAGAATGTAGTTCGCATAGCAGTCGCAGTAGCGCTCGGAGCCGAAGCGTTCGCTGACGATCGGCGACGGCAGGTCGAGCAGCTCGAAACGGCGCCCCGCCGCATCGGTCGCGAGCTCCAGCGCGCGGCGGTTTTCCCGCATCACGCGGAAATAGTCGCCCTGCTCCGGCAGTGCGGTCTGGCACAGCATCCGGCCGGGTGCGATGAACGACGCGATGCCGTCCACGTGCCCGTTCGTCTCCACTTCGTCGGGGTTGCCCGGCAGCCACACGATCTTCTCGACGCCCAGCATGCGGCGCAATTCCGCCTCGATCTCCGCGCGGCTCAGGTGCGGATTGCGGTTGGGATGCAGCAGGCAGCTCTCGGTCGTGACCAGCGTGCCCTGCCCGTCGACGTAGAACGAGCCGCCCTCCAGCACCATGTGCGAATTGAAGATCTCGGCGCCGGCCGCGCGCGCGATGTCCTGTCCGGCCTGCTGGCAGCCGTCGTACGGCTGGTACTTCTCGCCCCAGCAGTTGAAGCGGAACACGGCCGCGCCCAGCCCGCGCCGTTCGCTCACGAGGAAGATCGGCCCGCAATCGCGCAGCCAGTTGTCCTCGGCCGCGACCGGCAGCACGTCGACGCTCGGGCCCACCAGTTCACGCGCGGCGTCGGCCTGGCTGTGGTGCACCGCGACCACGCAGCGCTGATAGCGCGCGATCGTGCGCGCGACCAGCGCGAATTCGCGGCAGACCTGCGCGTAATGCGTTCCCCACAGGTCCTCGCGATTGTCGAGCACCGGCCATCCGAGCCACGTCGCGTGCATGGATTCCCATTCGGCTGGCATCCGGTAACCGCGCTGGCGAGCATCAAAGCGACCCATCGATCCGACTCCGTTGTGATTGATGAGCGATTTTCCGTCAGGTTAAACTTGATGAATATTGATATTTTTTGGCCGAATCAATCAATTCACTTCATATCTCGATGCAACGCGTTCCGTCCCTGAAACTACTGACCGGCTTCGAAGCCGCGGCCCGGCTGGGCAATTTCTCGCGCGCGGCCGACGAGCTGCATCTGTCGCAGTCGGCGATCAGCCATCAGATCCAGCAACTCGAAGCGCAGCTCGGGCAACCGCTGTTCCGCCGGCGCGGCCGCGGCGTCGAGCTGACCATCGCCGGCGAGGTCCTGCAGCGCAGCGTCCAGCGTGCGATGGACACGTTGCGCGGCGGGCTCGACCGCATCGCGACCTACCTGAACCCGGGGCTCGTCGTGCTGGTGTGTCCGGCGCCGTTGCTGCACGGCTGGCTGCAGCCGCGCCTCGAGCAGTTGCAGCAGGCGCTGCCGGACCTGTGCCCGCTGCTGTCGACCGACGAAACCGCGCGCTACGTCGACGAGATCGACGTCGACATGACGATCGGCACGCGGCCGATGCTGCAGCCGGGCCTGGTCGATATTCCGTTCATGCGGGACGAATGGGTGACGGTATGCGCGACGCCGCTGGCCGAGACACTCGCCCGCGTGCCGCGCGCCGAACACGCACGGTACGCGGGGCTCGTCTGCCTCGAAACGAGCCTGACCGACGAGCGCATGGCGACCGTCTTTCGCGAGCAGTTGTCGGATTTCCGGATGCAGGCGATCTACGACGACCAGCGGCTCGTGCTGGACGCCGTGCAGCGCGGCCGCGGCATTGCGTGCCTGCCGCGCCTCGTCGCGCAGGCCGGCCTCGACCAGCACACGCTGACCGTGCTCGCCGACTACCCGCGCCTGCCCGGCACCACATGGTGGCTGTCGCGGATGGAAGGCCCGTCGCGCTCGCCGATCGTCGAGCAGATGTTCGACTGGCTGGTCCAGCAAGGCATCCTGTCGAGCGTGGCCGACCCGGCGCTCGACCATGCACCGCCTCCGCCCGCGTAATCGAACGCCGAAAAAAAACGTCCCGCCGGCTGGCGGGACGTTCGTCATGAGGCAAATGCGTACGATGCGCGGTCGATCACGGCTCGTGACGCAGGTACCCTTCCTTGCTCGGATCGCGCATCCGCCACGACACGATCAGCGAGATCGCGCACAGCACGGTCACGTACCAGTAGAAGGTTTCCTCGCTGCCGATCGACTTGAACCACAGTGCGACGTACTCGGCCGAGCCGCCGAAGATCGCGTTCGCGACCGCATACGACAGGCCGACCCCCATCGCGCGCACTTCCGGCGGGAACATCTCGGCCTTGATCAGCCCGCTGATCGACGTGTAGAAGCTGACGATCGCGAGCGCGACCGTGATCAGCACGAATGCCGCCACCGGGCTCGTCACGTCCTTCAGCGCGTGCATCAGCGGCACCGTGCCGATCACCGCGAACGAGCCGAACAGGATCATCGACGTGCGGCGGCCGATCCGGTCGGACAGCGCGCCGAACACCGGCTGCATCAGCATGTAGACGAGCAGCGCGACGGTCATCACGTTGCTGGCCGTCTTCGCATGCATGCCGGCCGTGTTCACGAGGTACTTCTGCATGTACGTCGTGAACGTGTAGAAGATCAGCGAGCCGCCGGCCGTGAAGCCGACCACCGTGAAGAACGCCCCCTTGTGCTGCCACACGCCGCGGATCGTGCCCGCGTTTTTCTTGTCGCGCGATTCAGACGTCGACGTCTCGTCGAGCGACTTGCGCAGGTACAGCGAGATCAACGCGGCCGCCGCGCCGACCACGAACGGAATGCGCCAGCCCCACGCCTTCAGTTCGTCGCCCGACAGCGTCTGCTGCAGGATCACGAGCACGAGCAGCGCGCACAGCTGGCCGCCGATCAGCGTCACGTACTGGAAGGACGCGAAGAAGCCGCGGCGGCCCTTCAGCGCGACCTCGCTCATGTAGGTCGCGCTCGTGCCGTATTCGCCGCCCACCGACAGCCCCTGGAACAGCCGCGCGACCAGCAGCAGCGCCGGCGCGAGCGCGCCGATCTGCGCGTAGGTCGGCAGCACCGCGATCACGAGCGAGCCGCCGCACATCATCAGCACCGAGATCATCATCGCGTTGCGGCGGCCGTGGCGGTCGGCGATGCGGCCGAACAGCCAGCCGCCGATCGGACGCATCAGGAAGCCGGCCGCGAACACCCCCGCCGTGTTCAGCAGCTGCGTCGTCGTGTTGCCGCTCGGGAAGAATGCCGGCGCGAAGTACAGCGCGCAGAACGAGTAGATGTAGAAGTCGAACCACTCGACGAGGTTGCCCGACGAGGCGCCGACGATGGCGAACACGCGCCGCCGGGTGTCATGCGCGGACAGCGCAGCTTGTTCGGTCTGGACGTCCATGGATTGGTCTGTTCCTTGTAGTACTTTCTGGGCGAGGCGGCTGGGCCGCCGCGTGCGATCGAACGTGGCACCGGTTCCGGCGCACGGCGCTACGGGATTTTAGCGAAATGTAAAGTAACAGGCTCTCCGGGTTCGTCCGGATGTAGAAAATTTTTCTCCCGCCATGCGTTCGTCATATGAAAACGCCAGCCCGCAGGCTGGCGCTCGGTGCAAACTTTCCGCAGGCGACGTTCAGATCCGCACCTCCGGCGGCACGTAGCGGCACTCGTAGCGCTTGCGCACGGTACCGGCCTCGTCGACGCTTTCCAGGAACACGTCGAATTGCCAGAGCCGCGCCATGTGCTTGAGCACTTCGTCGCTGTCGTTCGACAGGTGACGGTTGTCGGTCATGAAGTGGCGCAGCGTGAGGCTGCGGTCGCCGCGCGTGTTCACCGCCCACACCTGGATGTTCGGTTCGCGGTGATGGATGTCGTACTGCCTCGACAGCGCCTGCCGCACATACTGGTAGCCCGAATCGTCGTGGATCGCCGACACCTCGAGCGAATCGCGCATGTCGTCGTCGAGCACCGAAAAGAGCCGCATGTCGCGGATCAGGCTCGGCGACAGGTACTGCGCGATGAAGCTCTCGTCCTTGAAGTTGCGCATCGCGTAGTGCATCGCCGGCAGCCACGGGGTGCCCGCGATCTCGGGAAACCACTTGTAGTCTTCCTCCGTCGGCGCTTCGCAGATCCGCCGGATGTCGCTCATCATCGAAAAGCCGAGCGCGTACGGGTTGATCCCGCTGTAGTACGGCTTCGTGACGGGCGGCTGGTAGACCACGTTGCTGTGCGAATGCAGGAACTCCATCATGAAGCTGTCTTCCAGCTTCCCCTGGTTGTACAGCGTATTCAGCAGCGTGTAGTGCCAGAACGTCGCCCAGCCTTCGTTCATCACCTGCGTCTGCCGTTGCGGGTAGAAATACTGGCCGATCTTGCGCACGATGCGGATCACTTCCCGCTCCCACGGTTCGAGCAGCGGCGCATTCTTTTCCGCGAAATACAGCAGGTTCTCCTGCGGCTCGGGCGGATAGCGGTCTTCCTGCTCCTCCATCAGTTCGGGCTTCTTGCCCGGCAGCGTGCGCCACAGTTCGTTCACCTGCGACTGCAGGTACGCCTCGCGTTCACGCCGCAACGCGGCTTCCTTCGACAGCGAAGGCTTCTGCGGCCGCTTGTAGCGGTCGACGCCGTAGTTCATCAGCGCATGGCACGAATCGAGCAGTTCCTCGACACGATCGAGCCCGTAGCGCTCCTCGCATTCCGCGACGTAGTTCTTCGCGTACACGAGATAGTCGATGATCGCGTGCGCGTCGGTCCACAGCCGGAACAGGTAGTTGCCCTTGAAGAACGAGTTGTGTCCGTACGCCGCGTGCGCGATGACGAGCGCCTGCATCGTCATCGTGTTCTCTTCCATCAGGTACGCGATGCACGGGTTCGAGTTGATGACGATTTCGTACGCGAGGCCCATCTGGCCGCGGCGGTAGCTCTTCTCGGTCGACAGGAAGTGCTTGCCGAACGACCAGTGACGGTAGTTGACGGGCATCCCGACCGACGCATACGCGTCCATCATCTGCTCGGCGCTGATCAGTTCGAGCTGGATCGGGTAGATGTCGAGCTCGTATTGTTCGGCGACCTGCGAGATGTGCGTGTCGTATTCCTCGAGCAGTTCGAACGTCCAGTCGGACGGGCACGGCAGCGGCTTGCGTTCGGCAACGTTCATACGCGCTTCCTTTTGCCCTGGGCCGGGCAAGTCGGCGGCCGGCGGCGGCGGTTCGGCCTGCCCGCTTTGCTGCGGTGCGGCAGGGCCGGCCGTGTCGTCGCCGGAAGGGCGCGGCGCATAGCCGCGCGACTCGTTGTGCAGATGGCGGGTCGTCATGACATTTCCACCTGCTTTTCGAACAATTCGCGAAACACCGGGTAAATGTCGGCAGCCGATTCCACTTTTTTCATCGCGAGATGCGGCTGGGACAGGGCCAGTTGCGCGTATTCCAGCCACAGGTTCTGCTCTTCCGGCGCGACCTGGATATACGCGAAGTAACGCACCTTCGTGAGGATATCCTCTTCCAGGATTTTGCGACACTTGGGCGAATCGTCAGTCCAGTTGTCGCCGTCGGACGCCTGCGCGCCGTAGATGTTCCACTCGGTCGGCGAGTAGCGCTCGTTCATCACCTTGCGCATCAGCTCGAGCGCACTCGACACCACCGTGCCGCCGCTCTCGGTCGAATGGAAGAAGGTGTCCTCGTCGACTTCCTCGGCACGCGTATGGTGGCGGATGAACACCACCTCGATGCGCTCGTAGTTACGCTTGAGGAACAGGTAAAGCAGGATGAAGAAGCGCTTCGACAGATCCTTGCGCTGCTCGTCCATCGAGCCCGACACGTCCATCAGGCAGAACATCACGGCCTGGCTCGACGGTTGCGGCTGCTTCACGCGGTTGATGTAGCGCAGGTCGAACGGATCGATGAACGGAATCCGCCAGATGCGCCCCTTCAGGTGATGGATCTCGGCCTCGAGCACCGCGATCTCCGCGCGCCGGTCTTCCGGGTCGCTCTTCATCGCCTCGAGCTGCGCCTCCAGCTCGCGCAGCTCGTTGACGAGCGGCGAGCCGAGCGCGATGCGACGCCCGAGTGCGCTGCGCAGCGAACGCACGACGTCGATGTTGTTCGGCGTGCCTTCCGCCGACCAGCCCGCGCGCACGTTCTTCCAGCTCGGCACCGTCAGCAGGTGCGTCTTCACGAGGCGAGGCAGTTCGAGATCGTCGAAGAAGTACTGCATGAACTCGTCGCGCGACAACTCGAACACGAAGTCGTCCTGCCCTTCGCCCTCGTTGCTCGCCTGACTGCCTCCGCCGCCCGAGCCGCCCTGCGGGCGCGGGATCTTGTCGCCGCGCACGTAGTCCTCGTTGCCGGGGTGCACGTATTCACGACGCCCGCCAGGCGCGTGCCGGAAATTCGGCTCCGCGATGTCCTTGCGCGGGATCGTGATGCTCTGCGTGCTCTGGATATCCTTGATGCTACGGTCGCGCACCGCGTCGGACACGGCACGACGAATGTAGTTCTTGACGCGACGCAGAAAGCGTTCGCGGTTGGCGATGCTCTTGTTCTTGCCGGCCAGCCTGCGGTCGATGATTTGATGAAGCACTCCCGGTCTCCCGCTCGAAAGTCGATCTGCCGGGGCACTCGCCGCGCATGCCGTCTGCCGTCATGCGGGCGGCGCCTCTGAAGGCGCCCGTACGGTCTCGCCGTACGGGCGCGGTACCGCGCGCGTCATGATGACTTGCGCACGCGCAGGTACCAGTCGCAAAGCAGCCTCACCTGCTTCGGCGTATAGCCCTTCGCGACCATCCGGTTCACAAAGTCCTCATGCTTGCGCTGCTCCTCCGCCGAACCCTTCGCGTTGAACGAAATCACCGGCAACAGTTCCTCGGTGTTCGAGAACATCTTCTTCTCGATCACGACGCGCAACTTCTCGTAGCTCGTCCACACGGGGTTCTTGCCGGCGTTCGCCGCCCGTGCACGCAACACGAAGTTCACGATCTCGTTGCGGTAATCCTTCGGATTACTGATGCCGGCCGGCTTCTCGATCTTCTCCAGCTCCGCGTTCAGCGCGGCGCGGTCGAAGCTCTCGCCCGTATCGTGATCGCGGAATTCCTGGTCCTGGATCCAGAAGTCCGCATACGTGACGTAGCGGTCGAAGATGTTCTGGCCGTACTCCGAGTACGACTCGAGGTAGGCCGTCTGGATCTCCTTGCCGATGAAATCCGCGTAGCGCGACGCCAGTACGTCCTTCACGAAGGACAGATACTTCTGCTCGGTTTCCGGCGGGAACTGCTCGCGCTCGATCTGCTGCTCGAGCACGTACATCAGGTGCACGGGGTTGGCCGCGACTTCGCTCGAATCGAAGTTGAACACGCGCGACAGGATCTTGAACGCGAAGCGTGTCGACACGCCCGTCATCCCTTCGTCCACGCCCGCGTAGTCGCGGTATTCCTGGTACGACTTCGCCTTCGGATCGGTATCCTTGAGGTTTTCGCCGTCGTACACCTGCATCTTCGAGAACAGGCTCGAATTCTCCGGCTCGTGCAGGCGCGACAGCACCGAGAACTGCGACATCATCTTCAGCGTGCCCGGTGCGCAGACGGCCTCGGCCAGCGACGAGTTGCGGATCAGCTTCTCGTAGATCTTCGTCTCTTCCGAGACGCGCAGGCAGTACGGCACCTTCACGACGAAGATCCGGTCGAGCAGTGCCTCGTTGTTGCGGTTGTTGCGGAACGCCTTCCATTCCGACTCGTTCGAGTGCGCGAGGATGATCCCGTCGAACGGAATCGCGCCGAAGCCCTCGGTGCCCTTGAAGTTGCCTTCCTGCGTGGCGGTGAGCAGCGGGTGCAACACCTTGATCGGCGCCTTGAACATTTCGACGAACTCGAGCAGGCCCTGGTTCGCGAGGCACAGGCCACCGGAGTAGCTGTACGCGTCGGCGTCGTCCTGCGCGTACTGTTCGAGCTTGCGGATATCGACCTTGCCGACCAGCGACGAGATGTCCTGGTTGTTCTCGTCCCCCGGCTCCGTCTTCGCGATGCCGATCTGCCGCAGGATCGACGGATAACGACGCACCACGCGGAACTGGCGGATGTCGCCGTTGTATTCGTGCAGGCGCTTGACGGCCCACGGACTCAGGATGTTTTTCAGGTAGCGGCGCGGAATGCCGTACTGTTCCTCGAGGATCGGGCCGTCTTCGTCGTAGTCGAACAGCCCGAGCGGCGATTCGTTGACGGGCGAACCCTTCAGCGAATAGAACGGCACGCGCTCCATCAGTTGCTTGAGACGCTCGGCGATCGACGACTTGCCGCCGCCCACCGGGCCAAGCAGATAGAGGATCTGCTTCTTCTCTTCGAGCCCTTGCGCAGCGTGACGGAAATATGCGACCACCTGCTCGATCACTTCCTCCATTCCGTAGAACTCACGGAATGCGGGATAGACCTTGATGACCTTGTTCGCGAAGATTCGCGACAGGCGCGGATCGTTGCGGGTATCGATGTGTTCAGGTTCCCCGATTGCTGCCAGCATGCGTTCACCAGCCGTCGCGTACGCGGATGGATCGTTCTTGCAGAGCGCGAGATACTCCTCCAGCGAGAGCTCTTCCTCTCGCGTTTTTTCGAAGCGGTTCGCGAAGCTGCTGTAAATATCCATGCTACCTCCCTCGCCTGAGTCTGAAGACGTGCCTGCCTTCGTACGACTGCGCAGAAGCAAGCGCGTTCGAATTCATCCTAAACCCTTTCTTATTTTTTTTCACGAACTCTTCGTATGAAGTTCGTCATTCTCGACAACACCGCTTGGACAACGCATTTCGTCGTTTTACAATCGATCTCCCGAGCCGCAGAAACTGCATCCGTCGCGTCTCGTCGAACAACGGAACGTCTTGTGCGTTGGACACATCCGACGTCGTCACTTCCTCCCTCATCCCTATACGTTCGAGCAGCCGTTTGCGACGACACGTTGCGCGCGCCGTTACAAATTTTTTTCGCAGCGCCCTTACGGAAATACCCGTATGACGGATGCGGGCACTTCACTCGCACCTGTGCGCACCTCAGTCGATGCAGAGCGTTCGATGCACGCAACCTTGCACGATCGTCGTTCATGTACGTCGTCTGTCACATTTCTCCACCGCAAAAACGACGACGCCCGCGTGTTGCGGGCGTCGTTCGCTACCAAATGGGATACCAAATGGGGATAGATACGCGGGACGCGCGAATCAGAAGGTTTCCCAGTCGTCCGCGCCACCGGTAGCGGCCGCCTGCGCGGGCGCAGCGGCGGCCGCGACGGGCTTGCGCGCCGGTGCCGCCGCAGCCGCGCGTTTCGGCGGGGCATCGCGATCGTCGCGCGCAGCAGCGACCGGCACGGCAACCGCAGCGGAAGGCGCACGCGGCGCGTGACGCACTGCAACCGGCACCGCAACCGGTGCCGCGGAACCCGGCCGCGACGTGTCGTCGGCGAGCTGGAATACCGCTGCCGTTTCACGCAGGCGCCCGGCCTGTTCGTCGAGCGACTGCGCGGCGGCCGCGGCTTCCTCGACGAGCGCCGCATTCTGCTGCGTGACCTCGTCCATCTGCGCGACCGCGCGCGCCACCTGGTCGATCCCGCCGCTCTGCTCCTCGGATGCCGCCGCGATCTCGCCCATGATGTCCGTCACGCGCTGCACCGCACCGATCACGTCGCTCATCGTGCGCCCTGCCTCGTCGACCAGCGTGGAACCCGATCGGATGCGCTCCACCGACGCGTCGATCAGCACCTTGATCTCCTTGGCCGCGGCCGACGAACGCTGCGCCAGGCTGCGCACCTCGCCCGCGACGACCGCGAAACCGCGGCCTTCCTCGCCGGCCCGCGCGGCTTCCACTGCTGCATTCAGCGCAAGAATGTTGGTCTGGAACGCGATTCCCTCGATGATCGCGATGATGTCGGCGATCTTCGCCGAGCTGTCGTTGATCTCGCCCATCGTGCCGACCACCTGGCCGACCACCGTATTGCCCTTGTTTGCAATCTCCGACGCATTCGCGGCCAGCGAACTCGCCTGGCGTGCATTGTCTGCGTTCTGCTTCACGGTGCCGGTCAGCTGCTCCATGCTCGACGCGGTTTCCTGCAGCGCCGCGGCCTGCTCCTCGGTGCGCGACGACAGGTCGATGTTGCCGGCCGCAATCTGGCGCGCCGCGGTCGCGATCGACTCGCTGCCGCCGCGCACGGTGCGCACCGTATCGACGAGCCCGCGCTGCATCTTGCCGAGGCCCTCGAGAAGCTGGCCCATCTCGTCACGCCGGTCCACGACGATCGGCCGGCGCAGGTCGCCGGCGGCAATCGCGTCGAAATGCGCGAGCGCGTCGGCAATCGGGCGGCCGATCGCGCGGCTCAGCGTCAGCCACGACACCACCGCGGCGGCGAAGCCGGCCGCCAGCGCGACGATCGCCAACACACGCAGCGTCTCGTACACCGATTCCGCATGATCGAAGTTGGCTTGCGCGTCACTGAACTGGTAGTTGCGCAACGCCTCGCTCGCCGTCGAGAGGTCGGTGTAGCGCGCCTGGAGCTGCTTGGCGCCGTCGCCGATGCGGTCGGCCTGATTCGCCCCGAGCACGCTCGCGAACGCGTCGCACTCGTGCTGCAACGCCTGCCGCTTCGCGGCGACGTCCTGTGCGATGCGATCCTCCTCCGGGCCGCGCGGCAACGCGAGGTACTTTTGCCACCAGGTGTCCGACTGCGCGCGCATCCCGCGGCTTCGCTCGATGGCAGCCGCCGCATCGGGCGTGCCGGCCAGGAGCGCCGCCCGGTCGAGGGCCAGGCGTTCGCGCGCCGAGTAGATCTCGGCAATCGAGACATCGACCGCGCTTGGCATCTGATTCGTGAAGATCTCGCGCGTCGTACCGTTCGCGCGCGTCATTCCATACACGCCGAGCCCACCGATCACACCGAGGAGCACCGCCAGAAACGCCATCGTAAAACCGATGCGCGCACGAATCGTCAGGTTTTTGAACGCCATCATCCTTCCTGTGTTGCGTCGTGATGGACGGGACGGACCCGTCGCTTCGAAGCATTGCTTCACCTGATGCATTTACGACCAGACACCGCACAACTTGATGGCGTTTCCGCTATTTTTTCGAATTATTCGTCTGTTTATTACAAATAGCTGAACGAAAATACGTGCGTCACCGTGCACTGGCGTGCACGGCGATGAGAGGCTCTCCGTTGCCGGCGTGCAGCGCGGATACGCGGCCGGCCATCGTTTGCGACGAACCGGCTGCGATGCGTGATCCGGCCCTATCCGGCCAGTTCGGCAAGCGTGGGAATCGACGGTTGAGCGCCCGCCCGCGTGACCGACAGTGCCGCCGCGCGTTGCGCGAAGCGGATCGCCGTATCGACGTCCGCGCCGGCCGCGAGCCGCGCGGAAAAGCCGCCGATGAAGGTATCGCCGGCCGCCGTCGTGTCGACGGCCTGCACGGCCGGCGCCGGATAATGCCGCGCGGCGCCGTCGGCCGTCAGCGCAAGCACGCCCCGTGCGCCCAGCGTGACCAGCACGTTGCGCGCGCCGCCAGCCTGCAGCGCGCGGGCGGCGGCTTCGGCCTCCGCCGGGTCGCGCACCGGCAGCGCGGTCAACGCGGCCGCCTCGACCTCGTTCGGGATCAGGTAATCGACGAGCGGCAGCCAGCCGTCCGGCAGCGGCGCGACGGCCGGGGCCGGATTGAGCACCACCGTGCGGCCGAGCCGCCGCCCGGCCGACAGCGCCGCGAACACCGCATCCGGCGGCGTCTCGAGCTGGCAGATCACGACGTCGGCCGACGCCAGCGCGGCCTCGTGCCGCGCGACCGTATCGGTCGTGACCTCGCCGTTGCCGCCCGCGACGATCACGATCGCGTTCTGGCTCGCATCGTCGACGACGATCAGCGCGACGCCGGTCGACGCCGATGCGCTCGTCGCGAGCCCCGCGCAGTCGATCCCCTCGGCTTCGAGGCCCGCACGCAGTGCCGCGCCGTGCGCATCCGCGCCGACGCAGCCGATCATCGCGACCTGCGCACCGAGCCGCGCGGCAGCGACGGCCTGGTTGCCGCCCTTGCCGCCCGCCGCCTGCGCGAACGCATGCCCGGCGAGCGTTTCGCCGGGCAGCGGCAGGCGCGGCGCGCGCACGACGAGATCCATGTTGAGGCTGCCCACCACCGTCACGCGGCCGGCGCCCGCCACGGGCGCCGTCATGCGCGACCGCCGGAAGCCGGCGGCTCGCGGTAGATCGCCGTCGATTCACGCAGCACGAGACGCGGCGACACGACGCGACGGCGGCTCGGCACGGCCGACGAGCCGCCGCCGATCCGCTCGATCAGCGTCTGCGCGGCCATTTCGCCGAGCGCGCGCACCGACTGGCCGACCGTCGACAGCGCCGGATACGTGTAGCGGGAGAATTCGATGTCGTCGAATCCGATGATCGAACAGTCGTCGGGCACGCGCATGCCGCGCTCGGCCGCCGCACGCAGCGCGCCGACGCCCATCAGGTCGTTGCCCGCGAAGATCGCGCTCGGCCGCACCGATTCGAACAGCCGCGACGCCGCGTGATAACCGCCGAGGCACGAGAAGTCGCTTTCCGCGATCGCGCCCGGCACGATGTCGACACCGCGCTCGGCCATCGCACGGATGAAACCGTGCACGCGCATCGCGCTGACCGCCGTGTCGGTCGGCCCCGTGATGCAGCCGATCTTCGCGTGCCCGAGCTCGAGCAGGTGGCGCGTCGCCAGGTACGCGCCGCGCTCGTGGTCGATCTGCACGAGGTCGGCCGCGAGCCCCTCGATGTTGCGATCGACGACGACGAGCGGCGCATGGATGTCCGCAAGCGTCTGCGCGAGCACCGCATCCTCGCCCGCCGACGCGACGATCAGCCCGTCGATGCGCTTTTCCTGCAGCACGCGCAGGTAGTTGCGCTGCTTCACGGGATCGTCGTCCGAGTTGCAGAAGAACACGCAATAGCCATTGGCCGCGCACTGATCCTCGATGCCGCGCGCAAGCTCCGCGAAATACGGATTCGTGCTGTTCGGCACGACGAGGCCGATGGTCGCCGTCGCACGCGCCTTCAGCGAGCGTGCCACGGCCGACGGCACGTAATTCAGCTCGCGGATCGCGCCCTCGACCTTCGCACGCACATCCGCAGACACCGGCCGCGAGTTGTTCACCACGTGCGAGACGGTCGTAAACGACACGCCCGCCATGGCCGCCACATCCTTGATCGTCGCCATTTCCCGTTTCTCTCTGGTCTGTTCTGTCTGTATTTCTACCGCACGCGCGTGCGACGGCTGCGATACGTATCGAGCACGACCGCCACCACGATCACCGCGCCGGTGATGATCCGTTTCGTCGGCTCGTTCGCACCGATCTGCGCCAGCCCCGCGGCCAGCACGGAGATGATCAACACGCCAAAGAACGTGCTGATCACCGAACCGCGCCCGCCCATCAGGCTCGTGCCGCCGATCACGACGGCCGCGATCACCTGCAGTTCGAGGCCGACGCCCGCGTTCGGGTCGGCCGCCTCGAGCCGCGAAATCTGGAACAGCGACGCGAGCCCCGCGAGCGCACCCATCAGCGCGAATACGAGAATTTTATACGGCCTCGGGTTAACCCCGGCAAGTCGGACGGCTTCTTCGTTCGTGCCGATCCCGACGAGATAGCGTCCGAACACGGTGCGCGTCAGCACGAACTGGGCCGCGATCATCACCGCGACCGCGATCAGGAACGCCGGCGAGATGCCGAGCGCGATCGGGTTCGACAGGAAATCGAACGCGTCGCCGATATAGGCGGTGCGCGAATTCGTCAGCTGGTACGCGAGGCCGCGTGCGGCCTCCAGCACGCCGAGCGACACGATGAACGACGGGATCCGCCAGCCGACCGTGACCGCCCCCGTCAGCGCGCCCGTGACGGTCGCGACCGCGATGCCGATCAGCGCGGCCGGCAGCGGACCCCACTGCCATTTCAGCGCGGCGACGCTGACCATCGACGCGGCGAGCGCGAGCACCGAGCCGACCGACAGGTCGATCCCGGCGATGATCAGCACGAAGGTCATCCCGACCGACATCACGACGAGATCGGGAATCTGGTTCGCGATCGTGCTGAACGTATCGTAGGTCAGGAAATGCGAGCTCAGCGTCGAAAACAGCACGATCATCGCGGCAAGCGCGCCGGCGAGCCCGAGATAGTTCGACAGGCCGAGCCGCGTGCCGGACAGCGTGCGCGCGCGGCGCCCCGTCACGTCCTGCTGCGCGCCTGCGTCGGTCGGGGATACGGGAGGCTGGGTCATTGCTGTCGTCCTGTCGTCGAAGTGCCCGGAGCGGCGCCTTGCGCCTGCCCCGCGTCCGGATGCCGTGCGCCGTCCGGCGGCGTCTCGCGGCCGAAGCCGGCGAACGCCGCGGCCAGCAGTGCATCCTGGGTCCAGTTGCCGCGCTCGAACACGGCGGTCATGCGGCCGGCCGACATCACGCCGATCCGGTCGCAGATCAGCATCAGCTCACGCAGGTCGCTCGACACGACGACGAGCGCGCGGCCTTCGCGCGCGAGCGCGCCCATCAAAGTGTAGATCTCGAATTTCGCGCCGACGTCGATCCCGCGCGTCGGCTCGTCGAACAGCAGCACGCCCATGTCGCGCGCGAGCCAGCGGCCGATCACGACCTTCTGCTGGTTGCCGCCCGACAACTCGCCGACCGCCTGCGCCGCACCGTGCGTGCGGATTCGCAGCGCGTCGATCTGCTGCTCGGCGAGCGCCGTTTCACGCGCGCTGTCGACAATGCCGCCGCGCGCCAGCCGGTCGAGCTGGCCGAGCGACACGTTCGCGGTGATCGACTGCGTGAGCAGCAACCCCTCGCCCTTGCGATCCTCGGTGATCAGCGCGATGCCGTGCTTCACCGCCTCGACGGGCGAGCCGATCCGCACCGGCTTCGGCGGCTGGCCGATCGCGATCGTTCCCGCATCCGGCGCATCCGCGCCGTAGATCAGCCGCAGCAGTTCGGTACGTCCCGCGCCGATCAGCCCCGAGATCCCGAAGATCTCGCCCGCGCGCACCTCGAGCGACACGTCGCGCACCGCCGTCCCGCGGGCGAGGCCCGACACGACGAGCCGCGGTGCGCCGATACGGCGCTCGCCGAGATCGATGTGCTCGCCGATCTCGCGCCCGACCATCAGCGTGACGAGCCCGTCGGACGTCGTCGCCGCCATGTCGTCCGCATGGACGAGCCGGCCGTCGCGCAGCACGGCGACCCGCTCGGCGACACGCGCGAGTTCCTCGAGCCGGTGCGAGATGTAGATGATCGCGACTCCGCGTGCCTTCAGCCGGTCGATCTGCTCGAACAGCAGCTCGACTTCACGCGCGGTCAGCATCGCGGTCGGTTCGTCGAGAATCAGCACGCGGCAGTCGCCGATCAGGTTGCGCGCGATCTCGACCATCTGCTGATGGCCGATGCCGAGCGCGCCCACCGGCGTATCGGGATCGACCATGTCGAGCCCGACCTGGGCCATCGCGGCCCGTGCGTCGTCGCGCAACCGCGCGCGATCGATGATCCCGAAGCGCCGCGGCAGGCGGTTCAGGAACAGGTTTTCGGCGACCGTCAGGGTCGGCAGCAGGTTCAGCTCCTGCATCACCATGCGCACGCCGAGCGCCTCGGCCTGCGTCCGGCTCGCCGGCGCATAGGGCTGGCCGCCCAGCTGCATCGTGCCGGCGGTCGGCTCGACGAGCCCGCCGATGATCTTCGACAGCGTGCTCTTGCCGGCGCCGTTCTCGCCCGTCAACGCAAGCGCGTGGCCCGCGTCGAGCGTCAGCGTGACCTCGGCGAGCACGGGTTCGGCATAGGTCTTGCCGATGCCGGATACGGACAGCACGGGAGCGGCTGCGCGGGAGGGTTGGGAAGTCGGGTCCATCGCGATCCTGGTTGCGGCCGCGCGCACGCGGCGCGCGGGTATGACGCTCACAAGTGCATGTGCATGCAGTGGCCGTGATCGCGCTCACCCCTGATAACGGCCGCCGCACCCGATTCTTGAGGGCGGCGGCCGTATCGGGGTTGCGTCACTTCGTCACGAGATCCACCGGCGTCTCGACCACGCCCGACATGTCGGCCTGCTTGCGATGCTCGGAGATCGCCTTGAGCGCCGTGTCGATGCCGAACACGGCCTGCTTCGCCGCGTACTGATCGGCCGTCGCGAGCACGCGGCCGTCCTTCAGCATCGGCTTGATCGCGTTGATGTTGTCGTAGCCGACCACGAACACCTTGCCCTGCTTGCCGGCCGCGCGCACGGCCGACACGGCGCCGATCGCCATGTTGTCGTTGCCGCACAGCAACGCCTTCAGGTTCGGGTATTCATTGAGCATCGCGGCCGCGACCGCATTGCCCTTGTCGATCTCCCATTCACCGGACTGCACCGATACGACCTTCATCCCGCCCGCTTTCATCGCGTCCTGGAAGCCGGCCGTGCGCTGCTGCGCATTGGTCGTCGTCGACACGCCTTCGACGATGCCGACCTGGTCGCCCGCCTTCAGCCGCTTCGCGAGGTAATCGCCGATCTTGCGCGCGCCCTTGCGGTTGTCCGGGCCGACGAACGGTACGTTCAGGTTCTTCGATTTCAGCACGTCGGGATCGAGCCGGTTGTCGATGTTCACGACGATGATGCCGGCGTCGACCGCCTTCTTCACGACCGGCACGAGCGCCTTCGAATCGGCCGGCGCGAGCACGATCGCGTCGACCTTCGACACGATCATCTGCTCGACGATGCGGATCTGGTTCGCGGTGTCGGTCTCGTCCTTGATGCCGTTGGTGATCAGGTCGAACTGGTTCGCGTTGTGCTTCTGGTATTCCTTCGCGCCCGTTTCCATCGTCAGGAAGAACTCGTTGGCGAGCGACTTCATCACGAGCGCGACCTTCGGCTTGGCCGATGATTGCGCATGGACGGCCGGTGCGGCGGCAACCGCGACGGCGGCGAGCGCGGCGGTCAGGAAACGACGGCGAAAGAGGACATTCATACACATCTCCTGGCGACCGGCCCCAGGGGCCGGACTATTGTTTGACTGTTGTTTTAATGTGAGCAAACGTTTGCGCCACACTACCCGGGCAATGGCCATCGATGCTGCTGTCGGTACCACGGAATGGAAGCGAGGCAGACGGCCGACTGCCTGACGCGTGCTGTTGTTTACGCGCCTCCGCCGGCGGGAAGCCGGCGGAGTGAAGGCTATGCTGTACCGATTCGCGCCGGCGCGCAACCTGTCTGATCAATATTTAAGGGTTTATTCGGAGCGCGTGTCACGCCGGATCCCGCGGCGCCGGCTCGTCTTCATCGGCTGACGGCGGCTCGCCGAATCGGTTCGCATGCGGCGTGCCGGCGATGAAGCCGTTCATCACGAACAACGCGAGCGCGCCGACGATCGGCACGAACAGCAACAGCATCCACCATCCCGACTTGTCGATGTCGTGCAGCCGCTTCACACCGACCGCGATCGACGACCAGGCCGCGACGACGGCCACCACGACGAGCACCAGCATCGCCAGCAGCGGCAGCTCGTCATCCGGCGAGCGGTGCGAATCCGCATCGAAAAACACGCTGAGCAACGCGGAAACCAGTGCGTAGATCCACCACGGCAGGCGTCCGATCCGGCCTTCGAAGGAAAAGAGAAACCATTTCAGGTTCATTGTTTACCTCTTCGTCACGCGTGTTGCGTGCTGTGCGCCATGTCGCCGAATGTGCCTGAACGGGCAATCCGCGTGCGTTGTGTGGCGAATGCGAACGGGCTGCCGGCCATGTGCCCCGCGCTTCGTTCCGGCGTCGCGCAGGGTGTTGGTGCAGCCGGCCGATCGGGATGGTGCCGGAGAGTCGCGTCAACACCCGTCAGCCGGCATTCACGCGCATTGAATCACATGCAAGGAGAAATGGGGCGGACAGTATGCAGGATGGCAAGGCCCGATGCGAGGCGCTCGAACGTGCCGTCTTGATTTCTCGCTGGCAGGCGAGCGCATGTCGTGCGCCGAGTGCGGAGATGAATCGGCAGGAAACCGCGATTGCGGCCGGTGATTCGGTGAGTCTGGGTCGAACAACCAGGCAGGCGGCAGATCGCCTGCGCCGCCTGGTGCATGAGGAGACGTCGCGCCATCCGCGGTGATCGCGCGGACGGCGCACGACGTGCTAGCGTCAAACGGCTTCGCGCAACAGCCCCGCGATTTCCGCTTCGTTCAGGTGCGGCGCGAACATCTCGATCAGCCGGTACGCATATGCACGCAGGAATGCGCCCTTGCGCAGGCCGACCCGCGTCGTGCTCGCCTCGAACAGGTGCTGCGTATCGAGCGCGACGAGCCCCGTGTCGCGCTGCGGATCGTAGGCCATCGCCGCGACGACGCCGATCCCCATCCCGAGCTCGACATAGGTCTTGATCACGTCGGCGTCGATCGCGGTCAGCACGACGTCGGGCACGGCACCCGCCTGCGTGAAGGCCTGGTCGATGTGCGAGCGCCCCGTGAAGTCCTGGTCGTACGTGATGATCGGGTACTCGGCGATTTCCTCGAGCGTCAGGTTCTCGCGACCGACGAGCGGATGGCCCTTCGGCACGACGACCGTGTGGTGCCACGAATAGCACGGGAACGTGACGATGTCCGGATAGCGGTCGAGCGCTTCGGTCGAGATGCCGAGATCGGCCTCGCCGTTCAGGATCATCTGCGCGATCTGCTGCGGGCTGCCCTGGCGCAGCGCGAGATGCACCTTCGGGAACACGTCGGTAAACTGCCGGATCACCTTCGGCAGCGCGTAGCGCGCCTGCGTGTGCGTCGTCGCGACGACGAGGTGGCCGCTGTCCTGGTCGGCGAACTGGCGCGCGACGCGGCGCAGGTTCTCGGCATCGAGCAGCATCCGCTCGATCAGCTGGTGCACGGCCTTGCCGGGCTCCGTGAGCCCCGTCAGCCGCTTGCCGCGCCGGATGAAGATGTCGACGCCCAGCTCATCCTCGAGATCCTTGATCTGCTTCGACACGCCGGACTGCGACGTGTACAGCACGTTCGCGACTTCCGTCAGGTTCATGTTCTGGCGCACCGCTTCGCGCACGAACCGCAATTGCTGAAAATTCATGGGTATGCCTCTTAGGCTGTCGTTGTTTGATTGTCTGATCGGAGCGCGCTCCGCCCCCTGCCCTGCATTCTGGCGTCAACGCGCGGGAAACACACGCACC
This sequence comes from Burkholderia reimsis, assembly GCF_003294055.1. Taxonomy (NCBI): domain Bacteria; kingdom Pseudomonadati; phylum Pseudomonadota; class Betaproteobacteria; order Burkholderiales; family Burkholderiaceae; genus Burkholderia; species Burkholderia reimsis. The sequence continues at coordinate 51,821 of NZ_QMFZ01000033.1, forward strand.
GCGCGCGGCACGGCCGTTGCACCGTCGCCGACCTGCAGCGACAGCGCGCGCCATGCGTCGCGATCGAGTTCCGCCTCGAGCGCGCCGCCCGCGCGCGCCTCGAGCTCCACGCGCACCGAACCGCCGAGCGGAATCACACGGCGCACGTCCACCGCGATGCCGTCGCGATGCCCTTCACCGGCCGGCCAGAGCTGCAGGTCGTGCGGCCGCACGTACGCGTTCGCAGGGCCCGCGAAATCGGCATCGACCTCGATCGGCGCAGCCGCGCCCTCGGCCACGAAGCCGCGCCCGGCGACCGTGCCCGGCAGCCGGTTGGCCGCGCCGAGGAACTCGTAGACGAACGCGCTCTGCGGATGATCGTAGACGTCCTGCGGGCTGCCGACCTGCTCGACGTGGCCGCGGTTCAGCACGACGATGCGGTCCGCGACTTCCAGCGCCTCCTCCTGGTCGTGCGTGACGAAGATCGTCGAGATGTGCAGGTCGTCGTGCAGGCGGCGCAGCCAGCCGCGCAGTTCCTTGCGGACCTTCGCGTCGAGCGCGCCGAACGGCTCGTCGAGCAGCAGCACCTTCGGCTCGACCGCGAGCGCGCGGGCGAGCGCGATGCGCTGGCGCTGGCCGCCCGACAGCTCCGACGGATAACGCTGCGCGAGCCAGTCGAGCTGCACGAGCTTCAGCAGCTCGTGCACCTTGTCGCGGATCACGCTTTCCGACGGCCGCTCGCGGCGCGGCTTCACGCGCAGCCCGAACGCGACGTTCTCGAACACGGTCATGTGGCGGAACAGCGCGTAGTGCTGGAACACGAACCCGACCTGCCGATCGCGCGCGCCGACCGACGCGACGTCGAGCCCCTGCAGCACGACCTGGCCGGCATCCGCGTGCTCGAGGCCCGCGATCACGCGCAGCAGCGTGGTCTTGCCGCAGCCGGACGGCCCGAGCAGCGCGACCAGTTCGCCGGGCGGGAAGTCGAGCGACACGTTGTCGAGCGCCGTGAAATCGCCGAAGCGCTTCTGAAGGTTACGGACGGTGATACCCATTCTGGTTGCCTCTTTACGATTTCGACGAAACGGCGGCGGGGCCGGCGTGTGCGGGAACGGTGTCGCTCGCGCCGGCCAGTTCGGCGGCGAGATGACGCTCGGCGATCAGTTTCAGCGCGAGCGTGACGAGCGCGAGCAGCGCGAGCACCGACGCCACCGCGAACGCTGCCGCGAAGTTGTATTCGTTGTACAGGATCTCGACGTGCAGCGGCATCGTGTCGGTCACGCCGCGGATGTGGCCCGATACGACCGACACCGCGCCGAACTCGCCCATCGCACGCGCGTTGCACAGGATCACGCCGTACAGCAGCCCCCACTTCACGTTCGGCAGCGTCACGCGGCGGAAGATCTGCCAGCCCGACGCGCCGAGCACGCGCGCGGCTTCTTCCTCGTCGGTGCCTTGCGCCTGCATCAGCGGAATCAGCTCGCGCGCGACGAACGGGAACGTGACGAAGATCGTCGCGAGCACGATGCCCGGCACCGCGAAGATGATCTGCACGTCGTGCGCCTGCAACCACGGCCCGAGCCAGCCCTGCGCACCGAACAGCAGCACGTACACGAGACCCGAGATCACCGGCGACACCGAGAACGGCAGGTCGATCAGCGTCGTCAGCAGCGCCTTGCCGCGGAATTCGAATTTCGCGATCGCCCACGACGCGCACACGCCGAACACGAGGTTCAGCGGTACGGCGATCACGGCGACGGTCAGCGTCAGCTTGATCGCCGACCACGCGTCGGGATCGGCCAGCGATTCGAGATAGAAGCCGATGCCTTTTCTCAGCGCCTCGACGAACACCGCGGCGAGCGGCACGACGAGGAAGAACGCAAGGAACGCCAGCGCGATGCCCGTGAGCAGCCAGCGCACGACGCGCGACTCGCTGACGGGGTCGAGCCGCTTCGCGGCGCGCCCTTGCGCGGCCGAAGACGGGGTTTTCAGCACGACGGTGGCCTCCTGGCTCATTGCTGGCCTCCTGCTGCGGCGGCGGTGACGGCAGCAGGCGCGGGACCGCTCGCGCCCTTGCTCGTGCGGCGCTGCAGATACCACTGCAGCGTGTTGATCAGCAGCAGCATCAGGAACGACACGACCAGCATCACGACCGCCAGCGCGGTCGCGCCCGCGTAGTCGTACTGCTCGAGCTTCGTGATGATGAGCAGCGACGTGATCTCGGATTTCATCGGCACGTTGCCGGCGATGAAGATCACCGAGCCGTATTCGCCGAGTGCACGCGCGAACGCGAGCGCGAACCCGGTGAGGAGCGCCGGCAGCACGGCCGGCAGCACGACGCGGCGGAACGTCAGCCAGCGCGACGCGCCCAGGCACGCGGCCGCCTCTTCCTGCTCGCGCTCGAAATCCTCGAGCACCGGCTGCACGGTGCGCACGACGAACGGCAGCCCGATGAAGGTCAGCGCGACCAGCACGCCGGCCGGCGTGAACGCGATCTTGATGCCGAGCGGCGCGAGATACTGGCCGACCCAGCCGTTGGTCGCGTAGACGGCCGCGAGCGAGATGCCGGCAACCGACGTCGGCAGCGCGAACGGCAGGTCGACGATCGCATCGACGAGGCGCTTGAACGGGAACGTGTAGCGCACGAGCACCCACGCGACGAGGAAGCCGAACACGGCGTTGATCAGCGCGCCGCCGAGTGCGGACGTGAACGTCAGCCGGTACGACGCGAGCACGCGCGGCGACGCGACGGCGGTGACGAACTGGTCCCACGACAGCGTCGCGGTCTTCAGGAACGTGGCGGCGAGCGGTATCAGCACCACGAGGCTCAAATAGGCCACCGTGATGCCTAGCGTCACGCCGAAACCGGGCAGCGCGCTCGGCTTGCGAAAGGTGTACGTCGTCATCGGATGCTCTTGCTGGGTCGATGCTGCTCATGGGTCCGACGCAAACGCCGGCGCGATGCTTTGCGCCGGCGGCCCGTCGAGGGTGCGGCGCGCTGTCGTGGCGCGCCGCTGTCGTTATGGTCTTACTGCGGCTTGTAGATCGAATCGAACACGCCGCCGTCCGCGAAATGCGTCTTCTGCGCATTCGTCCAGCCGCCGAAGGTATCGTCGACCGTGTACAGCTTCAGCTTCGGGAACTGCTTGGTCAGCTCCGCCGGCACGTTCTTCGAACGCGGCCGGTAGTAGTTGCGTGCCGCGATCTCCTGGCCCTGCGGGCTGTACAGGAAGTTCAGATACGCCTCGGCCAGCTTGCGCGTGCCCTTCTTGTCGACCACCTTGTCGACCACCGCGACGGGCGGCTCGGCCAGGATGCTCACCGACGGCACGACGATCTCGAACTTGTCGGTACCGAATTCCTTGACCGACAGGAACGCCTCGTTTTCCCATGCGATCAGCACGTCGCCGATCCCGCGCTGCACGAAGCTCGTGGTCGCGCCGCGCGCGCCGGAATCGAGCACGCCGGCATTCTTGTAGAGCTTCGTGACGAAGTCCTTCGCCGTCTGCTCGTTACCGCCCGGCTTGTGCTGCGCGTACGCCCATGCGGCCAGGTAGTTCCAGCGTGCGCCGCCCGACGTCTTCGGGTTCGGCGTGACGATCGAGATGCCCGGCTTGGTCAGGTCGTCCCAGTCCTTGATCCCCTTCGGGTTGCCCTTGCGCACCAGGAACACGATCGTCGACGTATACGGCGACGCGTTGTCGGGCAGGCGCTTCTGCCAATCCTTGTTGACGAGGCCCTTGTTCGCGAGCGCGTCGATGTCGTACGCCAGCGCCAGCGTGACGACGTCGGCCTGCAGGCCGTCGAGCACCGAGCGCGCCTGCGCGCCCGAACCGCCGTGCGACTGCTTGAAGTTGACGGTCTCGCCCGTCTTCGCCTTCCACTCCTTGCCGAACGCCTGGTTGAAGTCCTGATACAGCTCGCGCGTCGGGTCGTACGACACGTTCAGGAAGGTCGTATCGGCCTGCGCGTGCGTCGCGACGCCCAGCGCCGCCGCCGCGCCCAGCGCGAGTGTTGCGATCAGGCGGCCCACTCCGCCCACCAGCCCCGTATTGCGCTTGCCCATCCTTGGTTCTCCAGTGTTGTCGGTATTGCGATGTCGGGCCAGTCTAGCGAACGGGTTACATGATTAAAAATAATCGTTCCTCATTTTTTAATACTCAAAAGTGCTAACGCAGACGGGATGGACGGTTGCGGCAGATAAACCGGCGTCCGGACGTCGCAAAATCACGCCGGAACCGGCGTGATCGCGTCGAACCTCACGTAACACTTGAAATTCGCGAACTACTGTATAAAAATACAGCTCACTGTCTATCCATACAGTTGAGCCATGACCAAACTCACCGCCCGTCAGCAGCAAGTGTTCGACTTGATCCGTCGCGCGATCGAGCGCTCCGGATTCCCGCCCACCCGTGCCGAGATCGCGGCCGAACTGGGCTTCAGCTCGCCGAATGCGGCCGAAGAGCACCTGCGCGCGCTGGCGCGCAAGGGTGTGATCGAGCTGGCCGCCGGCGCGTCGCGCGGCATCCGCCTGCTCGGCATCGACGATGCCCCGCACCAGTTCACGCTCCCGCACGCCGGCCTGATGCAGCTGTCGCTGCCGCTCGTCGGCCGTGTGGCAGCCGGTAGCCCGATCCTCGCGCAGGAGCACATCTCGCAGCATTACGCGTGCGATCCCGCGCTGTTCACCAGCAAGCCCGACTACCTGCTGAAGGTGCGCGGCCTGTCGATGCGCGACGCCGGCATCCTCGATGGCGACCTGCTCGCCGTGCAGAAGCGCACGGAAGCGAAGGACGGCCAGATCATCGTCGCGCGTCTCGGCGACGACGTCACGGTCAAGCGCCTGATGCGCCGGCCGGGCGGTCTCGAGCTGATCGCGGAGAACCCGGATTACGAAAACATCTTCGTCAAGGCCGGCAGCGCGGAATTCGCGCTGGAAGGCATCGCCGTCGGGCTGATCCGCTCGGGCGAACTCTGACATTCCGTCTCGCTGAGGAGAACATCATGGAACGCCTTGCCCGCCTGCTGCCTTTCCGTCAATTCGGTCGCCTGCGTCACCTGCGCGGCCGCACGCCCTGCGCACCGCTGTCCGCGGCGGCGCCTGTGCAAGAAGAAGTCGCAGTCGAACGGCAGGCGTCCCTGCTGCCGTCGGCGCTCCCCGCTTTCGCGCGGGTGTCGCTGAACGCCGGCCTGAATCACGCGGAACCCGCGCGCCGCGCGCCGGTGCGCGTCTATCACGGTCGCTCGCGCCTGATCATGGTCGGCACGATCGATGCCGTGTGCCGGATGATCGATCGCTGCATTGCAGAGGAACGATCGGCCACGCCAGGCGGTCTCTGATTGCGGAACATCCCCGCACCGGAGGCAACGTGACCGGATCTTCGGGCCGCGCATGGCGGCTCAAACCCCTGCTGATCATCGTGCTGGCCATCGCCGCCATTGCGGCGATCGGCTATGCCTACGCATCGCCGTACGTCGCGCTCGGCCGCCTGAAAACGGCGATCGATGCGCGTGATGCGCAGGCCATCAGTGAATATGTCGATTTTCCGTCGCTGCGCATCAGCCTGAAGCAGCAGGTCACGGAAGAGCTGATGCGCCGGATCGATGCGGTGAAGAAGAGCAATCCGTTCGCGGTGCTCGGTGCACTGATCGGGTCGGCATTGATCGGCCCGCTGGTCGATGCATACGCGACCCCGGAGGGCGTGGCCGCGCTGATGAGCGGATTGCCACCGCGTGGCAATCCGGGAGAGCGTCCACCTGACCTGTCGAATCTGCCACCAGGCAGCGATGCACCGGGCAACACACCGGCCGCATCGGCACCCAATCAGGCTTCGGCAAGCGCAGCCGCTCCGGGCAGCAACGCGGCGGCCGCATCATCGCCGCCCCCTGCTGCTGCCGCGCCGGCCAGCCCGGTCGATGCAGCGCATTCGCCGCATCAGCAGCAAACCAGCGCCGGCTACCGGAATATCGATGAATTCGTCGTGACCTACCAGCGCAGTGCCGACGGCACGCGCTATGCGGCGATATTCCACCGCTTCGGCCTGTTCTCGTGGAAGTTGTCCGCCATCGACCTGCACGCTTGACAGGGCTCGACAGGACTTGACTGGCTCGGGGTCATCGCCCGAGCCACTGAGGCGGCGTGACTGCCTGACCGGCTCGGTTCGCCAGCCACGCAGTCATCGAATCATTGGATCATTTGCCGTTCGCCGTGGCCGCTTCACGCTCGCGTGCGATTTCGGCCTTCTGCTCTTGCGCCGATGAACACGCAACCAGAATGCTGCAGTTCACGCGATCGAGCAGTTGCGTGTTGCCGGAGCCCATCCACCATCTCGACAGCCCGCTGCGGCACCGGTGGCCGACGACGACGAGATCGGCGTTCAGTTCCGTCGCGAGATTCGCGATTTCGTCGATCGGATAGCCGAATGCGAAATGGCCTTCGGCCTGCACGCCGCGCTCGCGCAGCCAGTTCACCCCTTCCTGCAGGATTTCACGCGCGGTTTCCTCGAACCGGCCGCACGCGACGTCGGTCAGCAAACCCGCGCTCTGTGCAATGCTCGAGCGCATGTCGACGACCGACAGCAAATGCGTCTCGGCCTTCAGGTCCATCGCGAGATTGGCGCCGCAGCGCAGTGCCTTGCGCCCTTCGAGCGTGCCGTCGTAACACAGCAGAATCTTGTTGTAGCTAGCCATGAAACCTCCCTATCGCAACAACGAGCCTACGCATTCATCATGGTGCGCCGCAATTCAGGACGCAAGGGATGGAAAACGCTGATTCGCTCCGCGCGGCGCGTGCGCGATGATGCGGTGCACGATGGGTGCGCGCATGCATCGCACCGCACAGGCATGCCCTGAAGAGACGCAGCCGATGCACTAGAATGGCCCGTTCGTACTCCAGCGGGCCACCAGGCGCCGGCGTCGTGCGCGTCGGTCATGCCCGTGTGACAGGCCATCGTCCGATCGGTTCGCCAACCGGCCACGCATCCGGCAGCGAAACGCTGCCGCGCCCGCATACAACGACAACCTACCCATGCTCGTTGCACCGATCGATTTCCGGAACGTCGAAAAGCGCTATGGCGACAAGCTTGTCGTCAACGGCCTGTCGTTCACCGTGCAGGCCGGCGAATGCTACGGCCTGCTCGGCCCCAACGGCGCCGGCAAGACCACCACGCTGAAAATGCTGCTCGGCCTCACGCATCCCGATGCAGGCACCATTTCGCTCTGCGGCGAACCGGTTCCATCGCGTGCGCGACATGCGCGCCAGCGTGTCGGGGTCGTCCCGCAGTTCGACAATCTCGACCCCGACTTCACCGTCCGCGAGAACCTGCTCGTCTTCAGCCGCTATTTCGGCATGTCGGCGCAGGCCGCGCACGCGCTCGTGAAACCCCTGCTCGAATTCGCGAAGCTCGAGAACAAGGCCGATGCGAAGGTCGGCGAGCTGTCGGGCGGCATGAAGCGCCGGCTCACGCTCGCCCGTGCGCTCGTCAACGATCCCGATGTGCTGGTGCTCGACGAGCCGACGACGGGCCTCGACCCGCAGGCGCGCCACCTCATGTGGGAGCGCCTGCGCTCGCTGCTCGCTCGAGGCAAGACGATCCTGATCACCACGCACTTCATGGAAGAAGCCGAGCGCCTGTGCGACCGGCTGTGCGTGATCGAGGAAGGCCGCAAGATCGCCGAAGGTGCGCCGCACGCGCTGATCGAATCGGAGATCGGCTGCGACGTGATCGAGATCTACGGGCCCGATCCGGCCACGCTGCGCGACGAGCTGGCGGCGTTCGCGAAGCACACCGAGATCAGCGGCGAGACACTGTTCTGCTACGTGAGCGACCCGGAACCGCTCAGTGCGCGACTCAAGGGTCGCACGGGGTTGCGCTATCTGCATCGCCCGGCCAATCTGGAAGATGTGTTCCTGCGGCTCACGGGCCGCGAAATGCAGGACTGATCGATCATGGACGTGCGCAACTATTCCGCCACCGCCCCGTCGGCACCGCCACGCGTGTCCCGCTTCGCGATCGCGATGCCCGCGAACGCAACCAACTGGATCGCCGTCTGGCGGCGCAACTATCTCGTCTGGCGCAAGCTCGCGCTCGCGTCGATGTTCGGCAATCTTGCCGATCCGATGATCTATCTGTTCGGTCTGGGGTTCGGGCTCGGCCTGATGCTCGGCCATGTCGACGGCGTGTCGTATATCGCGTTCCTCGCGGCCGGTACGGTCGGCTCGAGCGTGATGATGTCCGCGAGCTTCGAGTCGATGTATTCGGGTTTCTCGCGGATGCACGTGCAGCGCACGTGGGAAGCGATCATGCATACGCCGCTTGCGCTCGGCGACATCGTGCTCGGCGAGATCGTCTGGGGGGCCAGCAAGGCGATGCTGTCGGGGGCCGCGATCATGCTCGTCGCGGGGGCGCTCGGTTATGCGCGGTTTCCGTCGATGCTCGCGGCTCTGCCCGTGATCGCGCTCGCGGGCCTCGCGTTCGCAAGCATCGCGATGATCGTCACGGCGCTCGCACCGTCCTACGATTTCTTCATGTTTTATCAGACGCTCGTGCTGACGCCGATGCTGCTGCTGTCGGGCGTGTTCTTCCCGACCACGCAACTGCCGCCGATCGCGCGGCATGCGGCGCAGGCACTGCCGCTCGCGAACGCCGTCGAGCTGATCCGGCCCGCGATGCTCGGCCGGCCGGCGACCGACGTCGCGCTGCATGTCGCGGTGCTCGCCGGCTACGCGGTCGGCGGATTCCTGCTGTCCGCCTGGCTGTTCCGGCGGCGCATGATGCGCTGACGGCCGGCGCACTGGGCGCCGGCTTCATGCGACGACGTTATTCGTCGTCGTCGCTCCACGGAATCTCGACGTCGGTCAGGAACGCGACGGTCGCGAGCGGGCCACCTTCCTGGCGGCCGAGCTTGCCGTCCGCGCGATGCCATTCGACGCGGAACTGCGTGCCCGGATCGTCGGCGAGCAGATAAACCGTGCGCAGTTCTTCCTTGTCGGCTTCGTCCACCGGACCGTCGAACGACACCAGCATCTTCTGCGGCCACAGGCCGTTGACCGGATCGTAAATGCGATCGCCCTGCGGAATGTCGATGCTGGCCTCGACGCCGATCGTTGCGGAGGCCTCGATGATCATCGTGCCGAGTGCATTCAGCACGGCAGTCGCCCGCGCGGAATTGGCCTGGCGGATCGCGAGATCGCCGCGCGTCAGCGCCTTTTCGAGTCGAGGATGAATCTTCGGTTGGGTCATGCGTTTTCCTGTTTGCTTCTTGTAAATGGCGCCGCACGCGTGAAACGGCGGCGCCGGATGAATACGACGATTGCGCCCGGCCGGCGCACCGCTTGCGCGCGTCAGAACCCGAACGCGACCGCGAGCAGGCCGCTCGCGATCCCGAACACGACGACAAGGATCGCGACGATGGCCAGCATGTAAGGCTTGAACGAACGCGCGAGCATCGCGAGCGACGGCACGCTGATCGGCGGCAGCGTCATCAGCAGCGCGGCGGCCGGGCCGACGCCCATGCCGAGCGACAGCATCGCCTGGATGATCGGCACCTCGCCCGCCGTCGGGATCACGAACAGCATGCCCGCGACCGCGAAGGCGACGATCCAGCCGAGATGATTGCCGATGTCCGGGCCGATATGCGGGAACAGCCATGCGCGCGCGGCGCCGAGCAACAGCACGAGCACGATGTATTCGGGCACGAGCCGCACGGCCATGCGTGCGAGCAGCTTCATCCAGCGCACGAACGGATTGCCGGCCGCGGCCTGCTCGGCCGCCAGCGCGGCGAGCTGCGCATCGTCGATGCGGGCGTCTTCAGGGCGCGCGATCCGGTTCAGCAGATAGCCGATCCCGAATACCATCGCGACGCCGAGCACGAGGCGCAACGCACTCCAGTGCCAGCCGAGCACGAAGCCCATGAAAACCAGCGCCGCCGGGTTCAGCACCGTGTTGCCGAGCCAGAACGCGACCGCGCCGCCCGGCGAGGCATGGCGTGCACGCAGCCCCGCGACGACCGGCGCCGCGCAGCACGTGCACATCATGCCGGGCAACGACAGCAGGCCGCCCGCGGCGACGCTGCCGAAGCCGGTGCGGCCGAGCACGCGCGCGACCCAGTGCGCGGGCAGCAGCGCCTGCACGGCCGAACCGAGCAGCAAGCCGAGCACCATCGCCTGCCAGATCGCCTTGCCGTACGCCCATGCGTAGTCGAGCGCGGCTTTCAGCGACGGCGCGGGCGCGGCCGCCGACGTGCCCATCAGGATCGACTGCCCGATCGAATGATGCTCCGCGGCAACGAACGCCTTGTTGTAGTACGGGAACCATTTCACATAGAACAGCCCCGCGACCGCGATCAGCAGGAAGGTCATCCAGCCGAGTGCCGGACTGGGTTGGGTGCGTGTGGTCGTCATCGTGTGATCGTCGATTGGTTATTGTCGGTGGCGGGCTTCATGCCTGCCGCAAGTGCGGCCGACGCGGGCAGCCCGGCCTGCGCGAGTTGCGCCAGCAGCGTGCGCGCCTGGTCGCACGCATCGGCCGCGTTGGGCCGGAACGTGAACGTCAGCGCCCGGTTCGGCTTGTTGTACGTCGCGCGATAAGTGCGCGCATACGCGGGATCGTAATGCTTGTCGATCAGTTCGGTGAACAGTTCGGCACGCGCGCCGGCATCGATCAACGCCTTCCAGTGCGTCACCTGTTCGCGGCTGTGCAGGCCGATCAGCCGGTGCAGCTGCGCCTTGAACGCGTCCGGTTCGTCGAACAGGTGCGCGTAATCCTCGAGGAGGAACGCGATGCGCTCGTCGTGCGCCGCGTCGACATGCACCCACGGCCCTGCGTGAAACGCTTCGATCAACGCGATCGGCAACTGCACGAGCCCGATCCTGCGGCTTTCCGATTCGACGAACACCGGCCATTCGGGGTCGAAACGCCCCAGTGTTTCGACGAGCCCCGAATCGAACCCCTTCTGCGCCGGCTGCGGCTTGCCCGGCAGCGCGCCGAGCAGCGAACCGCGATGGCACGCGAGCGCCTCGAGATCGAGCGTCTGCGCGCCCGCGTCTCGCAGCGCGTTCAGCAGGCGCGTCTTGCCGCAGCCTGTATGGCCGACGAGCGCGATGTAGCGAAAGCGCGTCGGCAGCGAGTCGAGCGTCGCGCACACCGACTGGCGGTACGACTTGTAGCCGCCGTCGAGCTGGCGCGCCTTCCAGCCGATCAGGTTGAACCAGGTCGTCATCGAGCCCGAGCGCTTGCCGCCGCGCCAGCAGTAGATCAGCGGCCGCCAGTTGCGCGGCCGGTCGGCGAACGTCGTGTCGAGATGACGTGCGATGTTGCGTGCCACCATCGCCGCGCCGACGCGCGTCGCCTCGTACGGCGACACCTGTCGGTACATCGTGCCGACGAGCACGCGCTCCTCGTTGCTGAGCACGGGCGCGTTCAGCGCGCCGGGGATATGATCCTCGGCGAACTCGAGCGGCGTGCGCACGTCGATGATCTCGTCGAACTCGCCGGCGCGATCGAGGGTGACAATCAGGTTCTTCAATTTGGCGTCGAACAGGGGCGATGCGGCTCGATGAGCCGCATGGGCACGGAAGGCGGATTGGCGATTATCTCACGGGCCGGCGTCTCGGGCCGCGCGCGGCGGCCGGCGGCGGCGATGCGGCCTGCATCGCGTCGATCAGATGGTCGCGGAACGCGCGAACCGACGCGGGCAGGTCGCGCCCCGCCATCGTCTGCACCTGGATGCTGCGCTCGCGCAACTGCGGGTTCGTCACGGGCACGACGACGAAGCCGTCCGCGGCGCAGCGGTCGCGCACCGACAGCAGCCCCGTGAACATCACCGCGCCCGTGCGCCGCGCATAACCGTACATCGCCGCCGTATTGTTGCTCGTCAGTTCAGGCTCGAGCAGCAGCCCGTCGAGCGCGCATGCGATGTCGATCAGCTGGCGCACCGTGGTGCCAGCCTCGGGCAGCACGTGCGGGTGACGCGCGACATCGGCGAGCGACACCGCTTCACGCGTCGCTAGCGGATGGTCGCGCCGCACCAGCGCGAAGATCGGCGCGCGCTCGGTATGTTCGACGCGCACGCCCTTCTCCGGCGCGAGGCTGAAGCTCAACGCGATGTCCACGTCGCCGTCGCGCACGCGCCGCGTCGCTTCCGCCGGCGACACGACCCACACCGAGAAATCGACGCCCGGATGGCGCGCCTTGAAGCGCGCGAGCGTGCCGGGCAGGAAATCGATCGCGAACCCTTCCGAGCAGGCGATCTTCAGCAGGCTGCCGTGCAGCGCGTCGAGCCCGCCGATGTCCTTCATCACGTGCTCGGCCTCCAGCAGGCTGCGCTGCGCGAACGCCAGAAGCCGCTCCCCGGCCTCCGACAGCGCCATCCCGCGCGGCCGGCGCTCGAACAGCGGTGCGCCGAGCTCGCTCTCGAGTTTCGCGATCTGGCGGCTGATCGCCGAGACAGCCACGTGCAGCCGCGCGGACGCGTCGCTGATCGAACCGGTGCGCGCCACCTCGACGAAATACCGCAACGCCAGGCCATGCAGGAAAGCCGCCATTGTTCTGTCTCCACCCGGCTGCCGGCCGCGCTGCTTTGCCTTTTCGGCAAAGAAAGGTTCGAAATTCGATCATTGTGACAAAAAAAACGGCTTTCTAGAATCGGTCGCACTTCACCCTGCACGCACGATCCGCCACGTGCAGCGAACCCGACAGAGGAGACACGACTTGAGCCGTACCGCCGCCATCCAGCACGCGCTGAACCAGTTCGAATCCGGTGCGTTCTTCACGACCCTGAGCCGCCGCGTCGGCTTGCGAACCGAAAGCCAGGAGAGCGGCAACGGTGCCGCGCTGCGCGCCTACCTGACCGACGAGATCGCACCCGAGGCCGCGCGCCTCGGCTTCACGTCGCGGATCGTCGACAATCCCGTCGACGGCGGCGGCCCGTTCCTGCTCGCATCGCGCCACGAAGACGATGCACTGCCGACCGTGCTGATCTACGGCCACGGCGACGTCGTGCGCGGCTACGACGCGCAGTGGCGCGCACCGCTGTCGCCGTGGACGCTGACGGCCGACGGCGACCGCTGGTACGGCCGCGGCAGCGCCGACAACAAGGGCCAGCACACCATCAACCTGGCCGCGCTGGCGAGCGTGCTCGACGCGCGCGGCGGCCGGATGGGCTTCAACGCGAAGCTGCTGATCGAGATGGGCGAGGAAACGGGTTCGCCGGGCCTCGACGCACTGTGCCGTCAGGAGCGCGACGCGCTCGCAGCCGACGTGCTGATCGCGTCCGACGGCCCGCGCATCGCCGCCGCGCGCCCCACGGTGTTCCTCGGCTCGCGCGGCTCGGTCAATTTCAAGCTGAGCCTGCGCGCCCGTGACGGCGCGCATCACTCCGGCAACTGGGGCGGCCTGCTGCGCAATCCGGCGATCGTGCTCGCGCACGCACTCGCGAGCCTCGTCGACGCGCGCGGCGCGATTCGCGTCGCGGGGCTGCGTCCGCCGCCGATCCCGGCCGCCGTGCGCGAGGCGCTCGCCGATCTCTGCGTCGGCGGCGGCCCCGGCGATCCGGCGCTCGACGCCGGCTGGGGCGAGCCCGGCCTCACCGCGCCCGAGCGCGTGTTCGGCTGGAACACGTTCGAGATCCTCGCATTCAAGGCCGGCAACCCCGAGCACCCCGTCAACGCGATCCCGCCGGCCGCGTACGCGCACTGCCAGTTGCGCTTCGTCGTCGGCACCGACTGGCAGGCGCTGCATGCGCACCTGCGCACGCACCTCGATGCGCATGGCTTCGCCGACATCGAGATCGACGTCGAGCGCGGTGCACCGGCGACGCGCGTGTCGCCGGACGATCCGTGGGTCCGCTGGGCGGTCGCGTCGCTGGCGCGGACCACCGGCAAGAAACCCGCGATCCTGCCGAATCTCGGCGGCACGCTGCCCAACGAAGTGTTCGCCGACACGCTCGGGCTGCCGACCCTGTGGGTACCCCATTCGTACCCTGCGTGCTCGCAGCACGCGCCCGACGAGCACCTGCTCGCGAGCGTCGTCAGCGAGGGGCTGCAGATGATGGCCGGCCTCTTCTGGGATCTCGGCGACGACGCCCCGACCGTTCGCCGCGCGGCGCCCGCCGCGGCCGGCGCCACCCTGTAACGCGCTTCGCCCCTTTCACGGGACCTGCCCACACGATGAACACGACCACCCTGACCTCGCAGGAAGCCGCCCTCCCCAGCGCCGCGAAGATCCGGCGCATCATCTTCGCGGCGTCGATCGGCAACGCACTCGAATGGTTCGACCTGATCGTCTACGGCTTCTTCGCGGTGACGATCGCCAAGCTGTTCTTCCCCGCCACGAGCGAAGCGACGTCGCTGATGCTCACGCTCGGCACGTTCGGCCTGTCCTACCTGATCCGGCCGATCGGCGGCTTCGTGCTCGGCGCGTACGCGGATCGCGCGGGCCGCAAGGCGTCGCTGCTGCTGTCGATCGCGATGATGATGGCCGGCACGCTGCTGATCGCGTCGATGCCGACCTACGCATCGATCGGCATACTCGCGCCGCTCGGGATCATGCTGTCGCGGCTGATGCAGGGTTTTTCCGCGGGCGGCGAATTCGCGAGCTCGACCGCGTTCCTCGTCGAGCACGCGCCGCAGCGGCGCGGTTTCATGTCGAGCTGGCAGTTCGCGAGCCAGGGACTCGCGACGCTGCTCGCGTCGGGCTTCGGTGCGCTGCTGACATCCACGCTGACAACCGCGCAACTCGAAAGCTGGGGCTGGCGCGTGCCGTTCCTGTTCGGGCTCGCGATCGGCCCGGTCGGGCTGTACATCCGCCGTTACGTCGACGAAGGCGTCGAGTTCAAGACGCAGGCACGCTCGGAAGCGCCCGTGCGCGAACTGTTCGCGGATCAGAAGCTGCGGCTGCTGCTGTCGATCGGCGCGCTCGTGATCTCGACCGCGATCAACTACATGGTGCTGTACATGCCGACCTATGCGATCAAGCAGCTCGGCCTGCCCGCGTCGACGGGCTTCGCGGCGACGCTCGCGACCGGGTTCGTGCTCACGCTCGTCACGCCGGTCGTCGGCCACCTGTCCGATCGCACGGGGCGGATCCGCATGATGGCGGCCGCGGCCGTGCTGATGCTCGTCAGCGTGTGGCCGACGTTCGCCTGGCTCACGCGCCACGCGTCGTTCGCAACGATGCTCGCCGCACTGGTCTGGATCGGCGCGCTGAAGGCGATGTACTGCGGCGCGCTGCCGGCGCTGATGGCCGAGCTGTTCCCGTCGCAGACGCGCGCAACGGGGCTCGCGGTCAGCTACAACACGGGGGTCACGCTGTTCGGCGGCTTCGCGCCGTTCGTCATCACCTGGCTGATCAGCGCGACCGGCAACCGGCTATCGCCGGCGCTCTACCTGATGGCGTGTGCGGTGCTGAGCCTCGTCGCGCTGTTCGTCGCGCGCACCCGGCTCAAGATGCGATAACGGAAGAAACGACGGCGCGGCGACGCGCCGCCGGTGCGGCCCTTAGCGGCATCGGCATCGTCGCCGCGCGGGCCGTGCGCCGTTTACGGCGCCGGGTTCGGCTGCAGCTCATGCAGCGCATCGATCTCGGCGAGGATCTCGTCGGACAGCTTCACGTCGACGCTGCCGATGTTCTCCTTCAACTGCTCGAGCGACGTTGCGCCGACCAGGTTGCTGCGCACGAATGGCCGGCTGTTGACGAACGCCAGCGCGAGCTGCGCGGGCGACAGCCCGTGACGCCGCGCGAGCGCGACATAGCGCGACGTCGCCTCGACGGCCTGCGGTTTGCTGTAACGCTGGAAGCGCTCGAACAGCGTGATGCGCGCGCCGGCCGGACGCGCACCGTTCTCGTACTTGCCGGACAGCCAGCCGAACGCGAGCGGCGAATACGCAAGCAGGCCGACGCCGTCACGATGCGCAAACTCCGACAGCCCGTTCTCGAACGTGCGATTCACCAGGCTGTACGGATTCTGGATGCTTGCGATACGCGGCAGCCCGAGCTTCTCGGCCGCGCGCAGGAACTGCGCGACGCCCCATGGCGTTTCGTTCGACACGCCGATCGCGCGCACCTTGCCGGCCTTCACGAATTCCGCGAGCACGCCGAGGGTTTCCTCGATCGGCACCGTGTAGGCGTCGTCGACCCACGGATAGGCGGGACGGCCGAACGTCGTCGTGCTGCGGTCGGGCCAGTGCAGCTGATAAAGATCGACGTAGTCGGTCTGCAGGCGCTTGAGGCTGCCGTCGAGCGCTTCGGTCAGGTTCTTCCGGTCGAACTGGTTGCCTTCGCCGCGAATATGGCGCGGATTATGCGGCTGCCGCGCCGGCCCCGCGATTTTCGTCGCAAGCACGATGCGCTCGCGCTGCGCGCGATGCTGCGCGAGCCACGTGCCGATGTACTGTTCGGTGCGCCCCTGCGTATCGGGCTTCGGCGGCACCGGATACATCTCCGCGGCATCGATCAGCGTCACGCCTTGCCCGATCGCGTAGTCGATCTGCTCGTGCGCATCGCGCTCCGAATTCTGCTCGCCCCACGTCATCGTGCCGAGGCCGATCAGGCTGACCTCGATGCCCGAATCGCCAAGTGTGCGGTATTCCATGCTGTTCCTGTCGCGTCGGTGGAAAGCAGGAACGCTATCACATTGAAGCGACCGCTTCAGACAGGCGCCGCACACGCTTACAGGCGGCCTTCGGTACGGGCGCGAGCGTTCACGCGCAGGGCTCGAACGAAGGCGTTGCGGCCCACCGTTACTGCGGCCGCTGGATGAAACAGGTCGCCGACGCATGCGCGACGATCTTGTCATCCGGCGTCTTCAGCGTGCCCTCGGCAACGCCCAGCGAACGCGACAGGTGAATCACGCGCCCTTCCGCAACCAGCTCGACGTCGCGCGGTACGGGTCGCAGCATCTTCACATGCAGATCGACCGTACCGTAGCCGACGCCCGCATCGAGCATCGAATGCACCGCACACCCCGTGACCGAATCGAGCACCGTCGCCGCGAACCCGCCGTGCACGCCGCCGAGCGGGTTCAGGTGCCGGCCGTCCGCCCGCGCCGAAAATTTCACATACCCGAGCTCGACGTCGAGCGGACGCATCGGGATCGTCTCGGAAATCGACGCGAGCGGCGCATCGCCCGATACCGCTGCGCGCAGCAGATCGAGACCAGACAGGGAAAGCGGGTTCATCGGGTTGTCTCCGGGTTGAAAGCGCGTCGCCGCGCGAGTAAGTTCCAAATTGGAACTCATTATTCACAACGACCACGGTCGTTGTCAACGAGGCCGGGCTCGTTGCAGTCGAAGGCGGGTTCTATAATCGAGCCCGCTATTTCGCTGAACCGCCGCAAGAGACTCGACGATGAAATGGGATGACATCGGCACGCTGAACTGTTCGGTCGCGCGTACGCTTGCCGTGCTCGGCGACCGCTGGACCATGCTGATCCTCCGCAACGCGTTCCTCGGCTGCCGCCGCTTCGACGCGTTCCAGACCCAGCTCGGCATCACGCGCCATGTGCTGGCGGAGCGGCTCGCGCGGCTCGTCGACGAAGGCGTGCTGGCCAAGCACGAGTATCAGGAACGCCCGCCGCGTTTCGAATATCGTTTGACGGACAAGGGCCGCGACCTCTACCCGACCCTGCTCGCGCTGACCGCATGGGGAGACCGCTGGAAAGACGACGGCCAGGGGCCACCGGTGCAGTTGCGTCACCGTACCTGCGGCCATCTGATGCACGCGGTCACCGTATGCTCGGCGTGCGGCGAGCCGCTCGACGCGCGCGACGTGCAGCCGGAGCGTGGCCCCGGATGGGTCGCAGCAGAAGCCGCCGGAACGGCTTCGGCCGAGGACTGACGCATCCGCGCATACAGGAGCGTGTGACGCACACGGATCGTTCGTTGCGTTCGCGCTGCTGTCGCCGGTTCCAGCGAGCCGACCTGGTTGCACTCTCACACGGCTTGCACGCCGACACCCTGCCGTCGCATGCGCATTCACGCGCCGCCATCGCCCCCCATCCGCCGATCGATCCGATCGCATGCACGGATCCCGCACAACGCAACTTTGCGTCACCGCCTCTGCCATCGCCGGTCTTCGCGATGCGTCATCCCTTGGCATCCGCACGTGACCGGGCCGCCACGTGTGCGTTACACTCACGGCCCGCTGTCTCGAAATTATTCGCTGTCCAAGATGTTGTCGCGCAATCGCCTCGCCGCTGCCTGTCTCGCCGCCTCCCTGCTCGCCACACCGTTCACCGCTTTCGGCAAGACGCAAAGCGAATCGCTGCTCCAGCAGGCGATCGACTTCGTGTCGCGGTGGCTACCGGCCCCCACTCACGAAGCGCCCGCAACACAGGTCGTCGAATCGGCGTTTTCGCCCGATGGCGGCGCCGAAGCGCTGGTGCTGAAAGCGATCGGCGCCGCGCGCAGTTCGATCCGCGTCGCAGCCTATTCGTTCACGTCGCCGCCCGTCACGCGCGCACTGCTCGCCGCCAAGCGACGCGGCGTGAATGTCGCGGTGGTGGTCGACGACAAGGGCAATCGCGCGAAGAGCAGCAAGCAGGCGTTGAACCTGCTCGTCAACGCAGGCATCCCGACACGCACGATCGACGCCTATGCGATCCATCACGACAAGTACCTCGTGATCGACGCCGAGCACGTCGAAACGGGCTCGTTCAACTACAGCGCGTCGGCGGCCAGCCGCAATTCCGAGAACGTCGTCGTGGTGTGGAACAACCCGCAACTCGCGTCGCGCTATCTCACGCACTGGCAAAGCCGTTTCGACCAGGGCACGCCGTACCGTTCCAGCTACTGACACGCGCCGCGCTCACCTCGTGTTCGATCCGCCGTGTTGCAGATGATCGGCGAGCATCGCGCGACGCTCAATTCGGCCGAACGGCCAACGCGTTGCCTGCTTAATGGATTTCAGCCGTCCGCCCCGTCGCGGCACCGGCCTGCGTCGTCGGCGCGCAGCGATTCGCGTGCTCACCCGCGCCGCGTGCCGACGATGTCGACAAGCCGCTGGCGCCGCCCGGCAGCGCGTTGCTCACACATGCGACGCCGAATACCAGCGTGTTCTGGACCATCGGATAAAGAAGATACAGCGCAAACGCGAGATAACCCGCGTACAGAATTCGAACCATGGTGCAATGGAAGGCGATGAACGATTGGACTCGCCCTGTTTACGGCACTGCGCCGGGCACCTTGAGACGTCGCGCACCGGATTGCGCATCGGGGCGAAACGCGGGCCCATGACGCCCGCTTCTCACCGCATCTGCAACGATCCGGGCCAGGCCGAAACCGCCCGCTTCCGGATCGCCGGCATGGCGATACGCCGCGCAATGCGCGATACTGTCCGGCATACGATCCCGTGACCGGCCTCGCAGCCGGGACAAAGGACACGATCCATGCAAATTGCACCGAAACCGGCCAACGAGGCGGCCCGCCTCGATACGCTTCATTCGCTCTCGATCCTCGACACGCCGCCCGAAGAACGCTTCGATCGCCTGACCCGTCTTGCACGCAGGCTGTTCGACGTGCCGATCGCACTGGTCAGTCTCGTCGACGACGATCGCCAGTGGTTCAAGAGCCATGCGGGGCTCGACGTCACGCAAACGTCGCGCGACGTGTCGTTCTGCTCCCATGCGCTGCTCGCGGACAACACGATGGTGATCCAGGATGCATTGAACGACGATCGCTTCCACGACAATCCACTCGTCACCGGCGCGCCCGGGATCCGCTTCTACGCCGGCCGGCCGCTCGTGGCGCCGAACGGCGCGCCCATCGGTACGCTGTGCCTGATCGACACGCGGCCGCGCTCGCTCGAACCCGACGAGCTCGCGCTGCTCGGCGATCTCGCCCACATGACCGAACGCGAGATCGCCGCGCTGCATTTCGCGACCACCGACGAGCTCACCCAGCTGACGAACCGCCGCGGCTTCGAGATCCTGGCCCGCCACGTGCTGAGCCTGTGCGATCGCCTGAGTCGTCACGCGGTGCTGCTGTTCTTCGACCTGAACGATTTCAAGGCGATCAACGACCGCTTCGGCCACGCCGAGGGCGACCGCGCGCTCAAGACATTTGCCGACACGCTGACGGGCGCACTACGCGACAGCGACGTGATCGCACGGCTTGGCGGCGACGAGTTCGTCGTGCTGCTGAGTGCCACCGATCCGGCCGACGTCGCCGAGCCGGTCGAGCGCGTGACGCAGGCGCTTGCGCAGCGCAACACGGCCGACGCACGCGGCTATGACATCCGGTTCAGCGTCGGGTACGTCGACTACGACCCCGCGCACCATCGCGACGTGGCCGGCCTGCTCGCATCGGCCGACCAACGGATGTACGAGCACAAGCAGCGCGGCAAGACGGCCGGCGCGTGAGCGCGGGTGCATGCCGCCGCCCTGCCGTTCAATTGCGGTGGCGCGGCTGTGTCAGCTGCCGCACGGCGGCGCGCTGGCCATCGCCTCCGCGATCTGCTCGGGCGTCAGGTCGCGCTGGTGCGTCGCGAGCGACCAGCGGTGTCCGAACGGATCCTCGACTTGTCCGTAGCGGTCGCCCCAGAACATGTCTGCGGCAGGAATCGTCACCGTCGCGCCGGCCGCGACCGCCTTCGCGATCGCGGCGTCCGTGTCAGGCACGTACAGGTGCAGGCAGACCGGCGTGCCTTTCAGGGCCTTCGGCCCGAGCGCGCCGTGTTCGGGCATTTCATCCACCAGCATCAGTGTCGAATCGCCAATCACGAGGCACGCGTGCGCGAGCCGGCCGTCAGGCATCGCCAGCCGAAATTGTTCGCTCGCATTGAACGCGCGCTTGTAGAAGTCGATGGCTGCGGTTGCGCCGGCGCAGATCAGGTGCGGCGTCAGCGTACGCATCCCTTCCGGGATCGGTTTGACGGACGTGGACATGGGTGTCGCTCCTTCGTTCGGTTGTCGTATCGGAATCGGGACGGACGCGCGATGCGCACGCCTCCGATGCTACGACGGACGACCCCGGCGGAAATCGACACGGCGCCCTGCATTTTTTTGTTTTCTCGAGTATCAGGGCGCTCGGGGTCGCCGCATCGGGCGTCACCCGCCCGTTCGGTCGGCCTCGTTGTCCGGCGTGCCGAACTGCCGGCGACATGCCTCGAGCAGTCCTGCCACCGCATCGAGCGGAAGATCGGCAAACCGGGCAATCGGCAGCATCACGCCGCCCGGCACCCTGGTGCGCGACGAATGCGCCGAGAACTGGTAACCGATATAGCGATTGCCTGCGACGCTGATGATCCGGAATTCGGTGACATCACGCCATGGCGTGACGGGTTGTTCGCGTAAGCCTCCGATCAGCCTGAAACCCGTCTCGTCGACATGCAGCGCCATCCTGCGTCGCGACGACACGAGGAAGGCGGCCCCCGCCAGCGCCAGCAATCCGGCCAGCGCCGCTACCGGCCAGAGTGCCGGGGCGGCCGCATAACCGCACAGGCTTGCCGCGGCCAGCACCATGCATACGATCGCCCTTCTTTTCAGGCTTCGGCCGTCAACCGCCAGTGTCACCGGCAACTGGCCGGCGATCGTTCCCGCGACCGGATCGACGTGCCAGCCGGAATCGGTGGATTCAAGTGCGTCTTTCATTGTGCGATCGCTCACCTCGACGGCCGCCGGGTGATCGAAGCCGGACACCCTGTCGATGCGCTGAAAAGGTCGGCGTGCCGACGGGAAATGATCGTGATCGAAAAAGTTACGCATCGACGCACGGCAGCACGCACTCGTCCACGCGGAACGGGCAGTGCCCGGCCGGCACCGGCCATATTCAGTTGCACACCTTGACGGTGCCGTTGGTCGTGCATTGACCGGTGGCCCAATGACTCTGCCCTGCCAGATGAGGCGCCAGGCCGATGCCACGGATCGGCGCGGCGGGCGACGACGCCGGAACGGCTGCGGCTGCCGACGCGGTGTCGGGCGACGGCAGCGGAGGCGGCTCGGACGCCGTCTGGCAAGCCGACAGCGCCAGACAAAGCGCGGACGCCCACGGAGCGATGAGCGATCTGGACATGATCTCGTACGCGTTTGCGAAGTTCGCTTCCGGTAACGGCTCGCTGAAGATCGCGTGACCCGTCAAACCGTTCGGCACAACCGGCCATGCGGCATGACGATCGTCCAATACTACTCCTCGTGATCGACGTCGTGCGAGCGACCGTTCGGCCAGGTGCCGCCATTCATGCGACGACGCGTGCTAGCGACGGCGCATGCCCCTTCGGTCAGATTTGCGGCAGATCGCGCAACGTGCGCGATTCGTTCGTTGCATCGATGTCGAGTTCGATGCCTTCCGATGCATCGCGATACAGCACGCGTTTGAGCCGGGGCCCGATCACGGTGGCGTCCGATGCCGAAAAGATTGCGCGGACATCATTGCCGGACGCGAGCGCGCGCGCCACGTCCGCCACCGGCGCCTCGCTCGGCGTCGCCGCCCACGACCGGTCGGACGGATTCACGGCCGCCCAGCGCACGTGCGTCACGCGCGCGCTGAGCGGATCGATTCGCACACCATTCACCGCAAACATCGACATCGGCATCTCCTTCGAATATTTTTGCGGCCCGCCGTACCGATGCGCGGTCACGGACGGCCCCAGATCTCGCAGACGTTTCCCGCCGGGTCCGCCACGGAAATCGCAACCGTGCCGTCGCCGTAGTCCCACTCGTTCAGGATGCCGATGCGGCACGACTCGAGCCGTGCGACGGCTTCCGACACGTGCGCGACTTCGACGGCCAGCGCAATGCCATGGCCGGTCGGCCGGAACTCCGGATACGGAAACCTGCCGCCGCTGCCGGTGTGAACGGTCAGCGTTGCTCCGCCGATCACGAAGCGGTGCCACGGATTCCCCGCAGCCGACACGCCTTCGGAGTGAACCGGCAGCGCAAGCGCCAGACGGTAGAAATCCACCACCGCCCGAAAGCGATCGTCTTCGACCGGCACCAGGATGCCCAGACTCTCGATCATGCGCGCCCCTCCGGTCAACGCGATTTTCGATGATACATTGGGACGCTTTACAACCGTCAACAGACAATCGTGCACGGGAGAAACACATGACCGACGCCTGGGGAACCTTCCCTGCCAGAATGGGCGACCATCAGGCTTTCATCAGCTTCAACCACGACTTTGCGGAAATCGCGGAAGGCGATCCGCGCACGTCGCTGCTCAGCGTGCGCGTCCCCTTTGCGCATCCGACGCCGGAAGGCCTGCCGACCGGCGACGAATTCGCCGGTCTCGCGAAGATCGAGGACCTGCTGGACGCCGCGATCACGGCGAAAGGTGGTGTGCAGGTCGGCCGCATCACCGTCGACGGCCATCGGGATTTCCTTTTCTACGTATCGCTCGACGAAGAGGCCGCGGCGGAGATCATCGACGCGCTGGCCGATCAGACGACCTACGCGTTGCAGTACGCGCACCAGGACGATCCGGACAAGGAAGCGTACTGGCAGACGCTCTACCCGACCGACGACGACCGGCAGATCATGCGCGACATGCGCGTGCTGGACGAATTGCGGAAGAAAGGCGACGCCGGTGATGTCAGCCGGCGCGTGATGCACTGGGCGTACTTCCCCGACCAGAGCGACGCGCATCAGTTCGCGGACTGGGCCGAAGCGAAAGGCTATCCGGTCGAATCGGTCGCCCCTACCGAGGACGGCAAGTCGGCCGTACGGTTCTCGCACGAGGGCACCATGGCACTGGCCGACATCACACGCCATACGGTCGCGATCAATCGCGAGGTACATTCGTTCGGAGGGGAATACGACGGATGGGAAACCAGCATCGAACAGGCTGGCCGAGCGGGTTGACCTACCCGCCGCAAGCGACGTGATGCACCGCATCCGGCGCAAAAAACATCCCGGCGGCATTGATGCGCGCCGCCGGGACCAAGGCATCACCGGCCGAAACCGGCGATGGGCCTGAGGGTTCGCTCAGGCACGAGGAAAGCGATACGTGCGGACCAGGCGATCGGATGCAGGGCACGCAACCGGTGCGATTGCGCTGCCCGCCGAACGCCTGTCCGGTTCCGCCGACGCGGCCTTGCGGCGTCGGACGGGCAAAAAGCCCCCGCTCCTGCGCGAGCGAGCGGGGAAATGGTTGACCGGGCCGGGGAAGAACGGTCAACCGGCCAGATTGTGAGCGCCGGCCGCGCAACGATCTGTGCGGCAACTCACCATTTGGTGACGATGCCGCGGCAACCGGCACGCTCCCGTGCCGCGCGGATCGCGTCACGGCCCGAGCGCGACGCCCGCGACCGGCGTGAGCAACACCACGATGACAGGCGACAACACCACCGCCCCGATCATCATCACGCCGTCGGCCGCGAGCGTGACGGGGGTCGCGAGCACGCGCACGGCCTTGCCCGCCGTGGTGATGCGGTCGGTGACGTCGATCTTGTACGAATGCGCAAACGACGACCACGTCTTGCCCTGTGCAAAACCGTCGGCCAGATAACGCGAACCGGCCAGTTCACCCTTCATCTCCAGATCGCTGCTCCCGCGCTTCGCGAAGCCGTCCTCCAGCGCGCGGTCCCAGCCCTCGTCGGTCATATCGGCGCGACGGAGCTGGAGCCGGAACTTGCCCGAGATCTTGCTGCCCTGCGCGACGAATCCATGGAGCGACGCGTTGATCGACTTGCGGTAGGGCGATGCCAGCACGGCACCGAGATGCTCGGGCATATCGAAGATGTAGTGATATTTCTCGCCGAGCACGACGAATTTCTTGCCATCCTCGCTGACGAGGAATCGGTCGACCGTCTCTTCGTATCGGCTATCTTCGAACAGCATTGCCGTGCAGCCTGTCAGGCCGGCGGCGACAACGATCACGCCCGCCGTCAGCAGCGCCCTTCTTTTCATGTCTGGAATTTGATCTTGTTTTAATGCAAGCGGATATTTTCAGGCCCGGGGCAAGTCTCCGGCAAGTCGCGGCGGCTGTCAAAGCAGGTTTATTCTATTTTTCCGAGCGACACGATTCCGGCTTCATTTTTTCTGCATCTTTTTTTGAAACCATGTTTCTCGAACACAAGAGCGCGCGCGTCATGACACCGGGTTTCGTCCTCATACCGGTCAGCTGAAAAGCCATTCGGCAACCATCTCGATCCAGTCGAGATCGCTGGCGATGTCGATGACGGTTTCGCCGACGATTTCGGCAGTCGATGTGGTCGATGAAGTTGAAGCGTTCGACGCAGTCGACGCGCCCGCCGCCATCGTGCCGGCAGCGACCCCATTCGCCTTCGTCATCTGGGCGGACGCACCCGATCCCGGATCGGCCAGCCGTTCCAGCCAGTCGACGATATTGGCACGCGCATCCTCTTCATCCGCGAAATCACTCCGCTCGAGATAACGGTCGAATACGATCCACGCAAGCGTCTTGCTTCGCGAACCGGATTCGAGATGCCAATCGACAACGCCCGTCCGACCGGACTCCCTGATTTCGAGCGTCCCGGTGAAACAGTAATCGAGATATTCGATCTCAAGTTTCGACGACATGGTTTTCTCCGGTCAATCCGCCCTCTCTGTTCTTGTGATCATCCGCGCTTGCCGGGTTTCGCGACACAGTGTGAATTCTGCATGAAATTCGCGCGACGACTCATTCCCGCTGGCGGGATCACGATATTCTCATAACCTGTCGATAACGATCGCCGACACATGACTGTACTCGATTTGCCCGCCATTCCCCTCTGCGCTTTCGCTCGTGGTTCAGTTCCGCTGCAAGTCACCGCGCTTTCCTGTTCCGGGTATTGCCCTGCTTCGCCATCGCAACCGCACTGCTAAACTCCGGCCAGGACGGCCGCTTGCAATACCAGAGGAAAAAATGGCACTCGCCCGCGCACAACAGAATGGCGTAGAGGTCTGGATTGTCCAGCTTCCCGGACACACTCCCTATGCCTATACGCACCTCAAGCGGGTATTCTCGTGCGACGATACGCGACACCGGGTCGTGACGATCGACCTGACGAAACTGCTGACATGTGCCGACCGGGACACGACGGACTACGTGTTGCCGTCTGTTCTTTACTGGCCACCGGGAAAAGCCGCGGGCATTCGCGAATTCCTCGATCCTGAACAGGACAGGATTCCGGACATGCCGTACATCACGTTTCGCGAGACGAGAACACGAACGCTGCTCGGCATCCCCGGGCTGTCGAAGGTCGGAGTCGCGTCGTTCCGGAACGGCCAGCATCGCGCGCGCTATCTTGCCTATGCAGGTGCAACGACCCTGCCCGTCGAAGTGCACGAGACGGAAGCCGATTTGCTCGTGCACTACTGTGGCGAGTCACTGTGAAGTACGTTCGGCTTTCGCCCGGCGATGGCTCTCTCGATCAGGACGTCTCGCCGCAAAATATACCGCTTAGAGGCGTTCGCCTCCGTCACGGCTGACGCGATCGCGTCAGCGATTGTCTGCCGGACGCCATGCCGGGTTCATGCCCCGCTGCAGCTCGTTGCCAATGCAACGAGGCCCAGACAAAAAAAATCCCGACACTGTCATTGGTTGTCGGGATCGAACGGCCCTGCAAGCATGAGGGCACGAGGAAGTCGATACGTTACACCAATGTAAGACTGTTGCGCGCTGTCGGCTCGCGCCAAGTCCCTGTCTCATTCCGCCATAAACGAAAAAAGCCTGCTCACGCGAAACGCGAGCAGGCAAGAAAACGGATCAGCATTCGAGGCACGAGGGCTGTCCAGGAAAGATAACGGCACCGGAAGCGAGAACCTTAGTCGAAAAAGGAAATTGCGCAACTTGCGCAACATCACGTCGACTGAATACGGCCATACAATCTCGCGTCGACAAAGGATTGACGAATACCGGCGGCATAGTGGCGATATCCTGTCGCGCTCAACCCTGGCTTTCCGTCAATCACGCGCTGTTCGACCTGGCTTGCGCCTGGCGGAGCGCCCGTCCGTTCAATCGGCCATGTATGGCAAACTTCGGCTCCGAATCGACGCAGCGCGCACTCTTTACCGCAGGGGAATCATGTACGTCTTGATCTATATCGCAGCGGTCGCCGTCGCCAACCTGATGGTCGCTCATTTCGGGCCGGCTGCAACACCGATCATCGCGTTCCTGCTGATCGGCCTCGATCTCGCGATTCGAGACCGGCTCCACCTCGATTGGCGAGGCCGCGCGCTTTGGTCGCGAATGTTTGCGTTGATCGCTGCCGCCGGTGTCGTCAGTTACGCACTCAATCCCGCCGCCAAGGAAATCGCCGTCGCGTCCCTGGTGGCGTTCGGTTCGGCAGCCGTGGCGAGCGCAATCGTGTTTCAACTCGCACGCCGCTTTCCGATACTGGCGCGCGCAAACAGCGCGAACGTCGCGGGTGCGGCTGTCGACTCCATCATCTTTCCGCTTATTGCGTTCGGGGCTGTGTTTCCGGCGATCGCCGCGCTGCAGTTCGTCGCCAAGGTGGCTGGCGGTGCCTTGTGGTCGTGGGTGGTGTTTCGAAACACTCGATCGGTTCAGGCGGGAATCGCGAGCAATGTGGTCGATCGTTGAGGACAGGTTTGATTTTCACGGCATTCGCTACGTTCGAATGCGCGTCTGGCCGGCCGCCCAAAAGCAGCAATCCCGATCTGTCGCGCCATACCCCATCGCCATGCGCTTGCCGTCCGAATAGCGGCGACGACGTTTTGATAGATGAAGGTCGTCGCGCATCCCGCATCTTGTGGCAGCTTCAGCGCCTGACTCACCTGCTCAAGAAAGGGAAACAGCGCGATGACGTTGCGAGGATGACGCGGATCAGAACCTATCGGGCGGGAACCCTGGCCAAGCGTCTTGCAAGCAGCGTTGCAAGCACTTCCAGCTGATACACGATCGCCACGACGTTGCACGCGATGAGGGCAAAGTCACCAAAATCCACCGGGTGCATGTGATAACCGATTCGGTGGTTATCGACGATTTTTTCAAACGAGGCAATGGCCGACGGGAAGCTGACGACGCTCCCGCAGATCAAGAGAGCGCTGACTCCCGCAATGTGTTTGATCCGTGCCTTTTGCGGCAAAACGCAAGTTGCGAGAAGCAAGCCGATGCCGCCTGCGTTGGAAAAAAGGAAAGACCACGCTATAGGCCAATCCACGGTCCAATTCAGCAAAAAAAGGATAAACACGAGCCACGACAAGATCAGCAGGGGCATCGCAGGCGCGACTCCAGCGATCAGATAAAACGACGCCCTCACTACCCTGAGAGTCGTCATGCCCGTAATCTGTGGCCTTGAATCGGTTTGCCGTTCCGTTGTCTGGGCAACGGGTTTACTCTTTGACCGCATGGATTCCCCGAGAAGCCTCGAATTCCAAATCCTGTGGAGCCCGTCAATTTACCGTAGAACGCCGCTCCGCCAACAGCGCGCAAAACACAACCGAAAATTTGACCGCCCGCTCCTTTCGGCGCATTGGCGCGGCGGCGTTCCTTCACTCGGATTCCCGGCACCGCAATATTGGACTGCACGAAGTACGACACGCCCCTTCCGTACAACACGCGGCATGTCTACGCGATCGCGATACCGTTGGCCGGAATGCCCCCGCTCGTGTGAGCGATGCAGCTCAAGCACGACTTCGAGTTGTTCGCGACTGGATGTACAAAATGGATGGATGGCTGGCTGGCGAGCAGAACGCTCTGGAGACGACGAGGCTCGAATCGACGCTATTGCGCCTGATTGCCTTCCCGCAAAGCAAAACAGGCGCCTGAGCGCCTGTTTTGTTAATGCATTCTGTGGGGTGGCTGATGGGACTCGAACCCACGACGACAGGAATCACAATCCTGGACTCTACCAACTGAGCTACAGCCACCACTGTTACTGCTTTTTGTTCTTCGCTGCTTTTGTGTTTCAGCAGCGAAGAACAAGATTATACGAACACTTTTGAATCTTGCAAAGCTTTTTTTTCAAAAACTTCTTCGGCCTCGTTCAGATGCGCGCGCGCCTCGTCGAACACGGCCAGATCGCCGCGTGCGAGCTTCTTGTTGTCCGACAGCACACGACGCCAGCCACGTGCACCGGGCATGCCGCGATACAGTCCGAGCGCATGCCGCACGATCGCGCCGAGGTAGGTGCCGCGCTTCAGTTCGGCCGCGCAGTATTCGATCAGCTTCGCCTCGGCCTCTTCGCGCGTCGGCGTCGCTGCGGTCGACCCATAGAAGCGTGCATCGACCTCCGCGAGCACGTACGGGTTGTGATACGCCTCGCGGCCGAGCATCACGCCGTCGACATGCTCGAGATGCTGCGCAACCTCGTCGAGTGTCGTGATGCCGCCGTTGATGACGATCTCGAGCGAAGGAAAATCGCGCTTCAACCGATACGCATAGTCGTACTTGAGCGGCGGGATCTCACGGTTCTCTTTCGGCGACAACCCTTTCAGGATCGCATTGCGTGCATGCACGACGAACGTTTCGCAACCAGCCTCGGCCACCGTGCCGACGAAGTCGCGCACGAATGCGTAGTCCTCGACCGCGTCGACGCCGATCCGGTGCTTGACCGTGACCGGCACCGACACCGCATCGCGCATCGCCTTCACGCAGTCCGCGACGAGCTGCGGCTCGTTCATCAGGCACGCGCCGAACGCGCCGCGCTGCACACGCTCGGACGGACATCCGCAATTCAGGTTGATTTCGTCGTAGCCCCACTGCTCGCCGAGCTTCGCCGCGCGCGCAAGATCGTCGCGCTCGCTGCCGCCCAACTGCAGCGCGACCGGCGATTCGTTCGGCGTGAACGCAAGATGCCGCTGGGCATCGCCGAACAACAGCGCGCCCGTCGTGATCATTTCCGTATACAGCCACGTATCGCGCGTCAGCGTCCGGTGGAACGAACGGCAATGACGATCGGTCCAGTCGAGCATGGGCGCGACGGATACGCGGCGGGGAGGAAGCGAGGACGGTACGGACATGGATTTCGGGCAACAGGCCAGACGGCGCGGAAACAACCGGGCATTTTACCGCAACAGCGGGCAGGCCTGCCCGGCATGCACGCTACCCCTCGCCCAGCTCCGCATCGACCGCCCGCCGCGCCTCGTCCAGCACGCGCTCGATCACGCGTCGCTCGGTCAGCAGGATCCCGTCCACCTTGACGAGCCGCCAGTCGATCCGCACGGCATCGCCCTGCAGCACGCGGTAATGCGCATGCTCGCCGTCCCAGACCTGCTCGGTCTTCACCTCGATCTCGAAGCCGCGATACGGCTCGCTGAAATCGCCGAGGTCGCTGCCTCTCGGTTCCATCGCACGCTCCGTGGCGACGCAGCACCAGGCCGCCCGCGCGGCCGGCGCCGTGCGCTCAATCGTATTCGTCGGACAAAAAGGATTTGCCATCGGCCGTCAGGTCGACCCGGCCGGCCGCCGCCTGATAGATCAGCCCCTCGTTCAGCAACGCGTAGACGACGTCGTCGAACGCAGCGGGAACCGGCCGGCTTTCGCCGAACTGGTCGATCCACTTCAGCGCCTCGATGGCTTCGGGGGAAAGGATGGGGGTCATGCGTGGCCTCCGGCATCGGTGTCGCTCCATCCTAGCACTTCGTCCGGACGTCGAATACCAAGGCAAACGCGCTGCGCAAATGCCGGGCGGCGCCAACGGGCAGGTTGCCCGCGGCGCCGCCCGGCGCGGGACACACGCTCAGAGGCGTGTGATCGATACTTCGGTCGATTTCACGAGCGCGACGACTTCCGCGCCGACCTTCAGCTCGAGTTCGTCGACCGAACGGGTCGTGATCACCGACGTGACGATGCCGAACGGCGTCTCGACGTCGACCTCGGAGACCACGGATCCGCGAATGATCTCCTTCACCTTGCCCTTGAACTGGTTACGTACGTTGATTGCAGTGATGCTCATCAGGTTGATCGCTCCGAAGAAAAAGATCTCAGAACGGGCGGCCGCTGCCGCCCGGATTTAAACGGCCCAGCGGATCTGCCCGACCGGTCGAACGTTGTCTGCCTCGTGCACCTCGCCCGGCGCGTCCGTACCGGGCCCGCCGGCGAGCACGCGTTTCAGCACGCGATCCTCCAGCGCCGCAAACGCGGCCGATGCGCGGGCGCGCGGCCGGTCGAGCGGCACCGGCTGATCCAGCGCCACGCGCCCCTGCTCGATGAGCAGGATGCGGTCGCCGAGCGCGACGGCCTCCTGCACGTCGTGCGTGACGAGCAGCGCGGTGAACCGGTGCTCACGCCACAACCGCTCGATCAGAGCATGCATCTCGATGCGGGTCAGCGCGTCGAGCGCGCCGAGCGGCTCATCGAGCAACAGCAGTTGCGGCCGGTGAACAAGCGCGCGGGCCAGTGCCACACGCTGCCGCTGGCCGCCCGACAGTTGCGCGGGCCAGTCGTTCGCACGCTCCAGCAGGCCGACTTCGTCGAGCACCGCACGCGCTTTGTCGCGCGCGCCGCGTCCGAGGCCCAGCATCACGTTCTGCAGCACGGTCTTCCACGGCAGCAGGCGCGCATCCTGGTACATGATCCGCGTGTCGAGCACGCCGCCGCCTTCGCCACGCGTCACGAGCGCGCCGCTGCTCGGCTGCTCGAGCCCGGCGACGAGACGCAGCAGGGTCGATTTGCCGCAGCCGCTGCGGCCGACAATCGCGACGAAGCTGCCGCGTGCGATGCCGAGCTCGACGTCGTCGAGCACCGTGCGTGCGCCGAAGCGCTTGCTGACACCCGACAGCGTCACCGCGTCGTCGGGTGCCGGGCTTCCTGCCCGCCGCCGCGCGAGCGGAACGATGGACGCACTGCCGTCACGGTCGAGGATCGCCGCATCCCGCGCGTCGCCGTCCGTGACACGCGCCTGCGCCAGTTCGACCTCGAGGTCTGCGCCGGCAAGCGGGCCGTAGGCGGCCGCCGAAGTCGTCGCATTCATGCCTTTGCTCCTGATTGATAAGCCGGGTGCCAGCGCAGCGTCACACGCTCGAGCCATTTCGCCAGCACGTCGGCCAGCTTGCCGAGCACCGCGTACAGCAGGATGCCGACCACCACCACGTCGGTTTGCAGGAATTCACGCGCATTCATCGTCATGTAGCCGATGCCCGACTGCGCCGAGATCGTTTCCGCGACGATCAGCATTACCCACATCAGCCCGAGCGCAAAGCGCACGCCGACGAGAATCGACGGCAGCGCACCGGGCAGGATCACGTCGCGGTACAGTGCAAAGCCGCGCACGCCGTAGCTCTTCGCCATCTCGATCAGGTTGGCGTCGACCGAGCGGATCCCGTGGTACGTGTTGATGTAGACCGGAAAGAACACCCCGAGCGCGACGAGGAACAGCTTCGCCTTCTCGTCGATGCCGAACCACAGGATCACGAGCGGAATCATCGCGAGCGCCGGGATGTTGCGGATCATCTGGATCGTCGAATCGAGCGCGACCTCGGCCGCCTTCGACAAGCCGGTCGCGAGCCCCAGCGCGAGGCCGACACCGCCGCCGATCGCGAAACCGAACAGTGCGCGCCATGTGCTGACTTTCACGTTCGCCCACATTTCCCCCGACGTCACGAGCGACCAGGCCGCTCGCACGACCGCCACGGGTTCGGGCAGCACGCGGGTCGACAGCCAGCCGACGCGGGCGCCGACTTCCCATGCCACCAGCAGCGCGAGCGGCACGAGCCACGGCGCGACGCCGCGCCATGCGCGGGCGGCCAGGGCCGCGCCCGTCGTCGACGTTTTCGTTGTCATCGCAGGCCTCCTGTCACTCAGCTCTGGGCTGCCTTCGGCAGATAGCTGTTGCCGACGATCTCGCCGAACGGGCCGGACAGCGGGCCGGTCGCCTTCGCCGCGCCGTTGCCCTTGATCAGCGGGAACACGAGTTCCGCGAAACGGTACGACTCCTCCAGGTGCGGATAACCGGACAGGATGAAGGTTTCGATGCCGAGATCCGCGTATTCGCGCATGCGCTCCGCGACCTGCTCCGGATTGCCGACGAGCGCGGTACCCGCGCCGCCGCGCACGAGGCCGACGCCGGCCCACAGGTTCGGATACACCTCGAGGGCCTCGCGGCCGCCGCGCTTGCCGCCGTGCAGCGCGGCCATCCGGCGCTGGCCTTCCGAATCCATGTTCGCGAACGCCTTCTGCGCGCGGGCGATGGTTTCGTCGTCGAGGCGGCTGATCAGGCGCTCCGCGTCGCGCCATGCTTCGTCCTCGGTCTCGCGCACGATCACGTGCAGACGAATCCCGAACTTGATCTTGCGGCCGCGGGCTTCCGCGCGGGCACGAATATCGGCGATCTTCTTCGCGACGGCCTCGGGCGGCTCGCCCCAGGTCAGGTAGGTGTCGATGTGATCGGCCGCGATCTGATGCGCGGCCGGCGACGAACCGCCGAACCACAACGGCGGATGCGGACGCTGCACGGGCGGATACAGCGCCTTGCCGCCCTTCGACTGCAGGTGCTTGCCGATGTAGTCGAACCCGCCGTTGTCGTGCGACGCGGACAGCAGCCCGCGCCAGATGTTCAGGAAGTCGTCGGTGATTTCGTAGCGCGTGTCGTGATCGGCGAACAGGCCGTCACCCTCGAGTTCGGCGGCATCGCCGCCCGTCACGACGTTGATCAGCAGGCGGCCGCCCGACAGACGGTCGAACGTCGCGGCCATCCGCGCCGACAGCCCGGGCGACGCGATACCGGGACGGATCGCGACCAGGAACTTCAGGCGCTGCGTCGCCGGGATCAGGCTCGACGCAACGACCCACGCATCCTCGCAGGAACGGCCGGTCGGCAGCAGCACGCCCTCGTAGCCGAGCGTGTCGGCCGCAACCGCCACCTGCTTGAAGTAATCGTAATCCGCGGCGCGTGCACCTTCGGCCGTACCGAGATAACGGCTGTCGCCGTGCGTGGGGATAAACCAGAACACATTCATCTGCTGCTCCTGCTTGACTGTCCTTGCCGGAATTTGAAAAAACACCGCCCTGCTCGCGTCGCGGATCAGCGGCGCATGCATGGTGTGCGTTCGAATCGGGATGGTTCGCCGGTCAGGCCGTGCAGCGGGCGAGGACGCGATTGCACGGCTGTTTCTGGGAAATCAGTCTAGGGATCGGTACAGGGCTTTGGAACGATTTTTTTGAGCTTAGGTTTTCCGCTTTCGTGATTAGCACGACGCTGGAGCGAATATCACCGCGAGCGGGCCCTATAATGGCGCACCTATCCGAATAACTCCGCGCGTACAGCCCCGGCCGTGCGCGCCTGCGGTGCACTCATCGATGCAGAAAGTCATCCTGCCATTCCTGTCCGGCTTCCTGGCCGCCCTGTTCTTTCGCGAAGCCACGCTCGCACTCCTTCATACGGCCGACCTGATCGCCGCAACCGGCTTCTCCACGCAGCCGTTCGCGCCGCTCGGCATTCCTGAATTTGTCGCGAATGCGCTGATCAGCGCATGCTGTGCGATCCCGATGGCGTGGCTGCTGCGCGTCTCGCCGGAACGCGAGGCATCGTGGATCGGCGCGCTGGTGTTCGGCGGCATCGTGCTGACGGCCGCCCGCGTGTTCGCGATCGATCCGCTGCGCGGGATCTGGCCGTCGGGCAACATGATGCCCGTGCTCGCCGCCGGCTTCGCGGCAAACGCGGTATGGGGCTTCGGCGCGCTCGTGTTCATGCGCGCGTTCATGTCGGACGACGCCGGCGACGAGTAACGCGGACGCAAGCGCCACGCCCTTCGGCCGCCGGGCGGTCGACATCCATGCAAAAGGCCGCCTGCACCTGCAGGCGGCCTTTTCGTTTCCGGCTCGCGCGTCGGTCGGCCCGACGTCAGTCCTGCAGATTCCGCAGCGGATGCGTGTCAGGTGTCCACGGGCTGTCGAACATCGCGAGCACGTCTGCACGATCGATATCGGCGGACGACTTGAAACGCCAGACCGGCTGGTGGTCCTTGTCGACGATCAGCGCGCGCACGCCTTCGATCACGTCGCCACGCGCGAACGTCGAGCGCGTGAGGTCGAGATCGCGCCGCAGGCAATCGGCCATCGTCGCGCCGCGTGCACGTTCGACGACTTCGAGCGACACGGCCATCGACAGCGGCGACAACTGTTCGCGCATCGCATGAGTCGCCTTCTCGACCCATCCGTCGACGGCCGCGCAATCCTGCTCGGCGTCGAGCGACGCGAGAATCGCGCCGATGTCGGGCTGCGCGAAATGCCGGTCGATCCCCGCGCGCGCGTCGGCCAGCGCCGACGTGTCGGGCGTCGGCACGACCTTGTGTGCGGCGGCCGCTTCGGCTACGCACGCGACGGCCTGCGCGCCGCTGTCGATGCGCGCGTGGCGCAGCGTGTCGAGCAGCGCCGGCAGCGCGGCATCGGGCAGATAGACGTCGGCGAGCTGCGCGTACAGCGCGCCGGCAGCGTCGAGCGTCGCGCCGGTCACGGCGAGATAGCGGCCGATCGCGCCGGGTGTGCGCGCGAGGAACCAGCTCATCCCGACGTCCGGGAACAGGCCGATACGCGTTTCCGGCATCGCCATCTTCGTCGAGTCGGTCACGACACGCAGGCCGCCCGTATGCCGCGCCGCCTGCGAAATGCCCATGCCGCCGCCCATCACGACGCCGTGCATCAGCGCGATGTAAGGCTTCGGATAGGTGAAGATCGCGTGGTTCAGCGTGTATTCGTCGATGAAGAACGTATCGACCGCATCGCGGTCCCCGCGCTGCCATGCGTCATGGAAGAAGCGCACGTCGCCGCCCGCGCAGAACGCGCGCGGATGCGGGCTGTGCACGACGATCGCGACGACCTCGGGATCGTCGCGCCACGCGTCGAGCGCCTGCTGCATCAGCCGGATCATGCCGACCGACAGCGCGTTCAGCGCCTTCGGGCGGTTCAGTTCGAGAAAGCCGATGCGGTTCGCGACATACGCGCGTACGTCGGGCTGGGCGGATTCGGCGGAACCGGCTGCGGAAGTGGAGGTGGAATCGGTCATGAGGGCCATCCGGCAAATGGCAGTCGCACGCTCAGTGCGCCTGCATCTTCGAAAACAGGTTCAGCACGACGACGCCCGCGATGATCAGGCCGAGGCCGATCACGGCCGGCAGGTCCGGCACCTGGCGATAGAGCAGCATCGCGACGAGCGTGATCAGCACGATGCCGGCACCCGACCAGACGGCATAGATGATGCCGACGGGCATCGTGCGCAACGTGAGCGACAGGCAGTAGAACGCGATGCCGTAGCCGGCGACGACGAGCGCCGACGGCCAGAAGCGCGTGAAGCCGTCCGCCGCGCGCAGCGCGGACGTGCCGACCACTTCCGCGACGATCGCGATCGCGAGCCATGCGTAACCGGGAAGCTGCATCGCTCAGCTCCTTGCGAGGGCCAGCACGGCGTAGTCGTGGCCGAGCTCGGCACACAGCACCTCGACGACGAATTCGTGATCCGCGCGTTGCGGCAGCCCGGACGCGGTGATCGAGCCGATCACGCCGGCGCCGGCGACGGTCAGCGGAAACGAACCCCCGTGCGCCGAATATTCGGCGATCGGCAGCCCGTGCTTGTCCGCCAGCGTCGCGCCCGCCTGCTGCATGCGCAGGCCGATGGCGTACGAGCTGCGGCGGAAATGCGCGACGACGTTGCGCTTGCGGCGCACCCAGTCGGCGTTGTCGGGCGTGGCGCCGGCGAGCGCCGCGTAGAACAGCGGCTGGCCGAACGTGACGATGTCGAGCGCGACCGCATGGCCGCGAGACGCCGCGAGCGCATGCATCCGGTTGCCGAGCGCCCACGCGCGGGCCGGGTCGAAATGGGGAAACACGAGCGCCTGTTCCTGCGCGCCGATCGATTGCAGATCGTGAGCGATGTCCATGAATCCGTCGATGCAGTAATGAGAGTTGCAACGGCGCCGATGCGATCGCGCACGGCGCCGCTGGCGAAGAGGCGAAACAAACCGTTCGATTCTAGCGCACGCGCCCGACGTACCGTCCCTACAAGACACGACGCGCGATTGTCAGAAAGTGCTTGCACCCGTTCGGGTAACTCCTTATAATTCACTCCTTCGACGGACGCGGGGTGGAGCAGTCTGGCAGCTCGTCGGGCTCATAACCCGAAGGTCGTAGGTTCAAATCCTACCCCCGCAACCAACGTCCAGATTCATGCAAAAAGCCCGGCTCCGTGCCGGGCTTTTTGTTTTCCCGTCGCATTTCCCGCCCCTCTTCGCGCATCCGCACCTTCCGCTTCGCGCGACACGCGGCCGGCATGCGCAGCCGTTCAAGAATGCCGCGACCCGGTGATACACTCGCATCACCTCGTCCCTTCCACTCGACATGAAATTCTGCTCCGTCTGCGGTCACGAAGTCATCGCGCGCATTCCTCCGGGCGACAACCGCGAGCGCTTCGTCTGCGATCACTGCGGCACGATCCACTACCAGAATCCGCGCAACGTCGTCGGAACGGTCCCGGTCTGGGGCGATCAGATCCTGCTGTGCCGCCGCGCGATCGAACCGCGCTACGGGTTCTGGACGCTGCCCGCGGGCTTCATGGAAATGGGCGAGACGACGGCCGAAGCCGCCGCGCGCGAAACGCTCGAGGAAGCCGGTGCGCGCGTCGAGGTGCAGAACCTGTTCACGCTGCTCAACGTGCCGCACGTGCACCAGGTCCACCTGTTCTACCTCGCGCGGCTCACCGATCCGGGATTCGAAGCCGGCGAGGAAAGCCTCGAAGTGAAGCTGTTCGACGAAGCCGACATCCCGTGGGACGAGATCGCGTTCCCGACCGTCAGCCAGACCCTGCGATTCTTCTTCGCCGATCGCGCCGCC
Organism: Burkholderia reimsis; assembly: GCF_003294055.1. Classification (NCBI taxonomy): domain Bacteria; kingdom Pseudomonadati; phylum Pseudomonadota; class Betaproteobacteria; order Burkholderiales; family Burkholderiaceae; genus Burkholderia; species Burkholderia reimsis. The sequence goes on from NZ_QMFZ01000033.1 coordinate 89,457, forward strand.
GGCGACTACGGCGTGCACACCGGCGATATCTTCCGCTCGCTGCGCAACGGCTGAGCCCTCGCCCCATGGTCCCCTGGCTCGGCCCGGACGATCCGTTTCCGCCCATCGAACGCGCGCTCGGCCCCGCGACCGGCGCGCCGGGGCTGCTCGCCGCGAGCGCCGACCTGCTGCCGTCGCGCCTCATCGACGCATACCTGCGCGGCATCTTCCCGTGGTATTCGGACGGCCAGCCCGTGCTGTGGTGGAGCCCCGACCCGCGCATGATCCTCGTGCCGGCCGAGTTCAAGGTGTCGCCTTCGCTGCGCAAGACGCTGAAGCGCGTGCTGCGCGAACCCGAATGGGAAGTGCGCGTCGACCACGACTTTCCGGGCGTGATGCGCGCCTGCGCGCAGGCGCCGCGCCGCGGGCAGCGCGGCACGTGGATCACGGCCGAGATCATCGATGCATACACGTCGCTCTACCGGTCCGGCAACGCGCACAGCATCGAGACCTGGCGCGACGGGCGACGCGTCGGCGGCCTGTACGGCGTGTCGTTCGGGCGGATGTTTTTCGGCGAGTCGATGTATGCGGACGCGACCGACGCATCGAAAATCGCGCTGGCCACGCTCGTCGCGCACCTTCGCGAGCAGGGGCTGGAAATGATAGACTGCCAGCAGAATACGTCGCATCTAGCGTCGCTCGGCGGCCGCGAGATCGCACGCAAGGCCTTTGTCGCTCACGTGCGCAGCGCGGTAGCCGAACCGCCGATTCCGTGGCAGTTCGACAAGCGCGTGCTCGCCGCGCTGACGGGCCGCGCCGAAACGGCGCCTCCCTCCGGAATCGAGCGCTAGCGCGGCACTCCCTCCCTGCAACGAGAGCTGCCCATGACTCATCCGACTGAGCTGCCGCTTTCACCGCTTTCGGCGCTGCAATTCTATGCAACGGCGCCCTATCCGTGCAGCTATCTGGACGGCCGCGTCGCGCGCTCGCAAGTCGCGACGCCGAGCCACCTGATCAATTCCGACATCTATACCGAGCTCGTGAAGGCCGGCTTCCGGCGTTCGGGCGTCTTCACATACCGCCCGTACTGCGACGGCTGCCGTGCCTGCGTGCCGGTGCGCGTCCCCGTCGACGCGTTCGCGCCGTCGCGTACGCAGCGCCGGATGTGGAAGCGGCATCGCACGCTCGTCGCGACGGTTTCGCCGCTGCACTACGACGAAGAGCATTACGCGCTCTACATGCGCTACCAGTCCGCACGCCACGCGGGCGGCGGCATGGATCGCGACAGCCGCGACCAGTACGAGCAATTCCTGCTGCAGAGCCGGATCAATTCGCGCCTCGTCGAATTCCGCGACCTCGACACACCGGGCGGCGAGCCCGGCAGGCTGCGCATGGTCAGCATGATCGACATCCTCGGCGACGGACTGTCGTCCGTTTACACGTTCTTCGAGCCCGACGACCAGCACACGAGTTACGGCACCTACAACATCCTGTGGCAGATCGAGCAGGCCAGGAGCCTCGGCCTGCCCTACGTGTATCTCGGATACTGGATCCGGGAGAGCCCGAAGATGGCCTACAAGGCGAACTTCCACCCGCTCGAAGGGCTGATCGACGGCCGCTGGAAGATACTCGATCCGGATCGGATCGACCTGCCGCCCGTCGACGCGGCACTGGCCCGCGCGCCATTGCCGGGCGGACATTCCGGCTCGGGCTGACACGCGCTGCGGGGGCGAGGACGCGAAGCGCGCCCCTGCCGCTCAACTCCCGGTAAAATAGCGGGTTGTCATCCATTCCGGCTGTCCGCCCTATTCCCGTGTTCAGTTCCCTTTATCCGCTGGCCCGCGCATCCCTGTTCAAGATGGATGCGGAAGACGCTCACCACCTCACGCTGCGCGCGCTCGGCGCGGCCGGCCGCACGGGCCTTGCCTGCGCGCTGTCGGCCCGCGTGCCCGACGCGCCGCGCACCGTGATGGGGCTCACGTTCCGCAACCCGGTCGGCCTCGCGGCAGGCCTCGACAAGGACGGCGCGGCCATCGACGGCCTTGCGGCACTCGGCTTCGGCTTCATCGAGGTCGGTACGGTCACGCCGCGTCCGCAGCCCGGCAACCCGCGCCCGCGGATGTTCCGCCTGCCGCAGGCCGAGGCACTGATCAACCGGATGGGCTTCAACAATCACGGTGTCGACCAGTTTGTGAAGAACGTCCAGGCTGCCCGCTATCGGGGCATCCTCGGCCTGAACATCGGCAAGAACGCCGATACGCCGATCGAGCGCGCCGCAGAGGATTACCTGTACTGCCTCGAGCGCGTGTACCCGTTCGCGAGCTACGTAACGATCAACATCTCGTCGCCGAACACGAAGAACCTGCGCCAGCTGCAGGGCGCGGGCGAGCTCGACGCGCTGCTCGCGGCGCTGAAGGACAAGCAGCAGCGCCTCGCCGACCTGCACGGCAAGCTCGTGCCGCTCGCGCTGAAGATCGCGCCCGATCTCGACGACGAGCAGGTCAAGGAAATCGGCGACACGCTGCTGCGCCACAAGATCGAGGCAGTGATCGCCACCAACACGACGCTGTCGCGCGCGGCCGTCCAGGGCCTGCCGCATGCGGACGAAGCCGGCGGCCTGTCGGGCCGCCCCGTGTTCGACGCGTCGAACGAAGTGATCCGCAAGCTGCACGCGGAAGTCGGCAGCGAAGTGCCCATCATCGGCGTCGGCGGCATTTTCTCGGGCGAGGACGCCCGTGCGAAGCTCGCGGCCGGCGCAGCGCTCGTACAGCTCTATACCGGCTTCATTTACCGCGGCCCCGCGCTCGTCGCGGAATGCGTGAAGGCCGTCGCCCGCGAACGCACCGCGTAATATAGGCATAAACAAACGGTATTTAGAGGTCGATTGCATTTTTGCTATCATCGGCCCTCGTTACCAGAATCAATGACCCGGACAGGGCAAGGAAACACACGATGAAGATTGCGCTGCTGAAGAAGCTGCTGGTTGCCGGCCTGATCGGCACGTCGCTCGCTGCCGCCACCGCGCATGCGGCCGACCTCCTCGACCAGGTGAAACAACGCGGCACGCTGCGGGTCGGCCTCGAAGGCACGTTCCCGCCGTTCAACTCGAAGAACCCGCAAGGCGAACTCGTCGGCTTCGACGTCGACATCGCGAAAGCCGTGGCCGCGAAGCTCGGCGTGAAGGCGGAATTCGTGACGACCGAATGGAGCGGCATCATTGCGGGTCTGCAGGCCGGCAAGTTCGACGTGATCTCCAACCAGGTCGGCATCACCGACAAGCGCAAGGAAACGCTCGACTTCTCGCCGCCTTACACGTTTTCGTCCGCGCAGCTGATCCAGCGCAAGGACGACACGCGCGAGTTCAAGTCGCTGGATGACCTGAAGGGCAAGAAGCTCGGCGTCGCGCTCGGCACGAACTACATGGACATGGCGAAGTCGGTGCCCGGCATCGACGTGAAGACGTACCCGGGCGCGCCCGAGTACCTGCGCGATCTCGCGGCCGGCCGACTCGACGCCGCGCTCAACGACCGCCTGATGCTCGCGTACCTGACGAAGAATTCGCAACTGCCGCTGCGCCCGGGCGCGAACGTCGGCTCGGCGAACCCGTCGGGCATCCCGTTCAAGAAGGGCAATCCGAAGTTCCAGAAGGCGATCGACGACGCGATGGCGCAACTTGAGGCCGACGGCACGTTCACGAAGATCTCCGACAAATGGTTCGGCATCGACGTGACGAAACCGATCAAGTAAGCACGCCTGCATTTCCCGCCGGACGGCGGGCCGGAAAGGGCGGCATCCGTAACGATGCCGCCCTTTGTTTTGTTCGTCCGGTTTATGATTGCGCTTTCGCGCACGCATTCGATTCGTATTCCATGTCGACAACGTCCCTGCTCGTCCAATCGCTGCCGGTGCTCGCCCAGGGTGCCGTGCTGACCGTCAAGTTCGCCGTGCTGTCGATGGTGTTCGGCCTGCTTGGCGCCGTCGTGCTCGCGATGATGGGCATCCGGCAAAGCGAAGCGCTCGACGGCTTCGAACGCATCTGGGTCAACGCGCTCGCGTGGCTGGCGCGGGCGTACGTGAGCCTGATGCGCGGCACGCCGCTGCTCGTGCAGATCTTCGTCATCTATTACGGGCTGCCGAGCCTCGGCATCTCGCTCGACCCGACGCCCGCCGGCGTCATCGCGCTGTCCGCGAACGTCGCGGCGTACATGTCGGAAAGCATGCGCGGCGCGATCAACGGGATCGCGCGCGGCCAATGGCTCGCCGCGTACAGCCTCGGGCTGTCGTGGGGGCAAACGCTGCGCTACGTGATCGGTCCGCAGGCGCTGCGCATCGCGGTGCCGAGCCTGTCGAACAGCCTGATCAGCCTGATCAAGGACACGTCGCTCGTGTCCGTGATCACCGTGACCGAACTGCTGCGCAGTGCGCAAGAAGTGATCGCGGCGACCTATCAGCCGCTGCCGCTTTATCTCGCCGCCGCGGCCGTGTACTGGATCCTGTGCCAGGTCCTCGAATGGGTGCAGCGCTGGTACGAAAAACGCCTGTCGCTGCCGACGCGGCACTGAGCACCGGCCGTTCGCCGGGCCGCCCGCGCGCGCCCGGCGCCTTCCTTCCCGCTTACTCGCCCGAATAGCGCACGCCGAGCGCCGCTCGCGCGGCATCGGTCATCGCGATCATCTGCCGCGAATGATCGTGCGTCATGATCGGGCTTTCGGTCTTGCCTGCGCGCAGCAGGTCGCAGAAGTGCGCGGTCTCGTAGTTCAATCCGCCGCCTTCAGCCGGTGCGTCGAGTTCGACGGTGCGCCCGTCCGCATAGCGGATCGTCGCGCGCACCGGGTTCCACCACTTCTCGTGAATCGTCACGTGGCCGCCGGCTGCGGCAATCAGCGCGTCGCCACGCCCCATCACGTCGAGCCCGCAAAAAAGTTGTGCGATCCCGCCGTGCGCATGCACGCTGTTCAGGCTCGCGAACAGGTCGACACCCGTCGAGCCGACGCGGCCGAGCGTCTGTACGTCGAGCGCCGCACCGAGCCAGTCGACCGCGAGAAAGGTCTCGTAGATCCCGATATCGAGCAGCGCACCGCCCGCGCGATCGAGGCGATAGACGGAATGGTCGCCGGGTACCGACGACGACGCGCACCCTGCCCGTACGAGCCGGATCTCGCCGATCGGATCGTCCTGCAGGTGCGCGCGCAACTGGCGGTACAGCGGGAAGAACGGCGGCTTCATCGCCTCCATGAAAAGCCGCCCGGCGTCGCGTGCCGCTTGCAGCACGGTGTCGAGCTGCGCCGCGTTCAGCGTCGCGGGTTTTTCGCACAGCACGGCCTTGCCGGCGGCAAGCGCGGCCAGCGTGTACTGCGCGTGACTGTCATGGAGCGTCGCGATGTAGACCGCGTCGATATCGCTCGCGAGGAGTGCTTCGAGGCTTGCGGCAGGCGAACCGCCGTGCGCGCCGCAAAAGGCTGCCGCGGCGTCTGCGCGGCGGGCCCAGGCACCGGCGAGCGTGGCGCCCGGCACATGTGCGAGGCTTTGCGCGAAGCGGCGCGCAATGCTGCCTGCGCCGATGATGCCGAAGCGCACCGGGCGATGGTCGTTGTCGTTCATCCAGATCTTCCGTGTCGGTCGTATGACGATGGCCGGCACGCTGCCGGCCGGACGTCATGATAAACGGCCCGGCGGCACACGGATGAGCGAAACGCGCCGCGTCAGGCGCGCATGGGCACGTCGACGGAGAAATCGCGCGAGATCTCGTCGGCGCTGAAATCGATCAGCGCGAGCGAAGCGGCTTCGGCTTCGCGCGGGTCGCGCCGCTCGATTGCGTCGACCACACGCGCATGCGCCTTCACCACGACGTCGTGCGCGCCCTCCTTCTGCACGACACGCGGATTCACGAGGCGCACCGCGCCGCGTACGATCGCCGCCATCTGCTGGAAGAACTGGTTACCGCTCGCCTGAACGATCCGCGTGTGCAGCAACTCGTCCGCCGTGTCGTAGCCGGGGTCGCCCGGCTGCAGCACCTTGAACGCATCGAACGCTTCACGGATGCCCGCGATGTCCGCCGCCGTTGCGCGCACTGCCGCCTGCGCGGTCGCGCGCGGTTCGATCAGCATCCGGAATTCGATGACGTCGCGCATGAACTGCGGATCGGGTTTCGCCCGGAAGCGCCAGCTCACCACGTCTTCGTCGATCATGCGCCAGTCGCGCATCGGACGCACGCGCGTGCCGACTTTCGGACGCACGTCGAGCATGTCGCGCGCAAGCAACATCGACAACGCTTCCCGCATCACGGTGCGACTCACATCGAACTCTTTCGACAGCACGTCCTGCGGCGGCAAGATGCCGCCGTACTTGTCTTCGACGATACCCGAGACAAGCCCATCCATCACTTTGGCGACCAGTGACCGGTCTTTGCCCTGCTCCATGACACCTCCCCGTGCGTCGATTTGCGAACACCTGCTCCGCAGTTCCGCCGGCCCTGGTTACGACTGTTCTTATGATCTATAAGTTGATGAGTTCGAGGACATTTCGCTATCTGGTAAACACCTGACAGGGTTATCCCTCTTTTTGACGGGGTGATTTATACGGCTAAAAATAAGGCCCGGGAAGCGCATTGCGCCTACCGGGCCCCGAATTCCACAAGATTTAAACATTCAGTTCATTACGGTACATGGCATACCGTTACGGACTGCTTTCCATATCTTTCAATTAGCCGAATAAACGATCGTTTCAACGCCGTTTTCCGTGCCGAGCAAGCACAGATTCGCGCCGCGCTCGGCGAACAGGCCGACCGTCACGACGCCCGGCCATGCGTTCACCTGCGCTTCGAAGCCGCGCGGGTCGGCGATCTGCAGCCCCTTCACGTCGATGATCTCGTTACCGTTGTCGGTGATGTACGGCGCACCGTCCTTCGTCACGCGCAGCACGGGCACGCCGCCGAGTGCGGTCACGCGCCGGCCGATCGCCGTGCGTGCCATCGGCACGACTTCGATCGGCAGCGGGAACGCGCCGAGCACCGGCACGCGCTTGCTGGCGTCAGCGATGCAGACGAACGTGTCGGCCACCGATGCGACGATCTTCTCGCGCGTGAGCGCACCGCCGCCGCCCTTGATCATCGCGCCGCCCGCGTCGATCTCGTCGGCGCCATCGACGTACACCTGCAGCGAGTCGACCTCGTTCAGGTCGAACACCTTGATGCCGTGCGATTTCAGGCGTTCGGTCGTGGCGACGGAGCTCGACACGGCGCCGCGATAGCGCGCCTTGACGACGGCGAGCGCGTCGATGAAGCAGTTGGCGGTCGAGCCGGTGCCGACGCCGATCACGGCACCTTCCGGCACGTTCTGGATCACGTAGTCGGCGGCGGCCTGGCCGACGAGGCGTTTGAGTTCGTCTTGAGTCATGGAGTGGTAAAGCTGCGGGATTGCGGAAAACCGCCAGTTTACCGGAGTCGGATGACGGCCCGCGTTTTTCGGCGTGCGGTGCGCCGCGGGTTCAGGGCTCATCTGCCGCGGGTTGCGTGCCGGCGAAGTACTTGTCGAGCAACGCCTGCGCGATCGCATCGGTTTCGGCGTCCGGATTACCCGCGTAGTCGGCCGGCCTGAAATGCATCTGAAACGCCGCGAACACGCGTCGCGTACGTTCGTCGAGCACGCCGTCGGTCGCCACGTCGTAGCCGTAGCGCGCGAGCTTGAGCTGCAGTTCGCGCACGTCGACCGGCGCATGCGGATCCCGACCGGCGAGCCGCGCCGCCACGGTCGCGGCGTCCGGCCACGCACCGACACCGGCCTGCGCCAACGCATGCCATGGGAACAGCGGCCCCGGATCGATCTTGCGTTGTGGCGCGATGTCGCTGTGCCCGACCACGCGCGTCGGCGGAATCGCGTATCGCGCGACGATGTCCTTCGACAGCCGGGTCAGTGCGGCGACCTGCTCGGGCGGATACGGCTGCCAGGTGCGGTTCTGCGGATCGAGCGGGCCGCGGTTCACGTTCTCGATGCCGATCGACACCGCGTTCAGCTCGGTCGTGCCCTGCCACTCGCTGACGCCCGCGTGCCATGCGCGCTCCGATTCCGGAACAAGCTGGTAGACGACGGGCAGCCCGCGCTCGATGCGCGGCTGAGGCGGGATCACGTAATGCACGCTGACCGAATCGCCCGTCAGCGTGCGCAGCGATTTCGCCTCGTCGCTTTCGGTGTAATGCATCACGAGAAAGCGGATCCGGGAATCGGCACCGCGCGCGTGCAGGCTCGTGTCGGCATAGTAGGTGCCGCGTTCGACGAGCGTCGGCGACGTGCAGGCAGCCAGCAGGCACAGCACGGCGCAGGATGCGCCTATGCGGAACAGGGTCATCGGTCGCGCGCTCCGGAGGGCCGCGTGCCGCACCGGATCGCGGCACGCGTCGTTCGGGTCATTCGAGGCCCGCGCAAGCCGCGCGGGACGGGCTGCGTCAGCCCTTCACGCGCCGCTGGCGCACGGCTTCGTACAGGCACACGCCGCTTGCGACCGACACGTTCAGGCTTTCGACGCTGCCGGCCATCGGAATGCTCATCACTTCGTCGCAGGTGTCGCGCGTGAGCCGGCGCATGCCTTCGCCTTCCGCGCCCATCACGAGCGCGACGGGGCCGTCGAGCTTCGTTTCGTAGAGCGTTGCCGAGGCTTCGTCCGACGTGCCGATGACCCACACGCCGGCGTCCTTCAGCTCGCGCAGCGCACGGGCGAGGTTCGTCACCGTGATGTACGGCACCGTATCGGCCGCGCCGCTCGCCACCTTGGCGGCGGTCGCGTTCAGGCCGACCGCACGGTCGCGCGGCGCGATCACCGCGTGCGCACCGGCCGAATCGGCGACACGCAGGCATGCGCCGAGGTTGTGCGGATCGGTGACGCCGTCGAGCACCAGCAGCAGCGCGGGGCCCTGGATGCCGTCGAGCAGTTCGGACAGGTTCTGCGCGAGCGGGATGTCCTCGACACGCGCGACGACGCCCTGGTGGCGCTCGGTATGTGCGAGGCCCCACAGACGCGTTTCATCGGCCGCGATCAGCCGCACGCCCGCTTCCTTCGCGGCGTGCAGGAAGTCCTGCATGCGGCGGTCGCGGCGCGTCTGGTCGTACAGCACCTCCGCAACCGTCGATGCATCGTGCCGCAAACGTGCGGTCACCGCATGAAAACCGTAAAGAACCTTCAGACGTGACATGACTGGAACAACCTTCGATCAAACGTGCGGCCGCGCGACGCGCGCAGCCGCGATCCATGGAAAAGGAAAGCGCCGCGTTGCCGGCCGATGACCGGTAACGCGGCGTCTCTCGATACTGCAGGGCGTGCGCATGGCGCCGCCCCGAACGCTCAATACTTCTTGCGGGCGCGGGTCTTCTTCGCGGTCGGCTTCGCCGCCGCACCGCCGCCGCCGTTGCCGGCACTACCGCCCTTCTTCTTCGCGGCGGCACGCGCGGCGCGCGCGTCCTTCACCGCGACGCTCGGCGCGCTCGCGGCCTTCTTGCGGCGCGGCGCGGGTTCTTCCGCCTGCGGCAGAGCACGGACACGCGGGCCGTTACGGTCGATACCGCCGCCAGCCGAAGCCGGCGCGGGCGACGGACGCGGCGCCTTCACCGGCGTATCGCGCACGAGGCGGAAGTCGATCTTGCGCGCGTCGAGATCGACACGGCTCACCTGTACGCGCACGCGATCCGACAGACGATAGCGGATGCCCGTCCGTTCGCCGCGCAGCTCGTTCTTGATTTCGTCGTACTGGAAGTAGTCCGAGCCGAGTTCGGTGACGTGCACGAGCCCTTCGATGAAAAGCGTGTCGAGCTGCACGAAGATGCCGAACGACGTGACGCCGTTCACCATCCCGCCGTACTCCTCGCCGAGCTTGTCGCGCATGAAGTAGCACTTGAGCCAGGCCTCGACGTCGCGCGACGCTTCGTCCGCGCGGCGCTCGTTCGCCGAGCAGTGCAGGCCGAGTTCTTCCCAGATCGCCGTATTCGAGCGCGAGCGGCCGCGCGTTTCGTCGTCGGCCTGCTGCATCGCACGGGCGCGAGGCGACAGCGCGGTGTTCAGCTCGAAGCCGTCCGGTGCCTTCGGCACGTATTTCTTGCCGGACAGGATCGCGTAGATCGCGCGATGCGTGAGCAGGTCCGGATAACGGCGGATCGGGCTCGTGAAGTGCGCGTACGCCTCGTAGGCCAGGCCGAAGTGACCGATGTTGTCCGGGCTGTAGACGGCCTGCTGCATCGAGCGCAGCAGCATCGGCTGCAGCATCTGTGCATCGGGCCGGTCGCGGATCTGCGCCATCAGCGCCGCGTAGTCGCTCGCATGCGGCTTGTCACCGCCGCCGAGCGACAGGCCCATGCCGCGCAGGAACGCACGCAGGTTCTCGAGCTTCTCCGGCGTCGGCCCCGCGTGCACGCGGTACAGGCCCGGATGCTTGTTGCGCTTCAGGAAATCGGCCGCGCAGACGTTTGCGGCCAGCATGCATTCCTCGATCAGCTTGTGCGCGTCGTTACGCTGGCGCGGCACGATCTGCTCGATCTTGCCCTGCGAGTTGCAGACGATGTAGGTCTCGGTCGTGTCGAAGTCGATCGCGCCGCGCTTCTGCCGCGCGGCGAACAGCGACTTGTAGACGCCGTACAGATCCTGCAGGTGCGGCAGCAGGTCCGCGCGGCGCGCGGCCTCCGGCCCCTTCGTGTTCGACAGCACGGCCGCGACTTCGGTGTACGTGAGGCGCGCAGCCGAATGGATGACGGCCGGGTAGAACTGGTACGCCTTGATCTCGCCGCGCCCGGTGATCACCATGTCGCACGCGAGCACGCAACGGTCGACCTGCGGATTCAACGAGCACAGGCCGTTCGACAGCTTCTCCGGCAGCATCGGAATCACGCGGCGCGGGAAGTAGACCGACGTGCTGCGCTCGAGCGCGTCGGCATCGAGCGCGCTCCCAGGCTGTACGTAATGCGACACGTCGGCGATCGCGACGATCAGCCGGTAGCCGTCGCCGCGGCCGACCTTCACCGGCTCGCAGTAGACGGCATCGTCGAAGTCGCGTGCGTCCTCGCCGTCGATCGTCACGAGCGGCACGTCGCGCAGGTCGACGCGGAAACGCAGGTCGGTCGGCCGCACCTTGTCGGGCAGCGCGGCGGCTTCGTCGAGCGCCGGCTGGCTGAATTCGTGCGGCACGCCGTACTTGCGCACCGCGATTTCGATTTCCATGCCCGGATCGTCGATGTCGCCGAGCACCTCGACGACACGGCCGAGCGGCTGCGAATGGCGGCTCGGGAAATCGGTCAGCTCGACGACGACGACCTGCCCGACCTTCGCCTTCTTCACGTTCTGCGTGATCAGGATGTCATGGCCGATGCGCTTGTCTTCCGGTGCGACGATCAGCGCGCCGTTCTCGTTGAGCAGGCGGCCGATCACGCGCTTGTTCGCGCGCTCGGTGACTTCGACGACGTGCCCTTCCGGGCGGCCGCGGCGATCGTAGCCGACGATCCGCGCGAGCACGCGATCGTTGTGCATCACCTTCTGCATTTCGCCGTTCGGCAGGAACAGGTCGTCCTGGCCGTCGTCGCGGATCACGAACCCGTAGCCGTCGCGATGCCCTTGCACGCGCCCGGCGACGAAGTTCGACGGATGGGTCAACTGGTAGTGGCCGCGCTTGTCGAGGCGGATCTGGCCGTCGCGCTCCATCGCGGCGACACGCCGGAAGAACCCCTCGCGCTCCTGACGCTTGATCGACAGTGCTTCGGCGATGTCGTTGGCGGCCAGCGGCGCGTCGCTCGTACGCAGCACGCCGAGAATCTCTTCACGGCTCGGAATGGGGTACGGATATTTGCTCAAGGGTTTGTCGATGATTGTTCTCGTTGCGTTGACTGATGGTGCACGGCATCAACATAGAGGTGTCCTTCAGACAGTTCTATATTGACGGCGGCGGGTCATTCTATCACCCGCCTGTGTCGCCAAATGACGGGGAATGCCGCCGGCAGGCGCGGCGGAGCCCGGTTTGCAGTGCATCGCAAAAAAGTGTTGACACGATTAATTGGGGCGCTATAATTTCGCTTCTTTGCAGCAAGCAGCTACTGCAAAACGTGCCCAGGTGGCGGAATTGGTAGACGCACTAGGTTCAGGTCCTAGCGGTGGCAACATCGTGGAGGTTCGAGTCCTCTCCTGG
>NZ_QMFZ01000034.1:0-100044 GCF_003294055.1 Burkholderia reimsis
CCCCAATACCGACAATACGGAGACACCCATCCCATGAATTCGCGCGAAACCCGAGGCATGCTGCTCGGCCTCATCGGCGTCATGATCTTCAGCCTGACGCTGCCGATGACGCGGATCGTCGTCTCCGAACTCCATCCGCTGCTCAACGGGCTCGGCCGCGCGCTCGCCGCCGCGGTACCGGCCGGCCTGCTGCTGTGGTGGCGCCGCGAGCCGCTGCCGACCCGCGCGCAACTGAAAAGCCTCGCGATCACGTCGGCGGGCGTGATCATCGCGTATCCGGTGTTCTCCGCATGGGCGATGAAATCGGTACCGGCGTCGCACGGCGCGGTGGTCAACGGCCTCCAGCCGCTGTTCGTCGCGCTGTACGCGGCATGGCTGTCGCACGAGCGGCCGTCGAAGGCGTTCTGGGCCAGCGCAGTGGCCGGCAGCGCACTCGTGATCGCGTTCGCGCTGCGCGACGGCGGCGGCACAGTGCAGGCCGGCGACGCGCTGATGCTCGTCGCGGTCGGCATCGGCGCGCTCGGCTATGCGGAAGGCGCGCGCCTCGCGCGCCAGATCGGCGGCTGGCAGGTGATCTGCTGGGCGCTCGTCGTGTCCGCGCCGTTCCTCGTGCTGCCGGTCGGCTGGCTCGCATGGATGCAGCATGCCGCGCATCCGGGCCCGCTCGCCCTGCGCACGTGGCTCGCCTTCGGCTACGTGACCCTCTTTTCGCAATTCATCGGCTTTTTCGCGTGGTACGCGGGGCTCGCGATGGGCGGCATCGCGCGCGTGGGCCAGGTGCAACTGCTGCAGATTTTCTTCACGATCGCCTTTTCCGCGCTGCTGTTCGGCGAAACGGTCACGTCGTCCACGTGGCTGTTCGCGGCCGCGGTGATCGCCACCGTGGTGCTCGGGCGCCGCTCGGCAGTCGCCACGGCCGCGCAACCGGCTCGCGCCGGCTGAACAGGTGCGCCATAATGGACGTTTTGCCTGATCGGTTTTGCCCACCCGGCCGCGAAGGCTCGATCGCGCTCGCGCATACCCACCCGGCAGCGTCGAAGCGATTTGCCCGAACGACCTTTCTTGACTGACCACGATATCCGAACGAGGAGACTATGAATCCGAGCGACCTGCATCCGCCGCACTGGCAGCTTTCCGAACGCGCCCGCAAGCTGACGAGCTCTGCGATCCGCGAAATCCTGAAGGTCACGGAACGCCCCGAGGTCATCTCGTTCGCCGGCGGCCTGCCCGCCCCCGCGACGTTCCCGGCCGAACGCATGCGCGCCGCCGCCGATCGCGTGCTGCGCGACGCGCCGGCCGCCGCGCTCCAGTACAGCGCGACCGAAGGCTACCTGCCGCTGCGCGAATGGATCGCCGAGCGCTACAGCGTGCGCGTGTCGCAGGTGCTGATCACGACCGGCTCGCAGCAGGCGCTCGACCTGCTCGGCAAGGCGCTCGTCGATCCGGGCAGCCCGATCCTCGTCGAAACCCCGACCTACCTCGGCGCACTGCAGTCGTTCTCGCTGTACGAGCCGCGCTACGTGCAGGTGCCGACCGACGAGCAGGGCCTGCTGCCGGAAGGCCTCACGCCGGAGCTCACGCAAGGCGCGCGCCTGCTGTACGCGCAGCCGAACTTCCAGAACCCGACCGGCCGCCGCCTGCCCGTCGAGCGCCGCCGCGCGCTCGCCGCGTTCGCGCAGTCGAGCCCGTTCCCGGTGCTGGAAGACGATCCGTACGGCGCGCTGAACTACCGCGGCGAGCCGCTGCCGACGATGCTGTCGATGGCGCCCGATCATATCGTGCACCTCGGCACGTTCTCGAAGGTGCTCGCGCCGGGCCTGCGGATCGGCTACATCATTGCGCCCGAGGAACTCCACTTCAAGCTCGTGCAGGCCAAGCAGGCCACCGACCTGCACACGCCGACGCTCACGCAGCGCATCGCGCACGAAGTGATCAAGGACGGTTTCCTCGACGAGCACATCCCGACGATCCGCGAACTGTACAGCGCGCAGTGCGACGCGATGCTCGGCTCGCTCGAGCGCCACATGCCGGAAGGCGTCACGTGGAACCGGCCGGAAGGCGGGATGTTCATCTGGGTGAACCTGCCCGCGCAGATCGACAGCATGAAGCTGCTCGCCGCGGCCGTCGACAACCACGTCGCCTTCGTGCCGGGCGCGCCGTTCTTCGCGGACAACGCGCAGCAGAACACGCTGCGCCTGTCGTTCGTGACGGTGCCGCCCGAGAAGATCGAGGAAGGCGTCGCTCGCCTCGGCAAGCTGCTGCGCGAGCGCCTCTGATCCCCTTTTTCCTGTCACGACTCTCTACGAGGAATCGAATCCATGGCTAACGTCTACGACAAGCTGAAGTCGCTCGGCATCGAGCTCCCGACCGCCGGCGCACCGGCCGCCGCCTACGTGATGAGCGCGCAAAGCGGCAATACGGTCTACCTGTCGGGCCACATCGCGAAGAAGGACGGCAAGGTCTGGGCCGGCAAGCTCGGCGCGGATCTTCAGACGGAAGACGGCAAGGCGGCCGCGCGCTCGATCGCGATCGACCTGCTCGCGACGCTGCACGCGCACACCGGCGACCTGAACAAGGTCACGCGCATCGTCAAGCTGATGAGCCTCGTCAACTCGACGCTCGACTTCACCGAACAGCACGTCGTGACGAACGGCGCGTCGGAACTGATCGCCGAAGTGTTCGGCGACGCGGGCAAGCACGCACGCTCGGCTTTCGGCGTCGCGCAGATCCCGCTCGGCGCGTGCGTCGAGATCGAGCTGATCGCCGAAGTTGCGTAACGGGCGCAACACAGTGCCCGGCCGTCTCGTCCGCTTCAAGCAGGTCGACGTGTTCACGTCGGTGCCGTTCAAGGGCAACGCGCTCGCCGTGGTGTTCGACGCCGATTCGCTCGGCGACGACGCCATGCTCGAGATCGCCCGCTGGACGAACCTGTCGGAAACCACGTTCGTCTGCACGCCGACCGATCCGGAAGCCGACTACCGCGTCCGGATCTTCACGACGGCCGGTGAACTGCCATTCGCCGGCCACCCGACGCTCGGCACCGCGCATGCGTTCCTCGAAAGCGGCGCGCGGCCGCGTACGCCGGGCCGGCTGATCCAGCAGTGCGGGGTCGGCCTGGTTGCGCTGCGCGAGCAGGCCGACGGCTGGGCGTTCGCCGCGCCGCCGGCCCGCGTCACGCCGCTCGACCGTTCGGACTACGCGGCGCTGGCGGCCGCGCTGCGCAGCGACGCGATCGACCTGGAAGCCGAGCCGTGCGCGGTCGACAACGGCGCTCCGTGGCTGGTCGTGCGGCTGAAGTCGGCCGACGCGTGCATCGGCCTGTCGCCCGATCCGGCCGCGCTGGAGGCGCTCACGCACCGTTACGGCATGGACGGCCTCGCCGTCTACGCCCCGCACGCCGAAGGCGGCCCCGCGACGTTCGAAATCCGCTGCCTGATGACGGGCGGCAACTTCGGCTTCGGCGAGGACCCCGTCACCGGCAGCGCAAACGCCGCGCTGGCCGGGCTGCTGACACGGCAGGAGCGCCGCCCCGGCCCGTCGTATACGGCCCGCCAGGGTACGGCGATCGGCCGCGACGGCCGCATCTTCGTCAGCTATGCCGAAGACGGCACCACCTGGATCGGCGGCCATGTCGTCACGGTCGTCGACGGCACCTTCCTGTCACCCGTGTGACATTTCGCGATGTGCGATGGCGCCGGCCCGCCCGGCGCCCCCTACGCTTCGCCCAACTATCGCAAAAACGTTCCAGCCAGTAATATCGGGCCTAATCCGTTGTTTCGGAGGTCTGTCCATGGTTGCGTGTCCCGCGAACGAACAGACGTCGGGACAACCCGAACCATAGCCAGCCATCCTGACGGATGGCGCACGCGCGCAGGACGCCACCCTCTTCGATGAGTTCCGCCCGGCCCAACCACACGCCGCCGACCCGGCCGCTTCGCGCGCCGCGCAAATCGCGCCGGCGGGCGCTGTTTGCGATCCCGCTGCTCGGGATGCTGGCGCTTGCGCTGCTGTGGGCCGTGATCATCGCGCGTCTCTCGGTGGAAAAGGACAGCGCATACAAGGAGGCGGCGGCTTCCGCGGCGATCCTGTCCTCCGCGCTCGAGCAGCATACGGTCAAGGCGATCCACCAGGTCGACCAGATCACCCGCTTCGTCAAGTTCGAATTCGAGAAGTCCCCCGCGCGCTTCAACCTCGCGAGCGCCGTCGAGAAAGGCGTCGTGCCGAGCGACACGCTGATCCAGGTATCGCTCGTCAACGCGAAGGGCATCCTGTTCGCGAACACGGCCGAGCTGCATCCGCAGCCGATCAACCTGTCCGACCGCGAGCACTTCAAGGTCCACCTCGCGCACAACGACGACCGCCTCTTCATCAGCAAGCCCGTGCTCGGCCGCGTATCGAGCCACTGGACGCTGCAGATGACACGCCGCCTGAACAACCCGGACGGCAGCTTCGCGGGCATCGTCGTCGTGTCGGAAGACCCGAGCTACTTCACGAACGACTTCTACAACAACGCGGCGATCGGCAAGGAAGGCGTGATCGCGGTCGTGTCCGATACGGGCGGCGTGCTCGCGCGGCGCACGGGCTCGGTCAGCAACGCGCCGGGCGCGTTTTCGGCGTCGGGCGTCTACCCGATCGCCGAGCGCGTGACGGGCACGATCATCGACCCGATCGATGGCGTGACGCGCATCGTGTCGTACCGCCACCTCGACGGCTACCCGCTCGCGGTGATGGTCGGGCTGTCGCAGACCGAGGAGTACGCGGACTACTACCACACGCGCAACGTCTACCTGCTGATGACGAGCTTCATCACGCTCGCGATGCTCGCGTTCTTCGGCGTCGCGACGGGGCTGATCGGCAAGCTGCTCGGCCGCGAGCGGGAAATGACGCAGCTCGCCGAATACGACCTGCTCACCGGCCTCGCGAACCGCTATGCGACGCTGCGCGGGCTGCGCAACGACGTGTCGATGCCGACGAGCCTGTCGCGGCTCGGGCTGCTGTTCATCGACCTCGACAACTTCAAGACCGTCAACGACACGCTCGGCCACAACGCCGGCGACATCGTGCTGCAGATGACCGCGTCGCGCCTGGCCGATGCGGTCGGCGACGAAGGCTCGCTCGCGCGGATCGGCGGCGACGAGTTCGTCGTCGTGATGAAGGGCGACGACGTCGAGCGGCGCGCGGTGCGGCTCGCGGAAGCGATCATCCGGATGTTCAGCGAACCGTTCGACGTGCGCGGCAGCTCGTTCGTGCTGCACGCGAGCATCGGCATCGCGCTGCACACGGTCGCGAACGAAAGCGAGATCGACCTGCTGAAGAAGGCCGATCTCGCGATGTACAGCGCGAAGGACGCCGGCAAGAACTGCTACCAGTTCTACGCGCCGCACCTGTCGCACCGCGCCGACCACCTGATGCGCTGGGAACAGCAACTCCGCGTCGCGCTCGCCGAGGGGCAGCTGTTCCTCGCGTACCAGCCGAAGATCGACCTCACGCACCGCCACATCACCGGCTTCGAGGCGCTCGCGCGCTGGGATCACCCCGAGCACGGGATCATCTCCGCGAACGAATTCATTTCGATTGCCGAATCGACCGGCCTGATCGTGCCGATCGGCGACTTCGTGATCCGCACCGCGTGCGAGCAGATCGCGCGCTGGCGCGACGAGGGCCACGATACGCTGACGCTCGCGGTCAACATCTCGCCGGTGCAGTTCTGGCGCGGCGACCTGATCGAGACGATCTCGAGCACGCTGCAGGAAACCGGCATCGACGCGAACCGGCTCGAAATCGAGATCACCGAAACCGCGATGATGGAATATCCGGAGCTCGTGTCCGAGAAGATCGTCGCACTGAAGAAACTCGGCATCCGGATCGCACTCGACGATTTCGGCACCGGCTATTCGTCGCTGTCGTACCTGCACCGCTTCTCCGTCGACACGCTGAAGGTCGACCGCTCGTTCGTGCAGGCGATCCCGAACGATCGCAGCGTGTGCGTGATGGTGTCGTCGATCGTGCATCTCGCGCGCTCGCTCGGGCTGACCGTCGTCGTCGAGGGCACGGAAACCGAGGAGCAGATCACGTGGCTGTCCGCACTCGGCGAAATCGAGGCGCAGGGCTTCCTGTTCTCGCGGCCGGTGCCGGCCGACGCGATTCCCGCGCTGATCGCACGCTTCGGCGTGCGCAGCGATTCACCGAACGTGATCGCACACCGCGCGACGGGCAGCACGGGCGCGTAAGCGCACCGTAGCCGTGGCGGGCGTTGCGTGCACCGTCATCGTTTCGTTTTCCGATCCAATTGTTTAGTTCATGAACTAGCGTTTTCGCTCATGGCCGTGTCACGATACGCGGCGGACAATCGGGAGGGGCAACGTGTCGGCGGGCCGCCGGCATGGCCATACGCGAGAGATCGGGCCCCGAGCCCACACCACCAAGATGACAACCGTCGAAATCGAAGCGACCGCTGATGTCGAACAGGCACAGGCTTCCCTGTGGGACCTGTTCAAGGTCGTTGCCAGCATTTCGGCGGTCTCGTGGGGCGGGCTTTCCATGATGGCGCAGCTCGAACGCCACTACGTGGAGCGGCTGCGGCGCATCGAGCCTCACGTATTCGGCGATCTCGTCGCGCTGGCCTGGCTCGTGCCGGGCCCCGTCGGCTGCAACGTGGCGATACAGGTCGGCCAGATACTGCATGGCCGCGTCGGCGCATGGGTTGCCGGCATCGCGAGCGTGCTGCCCTTCTCCATCCTGATGACGCTGTTCGCGATCTTCTATCGCACGCCGTTCGTGCGCTCGCTGGCGGCGCCGATGCTGATCAATCACTTCGGGATGGTGCTCGCCGCGCTGATCGGCGTCACCTGGGTCAAGCAGCTGCGCTCGCTCGCGCGCACACGGCGCGAACAGCTGATCGCCGCGCTGTCGACGATTCTGCTTGCTTTCGCGCATAATCCGGCCGCTTTCGTCGGGATTCTTTTCGCCGCGTTCGCGGCGGGCTGGCTGACCGGGCCGCCGCAGCGCGACGCGGTCGATTTCACGCTGTCGGCCCGCGACCGCAACCTGCTCGTGCTGCTTGGCGTGCTCGTCACGCTGTTCGCGGTGCCGCTGCCCGGCGATTACCAGGCGACGCTGCTGTGGCCGCGCCTCGCCGGCGCCGGCATGACGCTGTTCGGCGGCGGCTTTTCCGCGCTGCCCGTGCTCAAGACGCTGTTCGTCACGCCGGCAACGGGCATCTCCGATCACGACTTCACGCTTGCGTTCGCGCTGTCGCCCGTCGCGCCCGGGCCGCTGCTGAACGTCGTACCGTTTCTCGGCTACCTGACCGACGGCTGGGTGGGCGCGCTGCTCGCGACGGCCGCGCTGTTCATTCCGTCGGGCTGCCTCGTCGTGTTTGCGCAGAACCATCTGTCCCGGCTCAAGCGCCATTCGCGTTTCGAGCACGGGATGCGCCTGCTGCGCGCGGCGACCACGGGTTTTCTCGTCGTCGCCGTCGTGAGGATCCTGCACCGCGAACCGGCCGACCCCGTTTACTGGCTGACGGGCGCCTTCGCGACGCTTTGCTTCGCGCGCTTCAAGGTGCCCGTCTATGCCGTGTACGGCACGGTCGCGGTTGCGTGCGGCGTGTGGCTGTGGGCCGCCGCGCGCTGACGGGCGGCAGCCGCCGCTCCGTCGGCCTCGACCGGCATTCGCCCGCCCTCACCCTGCCTGCACCGCGACCCGGCGTGCCATCCAGCGGGCGCGCAGCGCGTCGTACGCAAGGTTGAAGCCGAACGTGTAAGGCAGGAAGAACAGCACGATACCGAGGTCGAGCAGCAGCGCCTCGACGAGGCTCACGTTCAGCCACCACGCGGCGACCGGCACCACCAGTACGACGAGGCCGAGCTCGAACAAGGCCGCATGCGCGATCCGCATGCCGAGCGTGCGCGACAGCCCCGCGCGTCGCTCGATGCGGTCGAACAGCGTATTGAACGCCATGTTCCACGCCATCGCGATCAGCGACACCATCACCGTCAGCACACCGACGTGCGACACCGGCATGTCGAGCAGCCACGCGCCGAGCGGCGCGCACAGCGCGATCGCGACCAGTTCGAACGTCAGTGCATGCAGCAACCGTTCCGTCACCGTTTTGTTGACCTGTTTCATGATTCCCTCCGATTCGTCCGCTTCGTTGATGGCCGCCATTTTGATCGGCACAACCGTATGAATCCAGTTTGATATCATCGGTTTTACCGATATAACGCCATCAGGAGCGCCGCATGCGCCACGCCCCCGAAGCCCTGCTCGCATTCGCCGAAGCCGCGCTGCTCGGCTCGTTCACCGCCGCCGCGCGCAAGCTCGGCAAGCGCCAGTCGACCGTGTCGGAGGCGATCGCGAACCTCGAGATCGATCTCGGCGTGCAGTTGTTCGACCGCTCGACGCGCGCGCCGACGCTGACCGACGCCGGGCGGGCACTGCTACCGCAGGTGCAGCGCGCACTCGAGGCCGGCGCGGCAATCGACCGCACGGCCGCGCGGCTCGCGCGCGGCGAGGAAGCGCGGCTGACGCTCGTCGTGTCCGATACGTACCAGTCGAAGCGCTACGAGGAAACGTTGACGGCGCTCGAGCGGCGCTTTCCCGCGCTCGAGTTCGAATGCCAGATCGCCGAGCACGACGACGTGCTCGACCTGATCCAGCAAGGACGCGCGCAGCTCGGGCTGATGGCCGCGCGCGCGGCCTACCCGGCCGACATCGGCGCGGCGACGATCGCGGAGGAATCGGAGATCGGGCTGTTCGTCGGCCGCATGCACGCGCTCGCCGAATACGGCGACGCCGACGTGCCGCACGCCGCGCTGCGCGACGTGCGCGAACTGCGCCTCAATACCTATGTGAAAACGGAAGGCCGCGGCACCGGCGACCGGATCGTCGTCGGCACGCACCACTGGCTGGCACCGAGCTACCTGATGCTGCTGGAGATGGCCGTGCAGGGGTTCGGCTGGGCCGAGCTGCCGCGCTGGATGGTCGACCACTTCGCGCGCGATCGCCTGTGCGAACTGCGTGCGCGCGGCTGGCCGCGCCGCGTGCGAGTCGATGCGGTCTGGTCGCGCAACCGGCCGCTCGGCCCGGTCGGCTCATGGCTGCTCGATGCGATGCTGGCCGCGTAGCGACGCAGGCCGATGCGCCGGCGGCCGCATGCCGGCCGGCACCGGCAGGTCAGAAGCCGCGCGACAACACCGCCGCGCCGATCGTCACGACGCCGAGCACGAGGTTCACGAGGACGAGCAGGCGCACCGTATTCACCGCGCGCGCGCCGTCCGGCCACTTCTGTGCCTGCACCGCACGACGGATGCGCGGGAACAGCGCGAACCGGATATGCCCGAAGATCAGCATCATCACGACGCCGAGCCCGGCCATTGCATGCAGCGACCACGTTGCGTGCGCGCCGCCGAATTCCACGAGCAGGAAGCCGCCGGACAGCAGGATCACGATCACGGCACCCGACACCCAGTTGAAGAAGCGGCCGAACACGCCTTCGATCAGCGGCAACCGAAGCTGCGGCGACAGGTCGGACAGCGCCGGACGCAGGCAGAAGTTGGCGAAGACCATCCCGCCCACCCACACGGCGACGGCCAGCAGATGAAGAAACAGCGCGACGGAGACAGCATGGGACATGACGGCAATCCTGTGAGGAGTGGGGTACGGCGAACGGCCGCGTCGCACGCGGCATCGAGCGACGTTCGACCGGATTGTCGCCGCCCGGTTCAGACCCCAGGCGCGATTTCACACTATTTTGCAAGTTCCGCGTGACAGCGCCACGCTTGCTTACCCGAATCCCCGCTCAAAAAGAACAGGCCGCACGCCCGCCGAAGCGGAGGTGCGGCCTTCGATCACGGCCGAACCGGCCGATCGATCGCGCGTCGCGTCAGCCGAGCAGCGGACGCAACTCGTTGACGACCTTGAGCTTCGTCTCCGGTGCGCGGCCCTTGCGTGCGCGCTTGCCGACGTGCGGCGCCAGCCCCGCATACGACAGCGTCTCGTCCTGCGCCTTGCCGCCGCGGCCGGTACCGATCAGCACGACGCCGGCCGGATCGATCGCGAGCGCCTGAACGAGCGTTTCCTTGTCGTCGAGCGCCATCAGGATCACGCCGCGACCGCCGCCCGACAGCGTCTTCATCTCGTCCATCCCGAACACCAGCAGGCGGCCGCCGCTCGACAGGCACGCGACCTGCGTCGCGTTCGGCAGCACCGGCATCGGCGCGAGCGGCACCGCGCCCGCATCGATGGTCATGAACGACTTGCCGGCCTTCACGCGGCTCACCATGTCGCCGACCTTCGCGAGGAAGCCGAATCCGTTGCTCGACGCGAGCAGCAGTTGCTGGTCGGCCGGCGCCGCGTAGTAGTGCATCAGGTGCGAGCCCGATTCGAGCTCGATCAGCGACGTGACCGGCACGCCGTCACCACGCCCGCCCGGCAGCACCGACACGTCGACCGAGTACACGCGGCCGCTGCTGCCCCACGCGATCAGGCGGTCCGGCGTGCGGCACTGGAACGCCGCGTACAGATGGTCGCCGGCCTTGAACGTGAAACCGGCCGGGTCGAGCCCGTGGCCCTTCAGCGCGCGCACCCAGCCCTTCTGCGACACGACCACCGTCACCGGTTCGTCGACCACCTTCGCCTCGAACGTCGCGCGCTTTTCCTGCTGGATCAGCGTGCGGCGATCGTCGCCGTACTGCTTCGCGTCGGCCTCGATCTCCTTGATCATCAGCCGCTTCATCGCGTTTTCGTTCGCGAGCAGCTCCTCGAGCTTCGCCTTCTCGTCGCGCAGCGCTTCGAGTTCCTTCTCGATCTTGATCTTCTCGAGCCGCGCGAGCTGGCGCAGCCGGATTTCGAGAATGTCTTCCGCCTGCCGTTCGCTGAGGCCGAACGCGCTCATCAGCGCGGCCTTCGGCTCGTCCGACTCGCGGATGATGCGGATCACCTCGTCGATGTTCAGGAAGACGATCATCCGCCCTTCGAGGATGTGGATGCGGTCGTCGACCTTCGCGAGACGATGGCGGCAACGGCGCGTCATCGTCAGCTGGCGGAACTTCACCCATTCGTCGAGGATCGTCAGCAGGCCCTTCTGGCCCGGCCGGCCATCGGCGCCGATCATCACCAGGTTCAGCGTCGCGTTCGACTCGAGGCTCGTGTATGCGAGCAGCGTGTTCACGAATTCCGTCTGGTCGATCGTGCGCGACTTCGGCTCGAACACGAGCCGCACCGCCGCTTCCTTGCCCGACTCGTCACGCACCGCGTCGAGCAGGTCGAGCATCGCTTTCTTCGTGTTGAGCTGCTCGGGCGTGAGCGTCTTCTTGCCGAGCTTGAGCTTCGGGTTCGTCAGCTCCTCGATTTCCTCGAGCACCTTCTGGCCCGACGTGTTCGGCGGCAGCTCGGTGACGACCAGTTGCCACTGGCCGCGCGCGAGATCCTCGATCTTCCAGCGCGCGCGCACCTTCAGGCTGCCACGGCCGGTTTCATAGGCCGCCGCGATTTCCGTGTCGCTCGAGATGATCTGGCCGCCGCCCGGGAAATCCGGGCCGGGGATCAGGTTCATCAGCTCCGCGTGCGAGAGCTTCGGATTGCGGATCAACGCGACCGCCGCCGCCGCGACCTCGCGCAGGTTGTGCGACGGGATTTCGGTGGCGAGGCCGACCGCGATACCCGACGCGCCGTTCAGCAGCACGAACGGCATGCGGCTCGGCAGCGTCTTCGGCTCCTCGAACGAGCCGTCGTAGTTCGGCATGAAGTCGACCGTGCCCTGGTCGATCTCGTCGAGCAGCAGCTTCGAGATCGGCGTGAGCCGCGCTTCGGTGTATCGCATCGCCGCCGCGCCGTCGCCGTCGCGCGAGCCGAAGTTGCCCTGCCCGTCGATCAGCGGGTAGCGCAGCGAGAAATCCTGCGCGAGACGCACGAGCGCGTCGTACGCCGACTGGTCGCCGTGCGGGTGGTATTTACCGAGCACGTCGCCCACGACGCGCGCCGACTTCACCGGCTTCGCGTCCGGGCCGAGGCCCATTTCGTTCATCGCGAACAGGATCCGGCGCTGCACCGGCTTCTGGCCGTCGCACACGTCGGGCAGCGCGCGGCTCTTCACGACGCTGACCGCATAGCTGAGATACGCCTGCTCCGCGTAGTTGCCGAGCGTCAGCGCATCGCTCTCCGGCGCGCCGGAGTCGGCAAAGAGATCGGAGGTGTTGTCGTCCATCTGAATTCCGTATTCGTAAGTGGCGTGAGGCCGGGCCGGGCGTCATGCCCGGCCGCGCGGATTCCCGGCTTAAATGTCCGCTTCGACGTCGTTGCCCTTTTCCTCGAGCCAGCCGCGCCGCGCGGCTGCCTCGCCCTTGCCCATCAGCATCGTCATGCGCGCGACGGTCGCCTCGTAGTCGAGTTCGCCGAGCTTCACCGGCATCAGGCGGCGCGTGTCGGGGTTCATCGTGGTATCCCACAGCTGCTCGGCGCTCATTTCGCCGAGCCCCTTGAAGCGGCTGATGCTCCATTGCGTCTCGCGCACGCCGTCCTTGCGGAGCTTGTCGAGAATCGCTTCCAGTTCCCCCTCGTCGAGCGCATAGAGCTTCTGCGCCGCCTTCTTGCCGCGCGCCGGCGCATCGACGCGGAACAGCGGCGGCCGCGCGACGCACACGTGGCCGCGCTCGATCAGTTGCGGAAAATGCTTGAAGAACAGCGTGAGCAGCAGCACCTGGATGTGCGAGCCGTCGACGTCCGCGTCCGACAGGATGCAGATCTTGCCGTAGCGCAGGTTCGACAGGTCGACGCTTTCATCGGGGCTGTGCGGATCGACGCCGATCGCCACCGAGATGTCGTGCACCTCGTTGTTCGCGAACAGGCGGTCGCGCTCGGTTTCCCAGGTATTCAGCACCTTGCCGCGCAGCGGCAGGATCGCCTGGTATTCCTTGTCGCGGCCCATCTTCGCGGAACCGCCCGCCGAGTCGCCCTCGACGAGGAACAGCTCGTTGCGCGTAATGTCCTCGGTCTCGCAGTCGGTCAGCTTGCCGGGCAGCACCGCGACGCCCGAGCTCTTGCGCTTCTCGACCTTCTGGCCCGCGCGCGTGCGCGCCTGGGCCTGCTTGATCACGAGTTCGGCGAGCTTCTTGCCGTGCTCGACGTGCTGGTTCAGCCACAGCTCCAGCGCCGGACGCGAGAACGACGACACGAGCTTCACCGCGTCGCGGCTGTTCAGGCGTTCCTTGATCTGCCCCTGGAACTGCGGATCGAGCACCTTCGCCGACAGCACGAACGACACGCGCGCGAAGACGTCTTCCGCGAGCAGCTTCACGCCCTTCGGCTGCAGGTTGTGCAGTTCGACGAAGCTTTTCACCGCCTGGTAGAGACCGTCGCGCAGGCCGGATTCATGCGTGCCGCCGGCCGGCGTCGGGATCAGGTTCACGTACGACTCGCGCACGAGCGAACCTTCCTCGCTCCAGGCGACGACCCACGATGCGCCCTCGCCTTCGGCGAAGGTATCGTCGCCCGAACGCGAATCGGCGAAACGCTCGCCTTCGAACAACGGGATCAGCAACTCGCTGCCGTTCATTTCGTCGAGCAGGTAGCCGCGCAGGCCGTCTTCATATTTCCACGTCTGGCGCTCGCCGCTCTTTTCGTTGACGAGCACGACCTCGACGCCCGGCAGCAGCACGGCCTTCGAGCGCAGCAGGCGCTGCAGCTCGCCGAGCGGCAGGTTCGGCGAATCGAAGTACTTCGGATTCGGCCACACCTGCACGCGCGTGCCGGACTTCTTTTCGCCGCGGCCCGCGCCCTGCGTCGTGAGCGGCTTCACCACATCGCCTTCGGCGAAGCCGAGTTCCGCGATCTTGCCGTCGCGCCAGACGGTGACGTCGAGGCGCGTCGCGAGCGCGTTCGTCACCGACACGCCGACACCGTGCAGGCCGCCCGAGAACGTATAGGCGCCGCCTGCGGCCTTGTCGAACTTGCCGCCTGCGTGCAGGCGCGTGAATACGATCTCGACGACCGGCACCCCCTCTTCCGGGTGCATGCCGAACGGGATGCCGCGGCCGTCGTCCTCGACCGAGACCGACTGGTCGGCGTGCAGCGTGACCGTGATCTGCTTGCCGTAGCCGCCGAGCGCCTCGTCGGACGCGTTGTCGATGACTTCCTGGATGATGTGCAGCGGATTCTCGGTACGGGTGTACATGCCGGGGCGCTGCTTGACCGGCTCGAGACCCTTGAGCACCTTGATCGATGCTTCGCTATAGGCCGCGCTGGGTTTCTTCGTTGACATAGGCGCTGAATTTCGTCATTCATCGGGACGTTGTCCACACCTCGTGTGGATAACGTCGTGGACAAAACGTTGAGTTCCGTAAAAAAGCGAATCGAAACAACGGTGTGCTTGGACTGCTCCGAAAGCGGGCGCGCGGCGTTGGCTGCGCTGCCCGGGACGCGCGGTATTTTACTGGTTCCGCGTGGCACGCCAATCGCGCAATCGCGCGCGGCGGCCGCCGGCCGCGCGACGCGTCATGCGGATTACGCCGGCTTGCGCTTCGCCTCGAGCGTTTCCCACCGTTCGAGCGCCGCGAGCAATTCGTCGTCGATCGCCGCGAACCGCTCGGTCAGGCGCGTGCCTTCCTGCGGATCCTTCGCGAAGATCGAACCGTCTTCGAGCCGGGCATTGATCGTCCTCTGCTCCTCCTCGAGCGCGGCGATCTTCTCCGGCAGCGAATCGAGCTCGCGCTGCTCGTTGAACGACAGCTTCACCGTGCGCTGCGCATTGCGGCCCGCGGCGCTTTTTGCCGGCTCGTCCTTGACGGGCGCCGCTTCCTTCACCGCACGCTTCGCGGCTTCCTGCTGCGCGAGCTGATCCGCGCGCGCGCTCTGGATCTGCCAGTCGGTGAAGCCGCCGACATATTCACGCCACTTGCCGTCGCCCTCGGACGCGATCACCGACGTCACGACGTTGTCGAGGAACGCGCGATCGTGGCTGACGAGCAGCACCGTGCCGTCGTAGTCGGCCAGCAGCTCCTCGAGCAGTTCGAGCGTCGGGATGTCGAGGTCGTTGGTCGGTTCGTCGAGCACCAGCACGTTGGCCGGACGCGCGAACAGGCGTGCAAGCAGCAGCCGGTTGCGCTCACCGCCCGACAGCGACTTCACCGGCGAACGCGCGCGCTCCGGCGCGAACAGGAAATCACCGAGATAGCTCATCACGTGCTTGCGCACGCCGCCGATCTCGACCCATTCGCTGCCGGGGCTGATGGTATCCGCGAGGCTCTTTTCCTGGTCGAGCTGCGCGCGCATCTGGTCGAAATACGCGACCTGCAGGTTCGTGCCGGTGCGCACCGTGCCTTCGTCGGGCTTCAGTTCGCCGAGAATCAGCTTGAGCAGCGTCGTCTTGCCGGCGCCGTTCGGGCCGATGAAGCCGATCTTGTCGCCGCGCATCACCGTCGTCGAGAAGCGATCGACGACCGTGCGGCCGCCGTAGCGCTTCGTCACGTCGGTCAGCTCCGCGACGATCTTGCCGGACTTCTCGCCCTGCGCGACGTCGAGCTTCACGTTGCCCTGCGAATTGCGGCGCTCCGCGCGCTCGTTGCGCATCTGCACGAGCCGCGCGATGCGGCCGACGCTGCGCGTGCGGCGCGCTTCGACCCCCTTGCGGATCCACACTTCCTCCTGCGCGAGCAGCTTGTCGAACTTCTCGTTTTCCACGCGCTCGACTTCGAGCTGCTGCGCCTTGCGCGTCTGGTACGCCGAGAAATTGCCCGGGTACGACAACAGCCGGCCGCGGTCGAGATCGACGATGCGCGTCGCGACGCGGTCGAGGAACGCGCGATCGTGCGTGATGAACAGCAGGCCCGCGCGCTGCGCGACGAGCAGCTCCTCCAGCCAGCGGATGCCGTCGAAGTCGAGGTGGTTGGTCGGTTCGTCGAGCAGCAGCACGTCAGGCTGCAGCACCAGCGCGCGCGCCAGCGCGACCCGCTTCTGCATCCCGCCCGACAGCGCGTCGACGCGCGCGTCGACGTCCGCCAGGCCGATCTGCGCGAGCGTCATCGACACGCGCGTGCGCCAGTTCCACGCGTCGTGCGCGTCGAGCGACGACTGCAGCGCGTTCATTCGCGCGAGCAACGCATCGTGTTCGGCGCCTTCGGGCGTATCCGCGAGGCGGTGCGCGATCGAATCGTATTCTTCGAGCACTTCACGCGTGTGCGCGAGCCCCGACGCGACCGCATCGAACACCGTCGCACCCGGCTCGAACTCGGGCTCCTGCGGCACATAGACGGTCACGAGCTCCTGCTGGCGCGTGACCAGCCCGTCGTCGGGCTTCGCGAGCCCGGCGACGATCTTCAGCAGCGACGACTTGCCCGCGCCGTTGCGGCCGATCAGGCCGACGCGCTCGCCGGCTTCCAGCGAGAAATCCGCGTGATCGAGCAACGCGACGTGACCGAACGCGAGCTGCGCGCCGGTAATGGAATAGAGCGACATGGGGAGACGGCGAAGAGAGAAATCGGAAGCGCCCATTGTACCGGTCGCGGGCGCCGGCACCGGTATGGCCGGACGGATAAGGTGCAGGACCGCTCGCGCGGGCCGGTTGCCGGAGGTCGAGTGCCTCGCGTGCGGCGGGCACCCGCGCCCGCAGGCGCGGGCTCACTCCGTCACGAGGACGGCCCGGCCGCCCTCGCGGATATGCGTGCTTACTTGACGTTCACGGAGATCGTCGAGCTCATTTCGGGGCCGTACGAGCGGTGCGCGCCGTCGCCAAACTGCAGCGTCAGCGTGTGCTGGCCGGGCGGCAGCCTGAGCTCGGTTTCGGTCTGCGCCTTGCCGAAGTGCAGCGAACGCTCGCCTGCGGGAATCACGTCGCCCTTCGGAATCGGCCGGCCGTCGATCAGCAGGTGATGATGGCCGGTATCCGGCGTCATGTCGCCGGCGGGCCGAAGCGCCATCCCTTCGAGCCCGAACTTCACGAGCACCGGATTCGACACCGTCGCGCCGTCTCTCGGCGCTTCGAAAAACACGCGCGCCTCGGCCCGCGCGACCGTCGACACGGCCATCGCCGCCACGCATACCGCACTCGCGATCCACTTTTTGTTCAGCATCGCATTCTCCTTATGGTTGGACAGCCCGGGAAGCATACACCGCACGTACGGCATGCGTGTTCCGGTTGCGTTGTTCGCGATGCGTACGTTTAAAACGACGTTGCGGAGCCGTTCGGCGAAATTCCGGTACCATTGCGCCTTTCGTCCGCCGGCCAGGCCGCGGACGGCATCACCGGATTTCCATTTTTACCGAGCGCCACATGAGCGAAGTAACCGAATACCAGAGCTGGGTCTGCCTGATTTGCGGGTGGGTCTACAACGAAGCGGAAGGGCTGCCCGACGAAGGCATCGCACCCGGCACCCGTTTCGCCGACATTCCCGCCGACTGGCGCTGCCCGCTGTGCGACGTGGGCAAGGAAGATTTTGTTGTCGTCGATTTCTGATTCGACGATGTTCTGATCGCGGCTGATTGCGCGATCGCGCGCGTCGGCGTGCATTCCGCCCCGCCGACGCGCCGCGCGTTTGCTATACTCTGCGCGCTGTCCACACTGCCGTCCGGTTCGCGTTTTTTGTGCGAGCACCCGGACATGGCGCTCCCCGTAGTTCAATGGATAGAACAAGCGCCTCCTAAGCGCTAGATACAGGTTCGATTCCTGTCGGGGGGACCAGTCATGCCCCAAACCTCCCCCAAGATTCACAAGAAATCGCCCGCTCAAGCCCGTCTGGCGGCCTTCTCGCGCCCATCGTTACCCAACGTTGCTCAGTGACAGCCGGAGAAAGTGTTGGTATTTTTGTTGGTATCAGCAGATACCAACAACACAGATACCAACAATGCCTCTCACTGACATACAGGTACGGAACGCAAAGGCCAGCGCCGCACCGTACAAACTCACGGACGGCAACGGGATGTTCTTGCTCGTCCAACCGAACGGCGCGAAGTATTGGCGCTTGTCCTACCGCTTCCTTGGCAAGCAGAAGACGCTCGCCCTCGGCGTCTACCCGGCCGTGACGCTTGCGACGGCACGGAAGAAGCGTGACGATGCCCGCGAGCAGATCGCGGCCGGCATCGATCCGGGCGAGGCGAAGAAGGACGCAAGACGGGCCGCCGAGATCGCGGCGGCCAACTCATTCGAAGCGGTAGCCCGCGAGTGGTTCGACTCCCAGCGCCCAGGCTGGAGCGACGGCTACGCAGAGAAGGTGCTGAATTCGCTTGAGGTCGACGTGTTCCCGAAGATCGGCCCTCGCCCGATCACTGAGATCGACTCGCCGCAGATGCTCAGCATCGTTCGCGAGGTCGAGGCACGCGGGGTGCGCGAGACGGCGAAGCGAATCCTCCAACGCTCGCGCGCAGTCTTCCAGTACGGAATCATGACCGGGCGATGCACCAGGAATCCGGCGGCCGACATCGACGCGCAGACGGTCTTAAAGAAAGGTCCGGGCGTACAGCACATGGCACGCGTGAAGGCGACGGAGATCCCGCAGCTCATGCGCGACATTGACGCCTACCAAGGCGACCTAGTTACCCGGCTCGCGCTCCGCCTGATGGCGCTGACCTTCGTGCGGACGACGGAAATGATCCGTGCGGAATGGTCGGAGTTTGACGAAGCCGCCGCAGAATGGCGCGTGCCTCCAGAGCGCATGAAGATGCGCGACCCGCACATCGTGCCTCTATCGCGACAGGCGCTCGACGTGCTCGTCCAGCTCCGCGCGCTCAACGGCCAGCATCGATTCGTGTTCTATAGCGTGCAAGGCCGGAGCCACATTTCGAACAACACCATGCTCTACGCACTCTACCGCATGGGCTACAAGTCACGAATGACGGGGCACGGGTTTCGCGGGCTGGCGGCTACTGCTCTGCGTGAACTCGGCTTCGGGCGGGACGTTGTAGAGCGCCAGATGGCACACGCTGAACGGAATCAGGTGACTGCCGCCTACGTTCACGCTGAATACCTACCGGAACGCAGGCGAATGATGCAGGTATGGGGCGATCACCTTGACCAGCTCAAGGCAGGTGCGGAAGTCATCCGCATTGTGTCAGCGCGTTAACCAGCGGAGACCATCCCCGTCGCTTGTCAACGTGCGGACCACTCTCGCCGAGCGAAGCGCCCCGTGTCTTCGAGAGAAACGGATGCACGGGTGCGCAACGCGATCCACGTGATGGCAAGCACACAGCTAGTGTGCGGGATGAGTTGCCAACCATTGATTCGTGCGGACGAAAAGCGCACCTACGACCTCGGTTATCCACCGGTCACGCTCCTTCAACTTAGCTGCGTAGTCACACACGGCCCTAGCGTGAGCCTCAAGGACTGCATCCCGATTAGGCTGGAAATATAGAAGCGATAGCTGCTTGTGTTCAGCCAGCAGTGAGTTGTTAAGCTGGAAAGTCGAAATCAAGCCTCTGGCCAGTGAGTAGGTCTTGACAATGATGCGGCGCAATTCGGGATCGTCTATCTTCCCCACCATCGACGCTCCGTTTTGGTATATGGGGAATGTCTCAGTCGAGACAGGGTAGACAACATTAAACGGCTGTCCGTCAGGCAATGCCAATAGCGCTGGATGTATCTCAGCGTTATAGCCATCCCATGCCGCCTGAACCTCTTCGCGAATCGCTTCCACGAACGCCCGCGTTTCGTTTGCGTCGTCGGCCTGTTTATCCTTGTATTGCTTGGTATAAATGCCAATCGCCGCAATGATCGCGAGTAGTGAACCGACGCCCTGCACCCACGCCGCTATGTCTGCCGCGCTTTGCATTGGTTTGGCGCCGAACGCCGCGAAGAAGACCACAACGACCAATACGGCCAATGGGGCTTGCCAACCACCTTTCATAGTGTTTCTCCTCTACCCGCCGACGCGATTATCAGCGGCGAGTGATGGTCCCACAAGCAGCACAAAACACTAGAACGGAACATTTCGACTAGCGTGATCTTTGGGCGATGTTCCGCGTCGACCTACGGCATTGCTATGCCCCCCTTGCCACGCATCCTCCACCGATTTTTCGGAATTGCCACCGCACTGTCGAACCCCTGCATTTGGGTATGAATATGACCCCCCTTAGGCGCGCCGGGAGTAGGAAAAACACGCGGGTGTGAGCCCCCGCGTCTTTGCCCTAGACGCAGGGTCCCCCGCTTTCCGGCCACCCCGACACTTGCGGCCGGCGCAACAATGCCCGATCGGGGCGCGTCGCGAACACCCCCTCGAAAACACGTCATTGACCCGCGTCGAATCCCGGATAGCCGTGCCCCGTCTGGCTTCGCGGTCGATACAGTTGGTCGACGCCTGTCCGCTCAGTGCAAAACGAGTTGGAGATTTGGAGATAAACGCCTGAATCGGCCGCAAAGCCTTGTGGGGTAAGGCTTCGCGTGTCTCCAAGCGATTTGGAGAACGCTGGAGATACTGGAGATAAACCAGCCCGGATTGTTGCGGTGACGGCAAGATTCGCGGCAACCGCCCGCCCGGTTCCATCTGGAGCGGATCGCTCAAAGTAACTTTGACGCGCAGGCCAAAAATGCCGCGCAAAGGAATGCCCGCCACCGCCCTCCCGGACGGCGGCGGTGCATTTCACAGCTCAAGCGTGAAGATGGACGGCAGCACACGGTAGACCATGGCCGGGCCATGTCCCGGAATGTGCTCACGTCGGTACGGATAGCCGTCGGTGCGGGGCCTCAGCACACCACGCTTTATCAGCGCGTTCGCGACCATCTTGTGATCGAAGCCGGCGCACACATCCTTACGGAACACGGTCGACTCGATCAGATATTCCGTCTCGACGCACTCCGCATCTTCGGCGCTCATCTTGTCGCCGAACTCCGCGTAATAGGCTTGATTCGACTCAATCGCGATGCTGTTCTTGTCCTGTTTCACGAGTCGTTTCCAGCCTGCGCGGTGCGGTGCGTTTGGCCGATGATCGTCCTGCGCCCGGTTCATCCACACGAAACGGTTGTCGCCGTGTGCGACGAGGAAGTGCAGCACCTGCCGCACCGCATCCGCTTCGTCCGAATTGCCCGTGCCGCCGCGCAGTTCGAGCCAGCCTTCGAAGCAGCGACGCGCGGCCTCCACCGATTCGCCCTGCGGCCAGCCGGTCAGGCCGTGCGCCGTCGCCAGCTCGCCGGCCACCGCAACGAGGCAGAACCGCTTGGCGACACGCGCGACCTGCGAATGCGAGCCGTCCGGCACCCATTGCCCGACCAGCTCGTCGACGCGCACACGCAGATGCTCGGCCAGCTCGCCGGCCTGCGACGATGCCCACTCGATGAACGCGGGGCCGGCCGTGCCGTAGTGCATGCCGGCGTGCCGCTCTAGATGCTCGATCAGCGCGGCCGGCGTCGGGAAGCCGTGCAGCTTCTCCACAACGCCCATTTCGCCGACCTCGGCCGGGATCGCGGGCAAGCGCACCTCGATACCGCCTTTCATGGGCTTGTTGCCTTCGGCCATCAGCGCGGACACGCTCTTTTCGCCGTTCGACAGGAACAGCAGCCGCCACGTGAGCACGGGTTTGGCCGAGCCGCTACGCGACGCGCGGGCCTTGCCCGACTCGTTCGCGAGCATGTAAATCACATCGCCGACCAGACGCGGCTCGACCTGCCCGATTTCATCAAGGATCAGCAGCGCATCGCTATGCTGCGTGGCGACGGCTTCGAGCGCGTTGTCGGTCGCCTTCCAGCTCCGCACGTAATCGGGCGAGCCGAACACGGACGCGGCGATGACGCCGCCCGTCGACTTGCCCTTGGACGTCGTGCCGAGCAGGTGAAACCCGCCCGACTGGAGCCCGGAGAAGTGCAGCAGCGGACCAGCGAAGGCGGTAGCGACGCAGAACAGCAGCCGGCTATTGCCGACGCAGTAGGCCGCGACCTCGCGTTGCCAGTCGTCCAGCGTGCCGCGCTCCTTGAACTGGCTCTGGATCGGCGTATCGGCCTGATAGATCAATGCCTCTTTGCCGGTCCCGATCACGCGATCGGGCAGCACGAACGCGCCGTGATGCCAGCCGACGCGCGGCACGCAACGCACGCGCTCGTCCGGCTGCGCCATCTGCACATAGTTCGCGATCTGCGTGCGGGCGATCTGCGTCACGCCGAGCTTCACGCCCATATCGAGCAGCATGCGGCGCAGCTCCGTGCCGTCGCCGGCAAACAACCCGGCCGGCACCGCCCATCGTTTCAGGATGCCGTCACGGTCCGTGAATTCGAGCAGGTAACCCCACTCGCTATTCATCTCGTTCCGGGTCTCGGCAATCACGTCGATCCGCGTGCTGACCCAATGCGGCGGAAGCGGGTCGCCCTGATTGTTGAAGCCGTGAAACCACACGCCCTTGTCGTCGACGACGAACCGCGACTTGCCGTCCTGCGCGCGGGCCGTTTTCGGGCGCTTGGCGGGCTTCGCGACGGCTGGCGCGACCTTGGGCTTGCCCGCATCCGCCGCGCCGGCCGGCGCGAGCGCGGCGCGCACGGCGGCGGCCACCGCATCCGGGCCGAGGTGGACAGCCAGGTCGTTGAAGTCGGTGCCGGCCGCTGGGCGATTCGGACCGAAGTCGGGCACCGCGACGATGCCGGCGACGGCCTCGGCCGCCGCGCGAGCCTTCGTCACGCCCGGATTGCCCTTCGTCGCGTGGTCGTCGTCGGCGCACACGACGATGCTGGCGTCCGGATACTGGCCGCGCAGCGCCGTCGCAACCGCGTGCAGGTTGCCTGCGTCGAACGCGACGGCGGCCGGATAGCCGGTCGCGGCCGCGAGCGTCGCGCACGTGGCGTAACCCTCGCCGATCAGCACCGTCGACGGCGCGGAAGATAGCGGGCCGCCGATCAGCGAGAAGCAGCCCGCCTTGCGGCCGTTCGGCAGATAGCGTTTCTGGCCGTCCGTCAGGACGAACTCCAGCGTCCACAGCTTGCCGTCCGCGTCATGGGCCGGGATGACGAGTGCGCCGTTGCATGCGGCCGTGCCGATGCACAAGCCGCCGCGATAGACGCGCAGCGCGTCGACCGGAATGCGCTTGCGAACGAGGTACGGGTGATCGGCCGGCGCGGGCTCGGCCGCCGACCAGATCGATTCGGCGAGCGCTGACGCGGTTTGCTGTTTCTCGGTCAGCTCGGCCAGCTCGGCCGCTTCGCGGGCCGTGCGCTCGGCCTTCTGCCGCTCGCGCTCCACTGGATCGACCGGCTTCGCCCGATGCGCGCGCGGATCGAAGCCGCCTTGCTTGGCGAGGTGAAACAGCGTGTTGATGGTGATCTTGCCGCCCTTGAACGACTTCCACACATCCCGCGCGTCCTTGCCGTTGTAGTTCTGCGCGCCTTGGCTCCATTCGTTCCAGAGGGCGAAGCCCTCCTCGCCAAACTCGGCCTTGAGCGCCATCCCCACCTGACTCCACGTGTCGCGGTCGTCAGGCGGGACATAGCCGAGCGCGACTCTCGCCCGCTCGAATTCGGACATGGGTGCGTTACTCATAGGTTCCCACTGGACGCGCGTCGGTCGGCTTCCGATTAGTAGTCCATATCGGAAAAGCAGCTACCCGACGCGCGAAGAATTGAATGATGCGACGATGCCTAGCGGCGGAGCGTTAGCCGGCCGCGCGAGGCACCGACAGAACCGCCCCGCCGGCCGTGACGTCGTTGCTGTAGACGTAGCGGCCGAGCCGCGACTCGCCAAGGGCGTCGTTGGCCGCCTCCAGCGCTGCGCCGATCGACGGCAGTGACGCGCGGAACAGGCTCAGCACAAGCCAGTAGTCATCGTCGGACATGGCCTTGTCGGCCGCCCAATGCAGGCTGTCCAGCAGCTCCATTGCATCGCTGATCCGGGTGCCGATGCGGTTGTGATCGGGGCGATTCACCTCGGCCACGAAGTCCGACGCGAGCGGTTGTACGGCATTCTTGTTCGTCTTTGCCATGACCGCCCCTCAGTGCGTCGTGCGCGGTTCGCGCGTGACGAGGCCGAGCGCCGCGAACAGATGCTGCTGCACGCGCCCCATCAGGCCGGCCGCGAACGCTTGACGGCTGATCGTCACGCGGTGCGCGTCGACGTCGCCCGCGTCCTGCATGGCGGATTCCATGCCGCGTGCGAACGCAGCGGCTTGATGCGCCGCGTAGTCGTGCAGCCGTACGTCGCCTTTCAGGTCGAGCCATGCGTCGGCGCAGATCGCGCCCAGGTCGACGGCGAATTGCAGCTCGATCGGAGCGCCGGTATCGAGCGGCGGCGCATTATCGAAGCCATTGATAACCGCGGTTCGGATGCGCTGATCAGTCATGGCACGCCTCCGGCTGCGCAGTACGGCGCATTTCGGCCGAATAGCGGCTCGCGACGCTTTGCCCCATGTCGACGAGCGCTCGCTCGTAGGTGCCCTCCGCAAGATGTGAGCGGACAGCATCGAACAAGGCTTCGAGCTGGGCGAACTGATGGGCCGCGCACATGGCGATCATCGTGACTTCGTTCGGCAGGCGGTATTTAGACATGGCGCACCTCCAGAATCGACGCGAGGAGCTGTCCGACGTCGATCGCGCAATCCAGCTCCGCTTCGCCGCGAATCGGCGTGAGATTCCAGTCATAGACTGCCGCGTGCGTGAAGTCGCCAGACCGGCGACCGCAGACGCTACGCCCCGAGACAGGGCCGCCCAAGATCCGCACGCGCCAATCGTGATCGGGCGTCGGGCGAGCCGATGCCACCTCAACCAGCATGCCGATACGCGAGCGTGCATCGCATTGCGTGACGATCGCCAGATCGCCAATCTTGCAGCGCAGCTCAGCCATGACGCACCTCCGCACGAACGAGCGCAGCAATTGCTGCCAGTGCCGCGCCGGTTGCGTCGAGCGCGTCTTGATACGTGCTCGCGGTTGCCGCGTCGCGCAAGGCTGCACGGACGATGGATTGAATGAGGTGGGATTGCTGCCCGGTATGGGCGTGCGGCAACTGGCGCATTGGGTGCGACCTCCTTGGACGGGTTGACGAACCCGGTCCCCGCTGTCAATCGGGGTGGCCGGGCACATGGCAGGGTTGACAGACCGGCGTCCAAGGGAACCGGCGTGCGCGAACGCACCCCCACCAAGGCCCGACCATAGAAGGCGCAAGGTGTACGGACGTAAAAAAACCGCGCGAAGGCGGTTGTCCGCCTTGGAACTATTCCGGCTGTCACCCCGGGCCGCTGTTGTCTCAGCGACATTCACAGGATACTGCGCACCGCCTCGATGCGCAAATCGCTGAAGGGACGGACCTGTGACAGGGTCGTCATGCAACCGACGTGCCGTGCCTTCCAAAGCGGCAAAGTGACTTTGATGAGACATCATGCCGGGGCCTTCGGATCGAGCATGAAAACCGCATGCTTGAGGAGTTCGACCGCGCGCTTAGCACGCGACGGCATACGTTCGGCGTCGCGCTCGAATACCGTGGCCGCCGCCGCGATCCAACAAGCCGCCTCGCGTCGACCTTCGTCCACGCAACGCACGTGCGCTTCGGCGAATCGCTCGCGCTGGCGCTCCAACTCGCTGTCGTAGAATGCCGTATCGGCGTCTCGTTTGGCTTCTCGCGCTGCCACGCGCGCGCTCGTCACATTCACGCTATTCGTCATCACGCGCCCTCCTTCACTTCGCACGCAGCATCGGCAGTGCGATAAGTCAACGGGTTGGCCATCCAGCGGTGAATCTCTCGATTCGACCAGACGGTGCAGCGCTGCGTCAAACGACTTGCACGCGGGAAGCGCCCTTCCAACTCGCGCTGTCGGACCGTCTCGCGGGACAACGGGATGAAGGGCCGCAGATCACTCCAACGCGAAAAGCCGTCAAGCGGCAATCCGACCGGGGCCTGTGACGCGAATGTTTTGCTTGCAGACATTTGTGCTCCCTTAGCGTAGCTGTGCCACCATCGGCACAACCGGGAGCTTGAAGCACCAAACGCGACCGACGTATCGACAATCGCGTTTAGCACTATGCAAAACAAGACTATCGTTGCGTCAATCTCGTTTTATCAATTCACGTCGCAAGCCAAGCCCGTTTCAGCTTGCGCACGTGATCAGCCGTGACGCCGAAGCGAGCCGCAATATCTGAGCAAACATTGCGCCCCTGAAAGTCCTCGCCACTACGCCGACGCCTGTTAAATTCCTCGACGATCTTTGTATTCTTTGCACCAGCAAGCCGTGCAGCCTGAGCCGGCTTGATGGCCTTTTGCCTCTCGCGCATGGCCTGATCTTGCCGCTCTCGTTGTTCAGCTTGGAGCTGCGCCAAATACGCTTGCGACATGTCGCGCTCTTCAGCGTGCTCGGCAAGCTGACCATGCAAAGCATTAATTCGTTCGAGCAGTGCGGATTCCGTTTCACGCCGCGCGTATAGCACCACTCCTTCCAACGTACGGCTATTAAACAACTCATGCTTCATCAGCTCTTGCGCCGTGCGCAGATCATCCTCGTCAATGCACTTGACGAGCAGGCCGGCGAGCAAGGCCATAGCCTCCCCAACCGGCACATCGCGTGGAATGATGTCTTGCATCCGCCCGAATGGACTTTCACCGTCCTCCGCAGCAAAAGGCTGGGACGCTCGGTGTTTTGCGTCTATGGCGGCGAAAGAGAGAATGCTTCTTCTGGCACATTGCCTCGAACGCCGTGTGCGAAAACCGGCGCGTGATTTGTGCTTGAGAGCGGAACTAGGTGTCTTTGTACGTAGCAATAGCGCACCCTTCTGTGCGGCCTTCACGAAGAACGCCGAGCCAGCCGGTGAAGGTGTCCGGTTTTCAGGTGGCCGCCCTAGGCTCGACGGACAACATTTTCTCACGAGAATTCGAAGACTGGCCCCCTCCACACACCGCCAGCATGTGGCCCGCCAGCACGAATCGAGCAAATCGGTTTAGTCCCTTGAGCCAGATGCCCGCCGCGCCATCCCTTGTTCAAAAAGTTCAATTGTCCTTCGATCGTCTCCGCTCAAATCTGTTCGCTCGCGAATAGTGGCAATGCGAGACATGAAGTCGGGAGACGTTACGTCAATGAAGGCTGCAAGATCACTGGGCCGAATCGATTCCACGCGTCGAGAAAACGCGTCCGAAATTTGCTGTACTGTCGAAACGCGTATTGCCCCCTTGAGAAGAAGTAGCAACCCAGCGTCGCTATCGGTAACCCCGCGTACCCAAACACGCACTTCGTCGGAGTCCCCCCATTCGCTCCATCTATGCAGAAAAAACAAGAGATCCGGATGGGTGAGAAGACTTCTGTCATATGCGGCGTCGCGAATTCGACCGAGAGCAAGGCGCACGATTTCATTCACAGTGATCGATGAGAATCCCTGAAATGCCGACTCTCGCCGATCAGCATCGGGACGATTCATGGCATCGATACTCGTGGCGAGGTGGCATAGCCAGGTCACCGACGAAGATCCGCGTACTACCTCCAAAAATTCATCCTCGCGAGCTGCTTCCGGCAGACGTGCTACAAGGTGATTGGCGAGCCAATAAAGTCTCACTTCCGGTGGCACGCCAAAGAACCCTTGCGGCCGGTTAGCCAAGTCAACAAGAAATGCGTCGCCCAGCCGAAATATTGCTTCAAGGCAGCTTCTCGCGAAGGCGGCATCGAGATCGTCCCGCTCCACAAGCGCGTCAATTAAGTCGTGCGCCTTTGTTGTCTCATCTTCGCGCCGCTCCATCATCGCAGCGCGCCAGCGACTTTCAAGAGCGTCGACATCAGCTCCAAGCGCGATAAATGCGCGAAGCTCGGCACGACTGAGAGTATGGTCTGGCACGTTGAATTCAAAGTACTTTGGATAGTGATCCGGAGCCGCAACCCTTGCATCTGCACTCCATCGACGCACCTCTGACGCGTCGAAGTGAACGTTGCTCCAAAGAGACTGTAGACGCGGAAAAAGTCGTTGTACTACGTTGCGGACCGCATCATGCTGTTCATGGGATACCGTGTTTAGCCACCCATCGTGAAACGCTCCTTCGGCCCCGCGAGCATCATTCCCCGAGAGCCCGACAAACATTCCTTCATTTTCCTTGATTGCAAGGTGAACAGTCGGCGCAAAAACACGCAAGAACTCTAGAGCGATGAAGTCGACAACATTCACCTCGCCCAGCAAGGGGGGCACTGTGACGGACAGCGCATTGATGATCCGGACAATGTCGCGCGGCCTCCTGACAAGCCTGTCCAATCCTTCATGGAATGCGTTTACCCAACGATCATTGTCGAACTCGTCCACCCCGATCCGGGCAAGCAACTCATCGAGATCAGAAGACAGCTTTCGCAATAGCTTTGCCCGGGACACGGCGGGTAATGAAAACTGGGCCTGCACGATCTTTTCCATGTACGCTCGACCATCACGAATCCCCATCGAACTCTCAAGGGATTGAGAAACAACGCTACCGTCATAGGCCAAGAGATAGACAACATTCGGAAAATCGGCGATAGCTTTGATCACCCGGAATACTTCATTTACTTCGAGCGGCCGAAGGCGATCGATGTCATCGACGACTACCGCGAATCGCTTCCCTGCGGAGTCCAACGACCGGGAAATTGAACGTTTCAGAGCGGCAACATCCTTCTCACGCGGCGCAAGTTTGCGCAACAGTCCTCCGACAATCTTTTGAACCATTGGCCACTTGGTGCCTGTCTTTAGCGCGATCCCCCAACTCGCGGCCTCCCCAATCGCGTCCGCATAACCCGCAATCGCAGATTTGACGGCATCAAGGCGGGTGTCCTTGTCCACTGGTAGTTGCGCGGCAAACTGCTGCAGAAACTGCCGCGCCAACTGCTCCCCATCGGCAAACCACCACGGATTGAAATCGATCAGTATCAACTGGCCGCCGGTACCGTCTGCCGCGTCGGCTTCAACAAGGTAGTGCTTGACGAAGTTCAGCAGGGTCGTTTTCCCTGCCCCCCAAGGGCCATCTATTGCCATGACGAGACCCGCCGGACTCGGAGTCGTACGGACTGCACCTGCGATTGCTCGGGCGAACGATGCGTACCCGAAAGCATCTCTACGCGGATGAACTTCTGCCAAGTCGCTTCCGAGAGGCGTGCCCAACGAAGGATCTGTCGGATCGGCAGACACAAAATTATTGTTCATGATTTCCCCGAATGGTCTTTTTGTACCAAGCAATCCGCAATGCACTACGCCGATTATCGCCGTTGGACGGCGCCCATGCTGACGTCGATGTTTTAACCGTGCACCTCTGCAACGGCGACGACGCAACGAAACGATAGCGCCAAATCGAGCTGGTGCCCTCGCCCCCACTCAGCACCAATAGACTTCAATCTTTGCCCTGTCCGAAACCGAACCCTTTCGGACATGTACATGACAGAATGTCCGAAAATAAGGGTTTTCAATTTACGTACATAGGATATGATTCGGACATCCTTTTCGAACACGCTAAGAACTCGACATGTCCCGAACCTTTGCATACGCCCGCGTCAGTACGACCGACCAGACGGCAGCCAATCAACTCCGCGAGATCGAGGCGGCCGGCTTCAACGTGGACAAGCGCAGGGTCGTTACTGAAAGCATCTCCGGAAGCGTATGCGCGGATCAGCGGCCGGGTTTCGCTGAGTTGCTGCTGAAGATGGAAGAAGGCGACGTGCTGATTGTGACCAAGCTCGACCGGCTGGGTCGGAACGCGATGGACGTGCGCGCAACCGTGGAAGCTCTCGCGGATCGTGGCATTCGAATTCATTGTCTTGCGCTCGGCGGCGTTGACCTCACCAGCGCGGCGGGCCGAATGACAATGCAAGTTCTAAACGCCGTTGCAGAATTTGAGCGTGACCTGCTGATCGAGCGAACACAAGCCGGTATTGCGCGAGCAAAGGCTGAAGGGAAGGCAATGGGCCGTCCCTCCGCACTAACAAAGCAGCAGCAAAACGAAGTTCGCCAGAACCTGAGGGAAGGGGCAAGTGTGGCAGGTCTCGCCAAGCTGTACGGTACGAGCCGCCAGACGATCATGCGAGTTCGCGATTCCGTACAATAGGCCGCCCAAAGTCACTTTCCGGTAAGTGCACTCTTGTCCAAAATACCGCTTTCGACGAGCGCAGCTCGCGCTCGCATAGTGGCAATTCCCGGCCGCAACCACTCTTTGATCAGTTGGTCACTCAAACCGATTTCGCGCAAGAGCGTCATGTGATAGAAAAATCCCAGTGCAACACTTTTTCGGGACAGCTCCAGCAGAAAGTCTGCCGATCTCTCGCGCGTTCGCTGACCGCCAAAATGAGCCAGATCGTTGCGAATATCGGCACACGATTTAGCGAATAATCGGAGGCGATTTCCGTCAATATCCAGCGGAAGCGTCACGAATATCTCGTTCAACCGCTCTTCGAGTGACGGTTCGGCAGCATGTCGCAGCCTCCCAGCAAGCCATTTCCTGTCCTTTGTCGACTCAACTCCGTCGAGAATCCGTGTAATTTTCTCCAGTAGCGGGCCATCCGGCTGTACGGATCCGTACTTTGTCCGATGAAAATATTCCAGCCCTTGCACCAGATTCGCAAAGTGATTTTCAACGTACAGATTAACATCTCTTTTAGTTGACAGATAAGAGTAAAATCCAGCACCAAACTCATCTCTCTTAATTCTCCACGCCTCGTACAACCCCCCAAAACTCCCCTGCAACTGAACAAAGTTTATTGGCAGCTCATGCAATTCAGGCGGCGAAGCGGAACTTCCAATTCGGCGAAAGTAAAAATTGAAGAATTTCTTTGTTCGAGAGATCCTTACTACCGGCCACGCTAACGCGTAGTGTGAATTAGTCAACAAAGTCATGAGGTCTTGCATCGCACCAAACTCGTCTCGGACTTGATCGGGAGCGAGCGCCTTCTTATGCTGGAACGTGAGCGTCATGTACTCCCTGACTTTGGCCTCAAACCGGTGCAGCCCGTTTGGCTCAACGACTTCAGTATGCTTTTCAAACGTGAGCCGTCCGACAGACGTGTTAAATACAACGTCGCGAACCACCTCACTTTTTAACGTCATTGTGCGTCTGGTATTTTTTACATCCAGCGTCCCCAAATGAAGCCAGTTCTCAAAACCAGTTAAATCAACCTCAACAGCAGAGAAGCGAGGAACGTCTGCCTTCCTCGGCAGATCAATGTCGCCAACCAGACACATTGTTGCGATGTATTTTTCGAACGAAAATCGATTCGAGTTGAATTGACCACCCACACCCACCGCATCGATCAAAAGTACCCTTTTCCCTGTCTTTTTAGTAATACCCTGTATCGAACGGAATGGCAGCTTCCTCGAAAGGTTGTCCGTTATTTGCTCAAGAGGATGTTTGCCAGTCGGCAGAACCCCATCCAGCTCAAGACGTATCTCACCATTCCCGGAGATCTTCAGCCATCCAGTAACGTGTTGCTCCGGGGCAAACTGAGCGCTTGGATATTTCTCGTCGCGCCACCAAAAATACCCCTGCTCGTCCACGATATTGGCTTTGTCCATTCTCTAGACTCCTTTGTCGCCCCTTACCCTGCAAATCCGCCGGCAGTCGAAGCTTGCATCCGCTTCTTTGCTCTCATACCCCGTGACCGAATGCCAACGTTCACCCCTGAGCTTACCCGATCGGAAGCATGTAAGCCGTGCGGCGAATA
Source organism: Burkholderia reimsis (assembly GCF_003294055.1). Classification (NCBI taxonomy): domain Bacteria; kingdom Pseudomonadati; phylum Pseudomonadota; class Betaproteobacteria; order Burkholderiales; family Burkholderiaceae; genus Burkholderia; species Burkholderia reimsis. Next base: position 31,532 of record NZ_QMFZ01000034.1, read on the forward strand.
AGGCGTTGCAGCTAGATAGAGTCACGCAACAACGGACCTCACAATCGCGGCTTGGCCGATTTCGTACCATCGCCGGGACAGCGGCGGCGTGGCGAAATTCTTTGCGCGCAGCGTTCCAGATAGCGGGGGATGACACGCAACGCTCGCCGGCTGGCCACTACCCCCGACCGTATATCTCCAGAATTGTCTCCAAAGAAATGAGTGTTTTGGAGATACACTTGGAGACAATCGGACCCTTGCCAGACATAGCTGACAAGCCGAAATTGAGGTTTATCTCCAAATCTCCAAATATTTTTGCTTCCGGCTGCACAACAAGTTCCGTGCGGCCGATCCCCCGGCCAATAACGCGTAGGCCAATGCCTCTGTTGGTATTTTTGTTGGTATCTGCGGATCATTAGCGTTGAGACGCCGCCCCCAGCCTAGAGATATGAATTCTGTCGGGGACCAGCCAAGCTCTCAGCCATCCCCCGGATTCACAAGAATCTCCCCGCTTCGCCCCCGTCTGGCGCCACTCTACCGCCCAGCCGTACCCGAGACTCTTGCGATTTTCGTTGGTATCAGCAGATACCAACAATACCTCTCACGGACGCGCAGATATCGCATCAGCTCGCTAACGCATCAACACTGGTCGCGCCCCAACTCGCCCTTTCCGCCCCACCGCCGGCGACGGTCGAGGCGCGACGATGTTGGACTGCCGCCAGCTTACTCGTCGAACGGCCCGGCTTCGAACGTCGCCACTCCGTCGGCATACTCTCGCACCCATATATCGCGGTGATCCTCGCCAGAGCCCTTTACCGCGAACGACGCGTTCGGCAGGCATGAAGCCAACTTGTCGAACAGCATGACGATCGCCATGCTGTTCAGAAAGAAGAGAGTTGACGTTGGTAGAGCCGAACCACATGCTTCGGTGAGGTTGGTCAATACGTCGTGGCTTAGCGAATATTCGTCAAGAAACCTCAAGAGTTCCTCACGGACACTGGCAACATTCAACGGCTCACCATCGAACGGATGAACCGAAACCTGAGTGTGAAAGCTCATTCGAACCTACTCCATTATTTTTTCATTCAAACACGGCTCTTCACGGTGTGCGGAGCGAATCGTGATTTTTGACGATCTACCGACCGTTGTCGATCGGCCAAGTTTGGCCTTTCGTGAGCAGGTCACCCTTCTGTGCGACCTTCACGATGCGTGCCGAGCCTGCCGGTAAACCGCAGGTTCCATGCGACGCAAATCAAAGATCGTTTGACTCTCGGCATCAGCCCACGTACACTTCGCGCCGCGGGGTGGAGCAGTCTGGCAGCTCGTCGGGCTCATAACCCGAAGGTCGTAGGTTCAAATCCTACCCCCGCAACCAATACCGAAGCCCGCTTTGCGAAAGCAAGCGGGCTTTTTGCTTTCCGCATGCACTGCTGCGTGTGCACCGCCTGGCAGGCATCGCAGCCAAATCGCGGAACATTCAGCCGCCGGCACCGCCTGCGACACGCGATCGCATCCTGCCCGATCGCCGCAGCCCCACGTCAGACATTGCGTAGAATTCCGAACCTTCTTCAGCATCCGGACTTCCGCAATGATTCGAACGATCGCGGCGCTCGCCGCACTTTCCGCGATTACCGGCACGGCGAACGCCGCCGACACCGTCACCGCGCCCGCGAAGCAGCGCTATGTCAGCCCCGGCATCGCCAACATCGCGAACGCAGCGGCACCGCGCCCGGATAACCCCTCCCCCGACTCACGGTGCCGTGAACTATCCGCCGGCATCGACGCCGTGACGCACACCCCCGACCGCGGCCAGAAGGTCGTGCGCGGGATGGGCCCGGACGGCAAGCCGCGCAACGAACTGCGCGCTTACGACAAGCGCGCCGATCTCGAAGCCGAGCATCAACGGCTCGGCTGCCGATAACGAACGCCACGCCGCCCGGTCCACTAACACCGGGCGTCCGCCATCACGCGATCACGCGTTCGCGCCGCCGTCGATCGTCAATCCCGTCCCGTTGATCGACCGCCCCTCCGGCCCGACCACGAACGCAACGAGCGCCGCGACGTCGTCGGCCTTGCCGTACTGCGGGATCGCCATCCGCGAACGCTGCGCGCCGGCGTGTTCGCCGTCGGCCGGGTTCATGTCGGTATCCGTCGACCCCGGATGCACGATATTGACCGTGATGCCGCGCGGGCCCAGATCGCGCGCGAGCCCCTGAGTCCAGCCGATCAGCGCGGCCTTGCTCGCCGCATAGAGGCTCATCCCCGCATCGGGCACGCGCGTGGCGAGGCAACTGCCGGTCGACACGATGCGCCCGCCCTCGCCGAGATGCCGCGCCGCCGCCTGCGACGCGACGATCACCGCGCGCACGTTCACGTTCAGCGTCGCGTCGATATCGTCGAGCGTGAGATCATCCAGCCCGCCGGCCCGGAAAATCCCCGCGTTGTTGACGAGGATGTCGAGACCGCCGAACGCCTCCGCGGCACGATCCACTGCGTCGCGCACGGCCACCGGATCGGCGCTGTCGGCCTGGATCGCGACGGCGCGCCGGCCCAGCGCTTCGATGCCGGCAACGATGGCCTGCGCCCGCTCGGCCGATTTCTCGTAGGTAATCGCGACGTCCGCGCCGTCGGCCGCCAGCCGTTTCGCGATCGCCGCACCGATACCGCGGCTGCCGCCCGTGATGAGTGCACGCTTGCCCTGAAGTCGATTCATGTCGGTTCCTTTCCTCATTTATGTAACGACCGGCACAGAATGTGGCAAGTTGCGCGGCACAGTCAATTGATTTATTTTATCGATCGATACAGATATCGACGAAGGAACGGACGCAATGGCTGAACGGGGCCGACCGAGGAGCTTCGACAAGGAAGCGGCGCTGGAACGCGCCATGGAGGTGTTCTGGCGCCTCGGCTACGAGGGCGCGTCGATGACCGACCTGACGGCCGCGATGGGCATCGCATCGCCGAGCCTGTATGCGGCGTTCGGCAGCAAGGAAGCATTGTTCCGGCAGGCGCTCGATCACTACCGCGCAACGGAGGGAAAAGAAATCTGGGGGGGCGTCGAGGAGGCCGGCAGCGCACACGACGCCGTGCGGAACTACCTGATGGATACCGCACGCGTGTTCACGCGGCGATCGAAGCCGGCTGGCTGCCTGGTCGTGCTGTCGGCGCTGCATCCGGCCGAGCGCTCGGATACGGTTCGGCAAACGCTGATCGCGATGCGCGAGGGCACGGTCGAGAGTCTGCGCGAACGCCTCAGGCAAGGTGTCGCGACCGGCGAGATCTCGGCGCACGCGAACCTCGACGCGATCGCGCGGTACTACGTAACCGTCCAGCAGGGGATGTCGATCCAGGCGCGCGATGGTGCGAGCCGTCGCGATCTCGAGGCTGTCGCGATGGCTGCGCTGGCCGCGTGGCCAGCGCTCGTCGGTATGGGCGGCGCGTAGCGGCAGGACGCCGCCGCACACGGCCGCCCCGCGCGTTACTGCCTTTCAGCGTGCTGCACGTCCTTCGACGCATGCCACACGCGATACCGCACCTCGAAACCGTCCGGCACATAGACGACGAGCGGCAGGCGGCTGTTGTAGCGCAGCAGCTGGCCATCGCCGCGCACCTGCACGAACCGCTGCTGCGGCGCCTGGCCCGGGCACGCCATCAGCGTCGACGCCGGGCCCTTCACGTCGGTGAGCTGGTAGTACGTATAACCCCAGCCTTTCACGTCCTCGGCGGTTAGCTCGCCGCCGAACCACTGCTGGTTGCAGTCGGTCTGCAACGTCTTGCCGATCATCAGCTCGACGCGCGCATCGCCTTCGTTCTCGAGCGCGGGCAGCGCGATCACGACGCGCTGCTGGCCGGCCGCTGCCTGCGGAAACATCTTGATCGACTCGGCCGGCACGGCGGGCGCCGATGCAGGCGCGGCCACGCAGGCGGCGGCAGTCGTCACGCACAAGGCGGCCAGCGCGGCCCGGATCGCGAATTTCATCGAGGTACTCCTGAAAAACAAATGAGCTCCGGATGCTAACACTTTCGTCGCATGACCTTACGGCGCCGTAATTTGACGACACAATTGCAAACAGCTGGCAATCCCCTTGCGCGGTACTTATAGGGGAACCAACGGAGAACATCATGCTGAAGCTCATTGCTGCCGCCGGCGTCGCGACCTTGCTGGCCGGCTGCGTCGTCGCCCCGGACGCCGGATACGGCTACGGCCAGCCCTACTATTCCGATCCGGGCTACGCATACGCGCCGTCCCCCGTGTACGGCACGGTCAACATCTGGGGCGGTGGCGGCGGACGCGACTGGGATCGCGGCCGGCGCGACTACCATCGCTGGGACGGCGATCGCGGCAACCGCGGTAACGGCTGGGGGCACGGCGGCGGACGCCGCGGCGACTGGAACGATGGCGGCGGAGGCGGCGGCCATCGCCACTGACGCACAATTGCAACCGTTTGTATCCGCGCACGGCCCGCCAATGGGCGGTCGTGCCGGTCTTGCCGGTCTTGTGTTACGCAGACGAACGGACTCCCGCGAAAAAACAAAGGCCCTCGCACGAAGCGAGGGCCTTTTGTCGTCCGGTGCGGCGAAGCGAACGTCGGCGGCGCAGGCCGCCCGGCACCGGCCGTTCACGCGTCACGCATCCGCCCGCTTACCACCCGGCCGGCTGCGCGTAGCCGCCCCGCACCGGCGCGCCGCACACGTATGCACGCTGGTAGCGGTCGTAGCAATAGTTCGGGCCGTCGTCCTGGTACTGCGCCTGCTGGTAGGTCGGATAGGCAGGCTGCTGGTACGCGGGTGCCTGGTAGTACGTCGGCGGCTGATAGGCCGGTGCCTGGTACACGGGCGCCTGATACGCGACGGGCGGATTCATCGCGGACGTCACGATCGCGCCCAGCACCGCGCCGCCGATCAATGCGCCGATGACGGCGCCGCCGTCGCGGCCATGCGCGGACGCCGGCCCCGCCACGGCAAGCGAACCGGCGAGGACACACACTGCGGCAATTTTTTTCATGATGGGCTCCCACGCGAAGTGGTACTGGATGCGATGCATTGTGGCGGCAGGCGGCCGTAATAGATGCAGCAAGTGGTAACGCGCGATTACCGCTGTCACGCACACCGAAATGCGGCGCCGCCATGCTAGGATTTTCGGCATACAGGAGACGCCTTCATGCAGCCCGAAACCGCCCGCCGTTTCGATACAGAATTCGCCCCGCGCATCGCACAGGCGATCGCCGCCTTCTTCGCCGATCACGTGCTGACCGACGTCGTCCCGTATGGCGGCCACGGGCACCCGACGCGTGTGCAGATCCGCAGCACACCGCATGAGCATGTCAGCGGCTTCGAGCATCCGCTGAATCTCGAACTGACCTGGGACACCGACGAAATCGAGCGGCTGATGGAACCGGACGGCCCGCGGCGCTTCGAGCACTACCTGGCCGCCCTCCCGAAAAAGCTGGGCGCATGGGAAGGCGCGCGCGACATCGATCTCCTGTCGCGCACGCAGGCCGACCCGCTCGTGCGGCTCGGCGGCCTCGACTTCGAAGGCTGAGTGCCGGCGTCGCGCAATGCGGCCCGGTGATACACTCGGCCGGCCCCGCCTCGGCGCAGTTGCGCCGGCCGGGCCGCTCATCGCCGCCTCCACCCTCCCGCATGGTTGCGCACGCAACCGGCAGCCGGGCGCGCGGACAACCACGCATCTGCTCCCGCCATGAACGCCGATACCGGCCTGCCGCTTCCGCAACGCTACTGGGCGATCCTCTGCGTCGCACTGGGCATCACGCTCGCCGTGCTCGACGGCGCCATCGCAAACGTCGCGCTGCCGACGATCGCACGCGACCTGCACGCGTCCGACGCCGCATCGATCTGGATCGTCAACGCATACCAGCTCGCGGTCACGATCACGCTGCTGCCGCTCGCCTCGCTCGGCGAGCGCATCGGCTATCGCCGCATCTACGTCGCGGGGCTCGCGCTGTTCACCGCGGCGTCGCTCGGCTGCGCGCTCGCCAGCTCGCTGCCGATGCTGGCCGTGATGCGCGTGATCCAGGGTTTCGGCGCGGCCGGCATCATGAGCGTCAACGCGGCGCTCGTGCGGATGATCTACCCGTCGTCGATGCTCGGGCGCGGGCTGTCAATCAACGCGATGGTCGTGGCGCTGTCGTCGGCGATTGGGCCGACGGTCGCGTCCGCGATCCTGTCGTTCGCATCGTGGCCGTGGCTCTTCGCGGTCAACGTGCCGATCGGCATCGCCGCGGTGATCGGCAGCCTGCGCGCGCTGCCGTCCAACCCGCTGCACGATGCGCCGTACGATTTCCCGAGCGCGCTGATGAACGCGTGCGTGTTCGGTCTGCTGATCACGGCGGTCGACGGGCTCGGCCACGGCGAAGGCCATGCGTACGTCGCGGCCGAGCTGGCCGTCGCGTTCGTCGTCGGCTACTTCTTCGTGAAGCGCCAGCTGTCGCAGCCGGCGCCGCTGCTGCCCGTCGACCTGATGCGCATTCCGATGTTCGCGCTGTCGATCTATACGTCGATGGCGTCGTTCACGTCGCAGATGCTCGCGTTCGTCGCGCTGCCGTTCTGGCTGCAGCACTCGCTCGGCTTCTCGCAGGTCGAGACGGGCCTCTACATGACGCCTTGGCCGCTCGTGATCGTGTTCGCCGCACCGCTCGCGGGCGTGCTGTCGGATCGTTATTCGGCGGGCATCCTCGGCGGGATCGGGCTCGCCCTGTTCGCGGCCGGGCTGCTGTCGCTCGCGACGATCGGCGCGCACCCGGGCACCGTCGACATCGTGTGGCGGATGGCGCTGTGCGGTGCAGGCTTCGGGTTGTTCCAGTCGCCGAACAACCGCGCGATGCTGTCGTCGGCGCCGCGCGAGCGCAGCGGTGGCGCGGGCGGCATGCTGAGCACCGCGCGGCTGACCGGTCAGACGCTCGGCGCCGCGCTCGTCGCATTGATTTTCGGGCTCGTCCCCGATCGCGGGCCGACGATCGCGCTCTATGTCGCCGCGGCATTCGCGGCGGTGGCCGCGCTCGTCAGCATGCTGCGCATCGCGTCGCCGCGACCGGACGCGGCAACCTGATACCGTCGCGCGCCGCCCCGCGCGTCATTCGGCGTCGAGCGCGTCCATCACGAAACGCACGCGCGCCTGCACGCTCTCGCGCGGCAGTTCGATCAGCCGATAGCCGTACGACGTATAGCACTCGACCATCGCGTCGTAGGTGCGCACGGCTTCCGCGAAATCCTGCCGGCGCTCGGTGTCCTGCGCATAGATGTCCGGCCACGGCGGCGCGATGAACACGCGCGGGTGATAGCGGAAACGGTTGGCCGCGGCCTCCGCATGCGTGGGCACGGCCAGCCCCGTCAGCCGCAGATAGCCGATCACGTCCGGCACGCCGCGATCGAAGAACACGGGCCCGCGCGCATGCCGCGCGAGATCGTACGAGCGCATCTCCCAGCTCAGCATCAGCTCGGCAAACGCGGCCGGGTCGCGCCACGGCAACGCGTGACCGTCGATCGCCATCTGGTCGCGGATCACGCCCCGCCCGGCTTCCTGCGAGCGCGCGCAACCGGCGCGCTCGAGCGCATCGAGCAGCGTGCTCTTGCCCGAACCCGGGCCACCGGTCACGACGAAAAAGCGGCGGGTGGCGTCGTCGCTCGTGTCGTCGACGGCGCCGGGCCCCTGTGCGACCTCACGCATGCACGACCCGCCGGCCCGCGCGCCGCGTGACCGACGCGGCGGCCGCGACACTGCGCAAGTCGGCGACGAACGTATCGCGCCAGACCGACAGGTCGTTTCCGCGCAGCCGCGCGAGGTTCTCCTCGTGGCGCGCCTGCCGCTCCGCGAGCGGCATCGACAGCGCGCGCTCGAGCGCCTCGGCCATCTGCGACAGGTCGTACGGATTGACGAGGAGCGCGCCGGTCAGTTCGGCCGCCGCACCCGCGAACTCCGACAGCACGAGCACGCCCGGGTCGGCCGGATCCTGCGATGCCACGTACTCCTTCGCGACGAGGTTCATCCCGTCGCGCAACGGCGTCACGTAGCCGACCTGCGACATCCGGAAGAACGCCATCAGCAGGTTGCGCTCGTACTTGCGATTCAGGTACTGGATCGGCGTCCAGTCGAGCTGCGAGAAGCGGCCGTTGATGCGGCCGGCCTCGCCTTCCAGCGTTTCGCGAATGTGCTGATAGGTCTGCACGTCGGAACGCGTCGGCGGCGCGATCTGCAGCAGCGACACGCGCCCCTGCCAGCCCGGCGCGTTCGCGAGCATCCGCTCGAACGCCTGGAAGCGCTCGACGAGCCCCTTCGAATAATCGAGGCGGTCGACGCTCATCACCAGCTTGCGGCCGTCGAGCGCCTCGCGCAGCATCTTCACCGGCTTGCGCGCGCCGTACTGGACGGCCGCCTGCGCGATCGCGTCGGGATAAACGCCGATCGGATAGGCGGCGACCTTCACGACACGCCCGTGCGCATGCAGCATCCCGTCGTCGCTCGCCGCACCGATGCCGCGCCGCTCGATGTAGTCGGTGAACGCCTGCTTGTCGGCCTCGGTCTGGAAGCCCGCGACGTCGTATGCGCACATGAACTTCACGAGTTCCTCGTGCGGCGGCACGAGACGCAGCATGTCGGGCGACGGAAACGGGATGTGCAGGAAGAAGCCGATCGGGTTCTTCACGCCGAGCTCGCGCAGGTAATGCGCGAACGGCAGCAGGTGATAGTCGTGCACCCAGATCAGGTCGTCGGGGCGCAGCAGCGCGGCGAGCTGCTTCGCCAGCATCGCGTTCACGCGCAGATAGCCCGCGTACTCCTGGCGGTCGAAGCGCGCGAGATCGCCGCGGTAATGGAACACCGGCCACAGCGTCGCGTTCGAGAAGCCGCGGTAGTACTGGTCGTAGTCGCGCCGGGTCAGCCCGACCGTCGCATAGGTCACGTTGCCGTCTCGCTGGATCGCGGGCTCGGCATCCGGCGCATCGACGATCTCGCCGTTCCAGCCGAACCAGACGCCGCCCGTTTCCTTCAGCGCGTCCATCACGCCGACGGCCAGGCCACCGGCGCTCGGGCGCGTGTCCTCGCCGGCGGCGACACGGTTCGATACCACGATCAATCTGCTCATGCGGCTTTCCCTCCTCGATTCGATGGGCTGGCGCGCGGCGCGCGCCAAGGCTGGCACGGCTGCCCGAAGGCGGCCGTGCGGCGATTCAGACGTGAGAAATGCAGGTGTGAAAGGCAGCGGCGGAATACGACGGCAACGACATCAGGCGTCCTGCTCCTGACCGAGATCCCGCTGATAGTCGAGCCCTTCCGGGCGGGCACCGCCCTGGTTGTGATCGCCGTCGGACGGCGTCTCGCCGGGCGCGCCGGCAGGCGGTGCCGATGGCGCGTCGGTCTGCGAATGCGGGCGGACCGCCCCTGCGTCGGGCGGCCGGGGCGAAAACCGTTTCGAACGTCGCATGGCCGGGTGTCTCATGTGCGGCGCGGCCCGAGGCCGTCGTAGAAACATTCCATAACTGAAAAGTCTAGGTCGCTTCCTTGCACCCCAAAGTAACAATTACCTTCAATTTGTAACGTTTCGACCCCTCACGATCCACCTGTCCGACAATAACGCCGCGCGTACGCGCGCGGGATGCCGTCCGGCGATTTGTCAAAGCTTTGCATTTTTCCTATGACAATTGCGAAACAATGACGCGGCATGAGGGCGCGCACGCGTTGCCGCTCACCCAGACAGGACTTGCACTCAGGGATGAACATTCGTTTCGAATCGCCGCGCCGGGCCATTCCGGCGCGCGTCGTGCTGGCCGCGATCGCCACGGCCGCACTGCTGTCCGGCTGCAACTCGCTGTACAGCGAGGGCGCGACAGCCGGCGCCGGTATCGCGGGTGCCGCGATCGCCTCCAAGGTCACCAACAACGCCGCGGTCGCGACCGGCATCGGCCTCGGCGCCGTCGCCGGTGCGCGTGCGGGCGTCCAGTACTCGCAGCGCGTCGCACACCGTTACACACAGGAACAGATCGCGAAGGCGGCCGGCCCGCTCGACGTGGGCGGCGTCGCGCCGTGGTCGACGCACCACTCGTTCCCGATCGAGGACGACGAACAGGGCCGCGTGACGGTCAGCCGGATGATCAGCATCGGCCCGCTCGACTGCAAGGAAATCGTGTTCGCGGTCGACACGCCAGCGAAAGCCGACAAGGCCGCGCAATCGGCGTTCTACGTCGCCACGATCTGCCGCGACGGCCCCGTGTGGAAATGGGCGTCGGCGGAACCGGCAACCGAACGCTGGGGCTCGCTGCAATGAGCGTCGCGATCCGTATCGCGGCCATCGGCGCGCTGTGCGCGGCGGCGGCCACGCTGTCGGGCTGCGGGTCGGTCGGCGCGGCGAGCGGCGCGCTTGCCGGTGCGGCGACGGGCCTCGTCACCGCGAACCCGGCGGTCGGCGTCGGCGTCGGGATCGCCGTGCAGGCCGCGACCGACGAAGCCGTGAACCGCACGATGAAGCAGCTCCATCAGAATCAGCAGGACGCGATCGCGAAGACGGCCGGCAGTCTCGCCGTCGGCGACGTGAAGCCGTGGAAGGTAAAGAACACGCTGCCGCTCGAAAACGGCGAAGGCGAAGTGCGGGTCACGCGCGCGTACTCGTCGGCGCTCGCGCTGTGCAAGGAATTCGCGTTCTCGGTGAAGGACGGCGACAAGGCCGACTGGTATTTCGCGAATGCGTGCCAGCAAGGCACGCACTGGAAGTGGGCGTCGGCGGAGCCGGCCGTCGATCGGTGGGGGAATTTGCAGTAGCGGAGGCACCGCGTGCCGGCGACTGGCCCGGACATCGACTGCCCTGCGACGGCTCCAACCGCGCCGGCGCGAATCATTGCGCATGAATCGCGCGCTCGGCTCAGCGCGCCGACTTTCCGATCAAGTCCATCAGGTAATGCTCCAGCACACCGAGCCTGACGATCGACGCATTCCGCATGGTCGGATGCGGACGCGTCGCGGCCTTCACGGCCCCCGGCAGATCGTCCCTCAACCACAACTCGGGAATATGCAGCCTGGCGTACGATTCCCCGTCCATATCCTCCAGCACCATGTGTCCGCGCCACGGATATTCGTGGAGCATGCCGGCCTGCACTCTCACGAACATGAGGGCGCACTCCCCGGCCTGAAGCGGCACATTGCCCCAGGTCGGCGGACCGCCGCAGAACTCGATCACCTCCCCGAGGCGATCCGGCGTGATGCTCTTGCCGCTGGAATAGATGCGCTCGACCTTCGCCCGAAAGATCTGTGGACCCGGGGAGTCGATAACGGATACGAGCACCAGGTCAAACGTTTCCACCGCGACGGCGTACAGATTCCCTTTTTCAGTCATAGGTCATGGAATTCGCGCCGTGTCCGCCGGATGCTGTCGAGACCTGGCCAGCTTCAGCTCTCGACGTCCTCGAGACTGAAAATCTCCGTCTGGTCGTTGTACGAGAAGATCTCGCCGTAACGCCCCCAGTCGATCACCGCGTCGAGCGTCTCCTCGGCGGCACCGTCCGACAGGAAATCCTCCAGCTCCTGCTCGAAGCGCACGCGCGGCGCGCGATGGCCGGGACGCTCGTTCAGCACCTTCTTGATCCGCGCGGCCAGCGGCACGTGCTTCAGCAGGTGATCCGCGAACATCAGCTTGCGCTCCTGCGTGCCGAATTCCGCGAACACGCGCCCCGGCGGCGTCAGGAACACGTCCCCTTCCCGCACGTCCGCGAAGCCGAGGTATTGCAGCACTTCGGCGATCGGGAACAGGTCGTCGACCTCGAGGTGCAGCGTACGCGCGATTTCCGGCATGTCGGCGCGACCGTGGTACGGCGCCATCGCGAGCGTCTCGATCAGGCCGGCCATCAGGTTGGTCGACACCTGCGGCAGCCAGCTGCCGAGCTCGAGCCCCTTCTTCGTCGCTTCGCCGGTCTGCCGCGCCGTCATCTTCGCGTAGATGTCGTCGACCAGCTTGCGGAACGCCGGGTCGAGCCGGTTGCGCGGATGCTTGAACGGCACCTTGATCTCGGCGATCACGCGGCCCGGGTTCGACGACAGCACCAGAATCCGGTCGCACATGAACACCGCTTCCTCGATGTTGTGCGTGACGATCAGCACCGACTTGATCGGCATGCGGCCTTGCGTCCACAGATCGAGCAGGTCGGTACGCAGCGTCTCGGCGGTCAGCACGTCGAGCGCGGAGAACGGCTCGTCCATCAGCAGGATCGTCGGATCGACGACGAGCGCGCGCGCAAAGCCCACGCGCTGGCGCATGCCGCCCGACAGCTCGCGCGGGTACGCGTTCTCGAAACCGTCGAGACCGATCAGGTCGATCGCCGCAAGCGCACGCTCGCGCCGCTCGCGCGCGCCGACGCCGAGCGCTTCCAGCCCGGCTTCCACGTTCTGCAGCACGGTGAGCCACGGGAACAGCGCGAAGGTCTGGAACACCATCGCGACGCCTTCGGCCGGGCCACGCAGCGGCTTGCCGAGGTAGGTCACCTCGCCGCCGGTCGGCTCGATCAGCCCGGCGATGATGCGCAGCAGCGTCGACTTGCCCGAGCCGGAACGGCCGAGCAGGCCGACGATCTCGCCTTCGCGCAGCGACAGGTTCGCATCGTCGAGCACGAGCAGTTCGCCCTGCGTCTTGTTGAAGCCGCGACAGACGTGATCGACGCGCAGGATTTCCTCACCGAGGCGCGGCGGCTGGTTCGTCTGGACGGGGGCGTTTACAGCATTCGGATTGTGCATCGCGTTTCGCTCTCAATCGGTCTCAGTCGAGCCGCAGCTTCGCTTCGGCGAAGGCATACAGCGGACGCCACAGCAGGCGGTTGAACAGGGTAACGAACAGGGACATCACGGCGATGCCCAGGATGATCTTCGGAAAATCGCCGGCGGCGGTGGTCTGCGCGATATAGGCACCGAGGCCGTGCGCCTCGATCCTGGTATTGCCCCACTGCACGGCTTCCGACACGATGCTCGCGTTCCACGCGCCGCCCGATGCGGTGATCGCGCCGGTCACGTAGTACGGGAAGATGCCGGGCAGGATCGCCTGCCGCCACCATTGCCAGCCGCGGATGCGGAAGTTCGTCGCCGCTTCGCGATAGTCGTTCGGGTAGGACGTCGCACCGGCGATCACGTTGAACAGGATATACCACTGCGTGCCGAGCACGATCAGCGGCGACAGCCAGATATCGGCGTTCAGGTGGAAGCGCGCGATCACGATCACGAACACCGGGAACAGCAGGTTCGCCGGGAACGCGGCGAGGAACTGCGCGAGCGGCTGCAGCTTCTCGGCGAGCCGCGGACGCAGCCCGATCCACACGCCGATCGGCACCCAGATGACCGATGCGATCGCGATCAGCACGACCACGCGCAGCAGCGTGATGAGCCCGAGCATGACCACATGGCCGACCTCGGCCATCGTCACGCCGGTCGACACGAAGCTGATGACGCGCCACACGATATAGGCCGTGCCGAGCAGCACGAGCGCGGCCCATGCGATGTCGACCGTGCGCGACGCCTTCTTCTCGACTTTCGGCAGCGTGAAGCGCATCGCGCCCGACAGCGGCAGGCGCAGCGGAATCCGCGCGGCCTTCGCGAAGAACCAGCCGGCCGGCACGAGCAGCTGATGAATCAGGCGCGTGCGGCGGACGAGGTCGAGCAGCCAGGATTGCGGCGCGTCGCCCGACGCGGTGTTTTCCATCCGGAACTTGTCGGCCCACGCGATCAGCGGGCGGAACAGGAACTGGTCGTACGCGAGGATCACGACGGTCATCGTGAGGATCACCCAGCCGATCGCACCGAAGTTCTTGTCCGAGATCGCCTGCGCGAGGTACGCGCCGATGCCCGGCAGCGTGATGGTCTGGTTGCCGACGGTGATCGCCTCCGACGCGACGACGAAGAACCAGCCGCCCGACATCGACATCATCATGTTCCAGATCAGGCCGGGCATCGAGAACGGCACTTCGAGCTTCCAGAAGCGCTGCCAGGACGTCAGGTGGAAGCCGCGCGACACTTCGTCGAGGTCGCGCGGCACCGTGCGCAGCGACTGGTAGAAGCTGAACGTCATGTTCCACGCCTGGCTCGTGAAGATCGCGAAGATCGCCGCGAGCTCGGCGCCGAGCACGCGGCTCGGGAACAGCGCGAGGAAGAACGTGACGGTGAACGAGATGAAGCCGAGCACCGGCACCGACTGCAGGATGTCGAGGATCGGGATCAGCACCATGCCGGCACGGCGGCTCTTGGCCGCGAGCGTGCCGTAGACGAGCGTGAACGCGAGCGATGCGACCATCGCGGCGAGCATCCGCAGCGTGGTGCGCAACGCGTATTCGGGCAGGTTCGACGGGTCGAGCGAGATCTTCTGCGTCTGCAGGGTGCCGATCGGCGCCATCGTTTCGTGGAAACCGACGACCGCCATCGCGATCAGGCAGATGATCAGCGGAAACGCGATGAAATCCCACCGGTTCGGCAGAACACGCCATGCGGACGCGTTGGCGGTCCGGTTCGGATTGAAGAATCCGACGTTCATCAGGCGCCCTCCCCGGTAAGGCCGAACGAAGCCGGCAGTCGATGTTGATTCATGGCAAAGCGCACGGGTGCGGTAATTCGATTGACTGACGATCGCGCGCGAGCGCGGTGCGCCGTGCGTGCACGCGCTGCCGCGCGCCGGACGTGCCGGCCCGCGACGGCACGACACTACACCAACCTGTATTTCAGGTACAACCGTCCGGGAACGGCGCAGGCGGCGCACGGATCGTGCCTGGCGCGCGGGCGAATGACGGGTGCGCGGTACAAGCAGCCCGGCCGCACTCCTTCGGCCGGCACGCAGGCCCGAATTATGCCGTGATCCGGCCCGGCCGGGAACCCGCCCGCCGCACGCACGCGCAAACCATGTCGGGCGTCATCGGCCCGATACGACTAAGCGGGTATGATCGGGGCTGGCCCCTGGGGGGCGGTGGCGGCCGTACCGATGGCAACGCATGCGCGTTCCCGGTGTCCGCCGGCCCTGGGGATCGATCGACGAGCGGGAGGAAAGGGAATGGCAGGAAACTTGGTGATCGTCTGCCGCGATCAGGATGCCGACGCGTTCTACGAATTGATGCAGGAATACGGGTCGTTCCAGACGCGGCTGTCGTCGACGGCATGGTACCTGAACATGAACGTCGTGCCTGAATCGCTGCAGGAAGAAATCCTGGAGCGCCTCGGCCGGTATACGACCGTCTACATCTTCGAGGCCACCAGCGTGACCTACAACACCATCGACAGCAACGCGGCCGAGACGCTCGGCACGCTGTTCGGCGAATGATGCCATGCGGCGCCAGCCCGGCCGGGCCGGCGCCGCAGCCGCTCATGCGGCCTGTGCGTGGGGTTCGTCCTTCGGCACGGCCTCGAACGGGAACGTCATCGCGACACGCAGGCCGCCTTCGGGGCGGTTGCCGATGTCGCACGCCCCGCCCAGCCTGAGTACGAGCCGCTCGACGATCGCGAGCCCGAGCCCGCTGTGGCCGTTCCCGCCGCGTGCGGGATCGAGCCGCACGAACGGCCGTGTCGCCGCCGCGAGATCGCGCGGAGCGATCCCGCCGCCGCTGTCGCTGACCGACAGCACATAACCGGCCGGCGTGCGTGCCGTCTCGACGAGCACGGGCGGCGCACCGTACGCATGCGCGTTGTCCAGCAGGTTCGACAGGATCCGGTCGAGCGTCGCCGTCGGCAGGCGGAAGCCCGGATCGGCGTCGAGCCGGGTCTGGACCGTCGGCGCGTTCGGCGCGACCGCGCGATAGCTGCGTGCGATCCGCTCGCACGCCTGATCGACCGGCACCGGCTCGCTGCGATCGGACCCGCCGTGGGCAAACACCAGAAACTGGTCGACGATGTGCGACATCGAATCGACGTCGCGCACGACGCCGTCGCGCAGCCGGACGTCGTCCATCATTTCCGCCCGCAGCCGCATCCGCGCAAGCGGCGTGCGCAGGTCGTGCGCCACGCCCGCCAGCATCACCGCACGGTCGCTTTCGGCCTGCGACACCTGTTCCACCATCTGGTTGAAACCGTGCGTGAGCTGGCGCAGCTCGCGCGGGCCGCGCTCGCGCAACGGCGGCACCGGCTGGCCGCGGCCGAAGCGCGCGACCGCGCGCGCAAGCGAACGCAACGGCTGCTGCAGCTGCCAGGCCGCGAACAGCGCGGCAATCACGCCGGCCGAGAAGATCGTGCCGAGCCACAGCAGCATCCGGTCGAGCGAGCGCGGCGGCCGCAGCGGCTGCACCGGCACCACGATCCAGTTGCGGTCGGTCGGCTCCTTCACCCACAGCACCGGCGGATGGCCGGGCGCGCCGAGCTCGACGCGCGTGCCGGGCGGCATCCGCTCGCTCACGTCGTCGCGGAACCGCCGGAGCGCCGCCGGCAGGTTCGACGGATCGCCGTTCGGCACGTCGGCGCTGTCCGGCGCCACGAGCCGCACACGCGACGGCAACGGCTGGTCGGGCGTACGCTCGACGTGCTGGCGTACCGCGTCGACCAGGAACGCGGCCTCTTCGACCGCGTAGCGCGTCTGCATCTGGCTGCGCTCGAGCCGCATCGCGAAAAACCACGCGAAGTGCGACAGGAGCAGGACACCAACGACGAGCAGCGCCAGCCGCCCGAACAGTGAATCAATGGGTTTGCGCATGGGCCTCGCCGTCGGGCACGAACACGTAGCCGCGCCCGCGCACCGTCTGGATGAAGCGCGGCGTCGACGGATCCGTTTCGAGAATGCGGCGCAGGCGCCACACCTGGACGTCGATGCCGCGGTCGGTGCCGTCGTACTCGGGCCCGTGCAGCAGCTCGAGCAGCCGCTCGCGCGTGAGCGTGCGCAGCGCATGGTTCACGAAGATCTTCAGCAGCGCGAATTCGCTGCTCGACAGCGTGGCCGGCTTGCCGTCGACCGACAGCGTACGCGCCTGGAAGTCGAGCACGAAGCGGCCGAATCCGAACGGCTCGCGCTGCTCGGGCGCCGCCGCCGACGGCGTCGCGCGGCGGCGGCGCAGCACGGCCTGCACGCGCGCGAGCAGCTCGCGCGGGTTGAACGGCTTGCCGAGGTAATCGTCCGCGCCGAGCTCGAGCCCGACGATGCGGTCGACGTCGTCCGCCCGCGCGGTCAGCATGATCACGGGGATGTCGTCGCCGGCCGCGCGCAACTGGCGCAGCGCGGTCAGGCCGTCGACGCCCGGCATCATCAGGTCCAGCACGATCAGGTCGGGCCGCTCGCGCTCGAGGCGTTTCTCGAGCGTCGCCGCGTCGTGCAGCACGGACACTTCCATCCCCTGGCGCACGAGATAGTCGCGCAGCAGGTCTCGGAGTTCTTGGTCGTCGTCGACGATGAGGATCTGGGTAGTCATGGCTCGAAGTTTACCGCGCGAGGGCGGAGTCGAAGAACGAAACAAAGGGACGAAAGGGTTACTGCGGGTTACCGCGCAAGGGAACTGTAATGCGCGGTAACCGGGCCGCCGCCCCACGTAACACCGGCCGGAGCCTGCATCGCTAACCTGCGTCTTACCGGATGCGGTACCCGACTTTCCCGGCACCGCATCGCCGGACCCTTTGGATACAAGGAGTTTCTGAAATGTATAAGAAGACTTCCCGCGTGGCCATCGCGGCCGCCACCGTGCTCGCTCTCGCATTCGGCACCGCGCACGCCGCGCAACCCGGCGACATGCCGCCTCCGGGCGGCCCCGGCGCCCACCAGATGCACGGCGGGCACGACGGCGGCCCGTTCGGCGTGATCATGAAACTGCACGACCAGCTTAAGCTCAACGCATCGCAGGAACAGCAGTGGCAGGCCGCCGTCAACACGATGAAGCAGAACCATGACGCGATGCGCAAGAGCCACGAGCAGATGCGCGAACAGTTCAAGGCGCAGCAGAACCAGCCGATCCTCGACCTGAGCGCGATGCACGCCGCGCGCCAGCAGGCCGAGCAGCAGAACGCGCAACTGCGCGAGCAGACGTCCGCCGCGTGGCTCGCGTTCTACAACGGCCTGAACGACCAGCAGAAGACCACGGTCAGCACGGCGCTCAAGCAGCAGTTCGCGAAGATGGAACAGCGCCACGAGAAGATGAAGGAGCGCTGGCAGCAGCATCGCGCGGCCAAGGCCGCGTCGGCACCGGCGCAGTAAGCCGGCGGGGCCGCTCCACGGAGCGGCATCCTCGAAGGGGACGCGGGCACCGCCCTGCGTCCCCTTTTGCGTTTCAGGCGACGTCGAACAGCAGCACCTCGGCCGCCCGGCCGCGTGCGAACGCCACCGCGTCCACGCCGCCGATCCGCGCGCCGTCACCCGCGGCCAGCGCGCGGCCGTTCACCGCGACGTCGCCGCGAACCACGTGCACATAGGCACGGCGCCCGGCCCGCAGGTCGAACGCCGCCGCCTCGTCGCCGTCGATCAGTCCCGCAAAGATGCGTGCGTCCGCATCCAACGGCAGCGCGCCGCCGCCACCGTCCGGCGCCGCGACGAGCCGCAGCCGCCCGCGCTTCTCGTCGTCGGCAAAGCGCGTCTGCGCGTAGCCGGGCCGGCCGGCCGCCCCGGCCGGCGCGAGCCAGATCCGCAGCAGGCGCAACGGCTGGTCGCACGACGCGTTGGCTTCGCTGAGCATGACGCCGGTGCCGGCACTCATGCGCTGCACGCCGCCCGCACGCACGATTGCCCCGTTGCCGAGGCTGTCGCGGTGCGCGAGCGCGCCGTCGAGCACGTAGGTGACGATTTCCGCATCCCGGTACGGCCGCATCCCGTAGCCGCGGGTCGGCGCGATGCACTCCTCGTTCAGTTCGCGCAACGCGCCGAAGACCGGCGGCCCGCCCCGGCCGGACGCGCAAGGAAAGCTGTGAAGGAATTCGTGCCAGCCATGGCTGCGCTGGTCGCGATCGGCGGCGCGGCGGATCTGGAACATGGGGCGGACACTCCGTGAGAGGCGTTGTTCTGGTATGCCGACACTGTATGAGTGTGCCAATCGCGCCACAATCCACCGCTCGCGCACTGCATCGTTGCATCCGCGGATGCAATTGACCCAATGCCCGCTGAGAATACGACGATTATCGCAACAGCCGGATCAATGCCTCGAGGAATCGATCGGTCGGCCCGGATTGCCGGTTTCCGGGTATCGCGTTCGGGTAAAATACCGCCCTTTTGGCGTTCGCCGTTCCGGCGGCCGCCATCGCCAGAACGCCGATCGGCGAATTTTGGCCGTCTAGAATACGCCGCGGCGCCCGGTTCGACCGGCCGCGAGCGCCCCCGGAAAGTCAGCAACAGAAGGATCGAAATGAAGAAGGCCGCCCTGTGCGCCGCCCTCGCCCTCGTGGCGGGCAGCGCCTTCGCGAAGGAGTGGAAGACCGTGCGGATCGGCGTCGACGCCAGCTACCCGCCGTTCGAGTCGACCGCGCCGAGCGGCGAGATCGTCGGGTTCGACGTCGATCTCACCAAGGAAATCTGCAAGCGGATCAACGTGAAATGCGTGTGGGTGGCGCAGGATCTCGACGGGATCATCCCGGCGCTGAAGGCGAAGAAGTACGACGTCATCGTGTCGTCGCTGACCGTCACGGACAAGCGCCGCGAACAGATCGACTTCTCCGACAAGGTATACGACGCGCCGGCGCGGATGATCGCGAAGGCCGGTTCGCCGCTGCTGCCGACGATCGCATCGCTGAAGGGCAAGCGCGTGGGCGTCGAGCAGGGCTCGACGCAGGAAACCTACGCGAAGGCGTACTGGGAGCCGCAGGGCGTGACGATCATTCCTTACCAGAACCAGGACCAGGTCTATGCCGATCTCGGCTCGGGCCGCCTCGACGCGACGCTGCAGGACGAGCTGCAAGCCGACTACGGCTTCCTGCGCACGCCGCGCGGCAAGGGCTTCGCGTTCGCCGGGCCGGAAGTGAAGGATCCGAAGACGATCGGCGACGGCACCGCGATCGGCCTGCGCAAGGAAGATACGGACCTGAAGCTCAAGATCAACAAGGCACTGGCCGACATGCACAAGGACGGCACGTACGACCGGCTGTCGCACAAGTATTTCGCGTTCAGCGTCTATTCGGCTTCGGCCCGCTGAGCGTCGAAAAGAAGAGGCAACGGACGCGGGGGCGGCCCCGTGTCCGCGCAGTACAGGCAGTCGACCACGCGCCGCCCGCCCCCTCGCCCGCCGCTCGCGCGACGGGCTGGCCCGGCACCGATGCCGGGGCGGACGGTCATGATACGCACGGGGCGTTCCGCGCAGCTTGGCGGGCGCGTCTTTCGCGGCGCACCGCGTGCGCCCTACGGGACCACACTAGGGACCACCCCAGGGACCACATATGTTTCTACAAGGTTACGGCCCGCTGATCCTCGCTGGCACCTGGCAAACCGTCAAACTGGCGGTGCTTTCGCTCGCGCTGTCGTTTCTGCTGGGGCTGCTCGGCGCGGGCGCGAAGCTGTCGCGCAACCGCTTCACGAACGGCGTCGGCACCGTCTACACCACGCTGATCCGCGGCGTGCCCGACCTCGTGCTGATGCTGCTGCTGTTCTACAGCCTGCAGATCTGGCTGAACATGGCGACCGACGCGCTCGGCTGGGACCAGATCGACATCGACCCGTTCCTCGCCGGCGTGCTCGTGCTCGGCTTCATCTACGGCGCGTACTTCACCGAGACCTTCCGCGGGGCGTTCCTGTCGGTGCCGCGCGGCCAGCTCGAGGCCGGCAGCGCGTACGGGATGACGAACTGGCAGGTGTTCACGCGGATCATGTTCCCGCAGATGATGCGCTTCGCGCTGCCGGGCATCGGCAACAACTGGCAGGTGCTCGTGAAGTCGACCGCGCTCGTGTCGATCATCGGCCTGGCCGATGTCGTGAAGGCGTCGCAGGACGCCGGCAAGGGCACGCTGCGGTTCTTCTTCTTCACGCTGATCGCGGGTGCCGTCTACCTCGCGATCACGACGATCTCGAACTTCGTGCTGATGTGGCTCGAAAAGCGCTACTCGACCGGCGTCCGCAAGGCTGACCTATGATCGACCTCATCCAAGAATACTGGCGCAACTACCTCTACACCGACGGCTACCGCATCACCGGCGTCGCGATCACGCTGTGGCTGCTGGTCGTGTCGATCGGCCTCGGCTTCTGCCTGTCGGTGCCGCTCGCGGTCGCGCGCGTGTCGAAGAAGAAGTGGCTGTCGAGCGCCGTGTGGCTCTACACGTACGTGTTCCGCGGCACGCCGCTCTACGTGCAGCTGCTGCTCTGCTACACGGGCCTCTACAGCCTGCAGGCCGTGCGCGGCACGCCGATGCTCGACGCGTTCTTCCGCGACGGGATGCACTGCACGCTGCTCGCGTTCACGCTGAACACCTGCGCGTACACCACCGAGATCTTCGCGGGCGCGATCAAGGCGACGTCGTACGGCGAGATCGAAGCCGCGCGTGCCTACGGGATGTCCACGTTCACGATGTATCGCCGCGTGATCCTGCCGTCGGCACTGCGTCGCGCGCTGCCGCTGTACAGCAACGAAGTGATCCTGATGCTGCACGCGACCACCGTCGCCTTCACCGCGACCGTGCCGGACATCCTGAAGATCGCCCGCGACGTGAACTCGGCGACCTACATGTCGTTCCATGCGTTCGGCATCGCCGCCCTGCTCTATCTCGTGATCTCGTTCACGCTCGTGTGGCTGTTCCGCCAGGCCGAGCGTCGCTGGCTCGCGTATCTGCGCCCGCAAGGCAAGTAAGTTTTCGCAGGACTATTGATGAATTCCCAGACTCAGAAGCTTTTCGTCGACGATCTGCACAAGCGGTACGGCGACAACGAGGTGCTCAAGGGCGTGTCGCTGAAGGCGAACTCGGGCGACGTGATCAGCGTGATCGGCTCGTCCGGCTCCGGCAAGAGCACGATGCTCCGCTGCATCAACTTCCTCGAGCAGCCGAATGCAGGCCGCATCTTCGTCGACGGCGAGGAAGTGCGCACCGCGCTCGACAAGTCGGGCGCGCTGCGCGCGGCCGATACGAAACAGTTGCAGCGCGTGCGCACCAAGCTGTCGATGGTGTTCCAGCACTTCAACCTCTGGTCGCACATGAACGTGATCGAGAACGTAATGGAAGCGCCCGTGAACGTGCTCGGCATCCCGAAGAAGGAAGCCGAGGAGCGTGCGCGCACGTATCTCGAGAAAGTCGGCCTCGCGCCGCGCGTCGAGAAGCAGTATCCGTCGCACCTGTCGGGCGGCCAGCAGCAGCGTGTCGCGATTGCGCGCGCGCTGGCGATGCATCCGGACGTGATGCTGTTCGACGAACCGACGTCGGCGCTCGACCCGGAACTCGTGGGTGAAGTGCTGAAGGTGATGCAGAAGCTCGCCGAGGAAGGCCGCACGATGATCGTCGTCACGCACGAGATGGGCTTCGCGCGCAACGTGTCGAACCACGTGATGTTCCTGCACCAGGGCCGCGTCGAGGAAGAAGGCGTGCCGTCCGAGGTGTTTGCCAACCCGAAGAGCGAACGCCTGCGCGGGTTCCTGTCCGGCAGCCTCAAGTAACGCGCACGAAACGCACGACGTTCGAACGGGCGCCTCGCGGCGCCCGTTTTGCGTTTACGTGGCGTCTATGTGGCGTTCATGCGGCGCTCACCGGCGCGCTGTCGGCGAACGCGCGCAGTTCGTCGCCCGCGAGCCGGTAACGCACCCATTCGCTCTGCGGCGCCGCACCGACGCTCTCGTAGAAGCGGATCGCCGGCTCGTTCCAGTCGAGCACGCTCCACTCGAAACGCCCGCAACCCGACTCGACCGCGATCCGCGCGAGCGCCTTCAGCAGCCGCAGCCCGGCGCCCGCGCCGCGAAAACGCGGCGACACGTACAGGTCTTCGAGATACAGCCCCTGCCGGGCGAGCCACGTCGAATACGAGAAGAAATACACGGCGAAGCCGGCCGGCTCGCCGTCGACCTCGCAGATCAGCGCGCGCGCCGGCGATCCGTCGCCGAACAGGCTGCGCTCGAGCGACGCGGGCGTCGCGACCACTTCATGCTCCGCCTTCTCGTAGACGGCCAGTTCGGTAATGAAACGCAGGATCTGCGGCACGTCGGCGACGGTGGCGGAACGAATGTCGATTTGCACGGGATGAGCCCTCCTCCGGCCCGGACTTGAAACGGAAAGCGGCGCCGCGCAGCCGCGCTGGCACCAATCAGATCGTCATGCTACGTTCACGCAGCGCCTGCAGGAAGTGCAGGTTTTTCATCCTGACCTGAACATGATGCATCCCGATCTGCGCCGTCTCGACCTGAACCTGCTGCTCGTGTTCGACGCGCTGTACCGCCACCGGTCCGTCGCCGCGGCCGCGCACGAGCTCGCATTGAGCCCGTCCGCGCTGAGCCACGCGCTCGCGCGGCTGCGCGACGCGATCGGCGATGCCCTGTTCGTGCGCCTCGGCAACGAGATGCAGCCGACCGTACGCGCCGACGACATCGCCACCTGGGCCGGCGACGCGCTCGACGCGATGTCGAAGGGGCTTGCCCGCGCGCGCCGCTTCGATCCCGCGCAAAGCGACCGCACGTTCGTGTTCGCGGCGACCGACTACACGGCCTTCGCCGTGCTGCCGGCGTTTCTCGCGCGCATCCAGCATGTCGCGCCGCGGTTGCGGATCCGCATCGTGCATTCCGACCGGAAGATTTCCGTCGACGAACTCGCGGCCGGCCGCATCGATTTCGCGCTCGGCTACCACGAGGAATCGGCGGCCGACGCGCCGGGCATCGAGGACTTCGACTGGTTCTCCGACGACTACGTCGTCATCGCGAGCGCCGCGCATCCGGACATCCGCCGGCGGCTCACGCTCGACCAGTACCTGGCGGCACGCCACGTGGTCGTCACGCCGTGGAACGAGTCGCGCGGCGTCGTCGACCACGTGCTCGACCGGCTCGGCCTCGCGCGGCAAGTCGCCGTACAGTTGCCGACCGTACTGGCCGCACCGTTCGTGATTGCGGAATCCGCGCTGCTGATGACCGTGCCGAACCGCGCCGCGCAGGCGCTGCGGCACGCGGCGCCGATCCGCATCTTTCCGGCGCCGTTCGAGATCCCGCGCTACACCGTGAAGGTCTACTCGCACGCGAAGCACGCGCGCACCGATGCGCATCGCTGGATTCGCACGCAGTTGCTCGAAGCGAGGCCGGAGCCTGCCTGACCGGCGCGCGCCGGCGCACCGCGTCGCGCGTCGCCGTGCCAGCGCGACGGGCACGGGCCGGCGACGTCCGGTGGCCGCCCATTCATTACGAAATACTTACTAATTTCTCCTGTCTGGCGCATACGCCCGCGCCCCCTGCAACGTCAATAGTGGCAATCCTTGATCCCTGTTTGCGAAAGCCGTGTCTCCCTTGTGGGACAAGGGTTTTCCGTTAATTGCAAACCCTCGGCGCACCTGTTGCCCACCGTGTTGCATGGCAATTTGGCGACAGGTGTTAGTCAAACAACGATTTCCATCGCCACAAAATTGTATTTTTGCTAAATTAGTAACCAAAGTAGCAAAACGAAGTTCGTGAAATGTAGTTTAGCTTCACGACACTACAAGGAGACCCCGCAGGCCGACCCGGCTGCGCGGGACCGCTCAACGGTTTTCCGTCCGCTTGCCCGCGTGCTGCGCTTACCGGCCCTGCACGAGGTCTCCCTGGTTATCCCGCTTTTGCCCGGCGCTCGCGCTCCGGGCATCTCGTGCAGTCTGGGTTGACTTTTTGACAGGGTATGGAGGAGATGATGAAGAAAGCTTTGGTCGCGGCCGCGCTGATGGCTGCTGGGGTGGTGACGGCGCACGCGCAGAGCAGCGTCACGCTGTATGGTCGCCTGGATGCCGGCCTCGAGTACCTGAACGGCCTGCAAAACGGCCACCAGGTGCGCGCGGAAAGCGGCGACTGGGGCACCAGCCTGTGGGGCTTGAAGGGCACCGAAGACATCGGCGGCGGCAACAAGATCCTGTTCCACCTCGAAGGCGCGTTCAATACGATGACGGGCGGCTTCAGCGGCTCGATCTGGGATCGTTTCGCGACCGTCGGTATCTCGAACGACCGTTACGGTACGCTGCTGCTGGGTCGTGAACTCGCGATCGCCAACGGCGTGTGGGACTTCGACCCGTTCGGCCAGTCGGCCTGGTCGACTGCCTCGCTGGTGCGCGGCCGCAACTGGAACAAGACCAGCAACAACGTGTCGTACCAGTCGCCGCAGTTCTACGGCCTCGACTTCTACGGCCAGTTCTCGTTCTCGAACTCGACCAGCTTCAACGGCAACACGACGGCCGGCCAACCGGGCCGTGCAGCCGGCGCACAGGTCACCTATACGAATTCGCTGTTCCAGTTGCGCGGCATCTACGACGAAACGCGCGACAGCAACGGCCGCTTCTCGGACGTGTTCAACTACTCGCGTGAATACTTCGCGGGCGTGAACGTGTTCCTCGGCCAGTTCAAGGTTCAGGCCGCTTACCAGGCCTCGCGCGCGGACGGCAGCGGCGGCCCGGCGGTGAACGCCGGCGTGACGGGCACCCAGCAGGTCTGGGGCGGCGTGACGTGGCAGGCAACGCCGGCAGCGGCGCTGATCGCGGCCGTGTATCACGTGAACGCGAACCACGGCGGCGGCAACGCGAACATCTACACGGTCGGCGGCTCGTACAACATCTCGAAGCGCACGCTGTTCGACCTGCAGGTCGCGACGGTGCGCAACAGCAAGAACGCCAACTTCGGCCTGAACGCGAACGGCGCCGGTACGGCCGTGTCGACGGGCAACCCGAATCCGGGCGGCAGCCAGACCGGCGTCTACGCCGGCATCCAGCACCTGTTCTGATCAGGCGCCGTCAAAGAACGATTCGACAACACTTTCCACGCTGCTGCGAGAGGCGCGTATCGGTGCGGTACCCAATCGGGTATCGCACCGTTTTTTATTGGCGGGGCCTGAAACGGCCCGCTGACGAATACGGCGCTCAGACGGCCGCTTCGTTCTCTTCGCCGGTGCGGATGCGGATCACGCGCTCGACATCCGACACGAAGATCTTGCCGTCGCCGATCTTGCCGGTGCGCGCCGCGCCGATCACGGCGTCGATCACCTGGTCGACCTGCGCTTCCGCGACGACGACCTCGATCTTCATCTTCGGCAGGAAGTCGACGACGTATTCCGCGCCGCGATACAGCTCGGTATGCCCCTTCTGGCGGCCGAAGCCCTTCACTTCCGTCACGGTCAGGCCCGTGAGACCCACTTCGGCGAGCGCTTCGCGGACTTCGTCCAGCTTGAACGGCTTGATGATGGCAGTGATGCGTTTCATGGTGGTTGTCCCCCAATGCTCGTTTGGATGAAAAATCGCGACCCCGATTGTAAGCCTGCGAGCCGCATGCGGCCCAGCACGGCTCAGTCGAGGCGTTCGGTAAAACGTGACGTGATCGGGTAGCGCCAGTCGCGCCCGAATGCGCGATGCGTGACGCGAATGCCGATCGGCGCCTGGCGGCGCTTGTATTCGTTGATCTTGATGAGCCGCGTCACGCGTTCGACGTCCGCCTGCGCATAACCGGCCGCGACGATCTCGGCGAGCGGCCGATCTTCTTCCATGTACATCCGCATGATCGCGTCGAGTACGTCGTAAGGCGGCAGGCTGTCCTGGTCGGTCTGGTTCTCGCGCAGCTCGGCCGACGGCGCACGCGTGAGGATCCGCTCGGGGATCACGTCGCGCAGGGCATAGTCGGCCGTTTCGTTGCGATAACGGCAGAGCCGGTACACGAGCGTCTTCGCGATGTCCTTGATCACCGCGAAGCCGCCGGCCATGTCGCCGTACAGCGTGCAGTAGCCGACCGCCATCTCGCTCTTGTTGCCGGTCGTCAGCACGATCGAGCCGAACTTGTTCGACAGCGCCATCAGCAGCGTGCCGCGGATACGCGCCTGGATGTTCTCTTCCGTCGCGTCTTCCGCGCGGCCCGCGAACTCGCCCGCGAGCGCCGCGCGAAATGCATCGAACATCGGCGCGATCGCGATCTCGTCGTAGCGCACGCCGACGCGCCGCGCCATCTCCGCCGCGTCGGTGGTCGAGATGTCGGCCGTGAAGCGCGACGGCATCATCACCGCGCGCACGCGCCCGGGCCCGAGCGCATCGCATGCGACCGCGAGCACCAGCGCCGAATCGACACCGCCCGACAGCCCGATCAGCACGCCCGGAAAGCCG
The DNA here is from genome assembly GCF_003294055.1 of Burkholderia reimsis. Lineage (NCBI taxonomy): Bacteria > Pseudomonadati > Pseudomonadota > Betaproteobacteria > Burkholderiales > Burkholderiaceae > Burkholderia > Burkholderia reimsis. The sequence continues at coordinate 58,645 of NZ_QMFZ01000034.1, forward strand.
TTCTTGCCGATGTAATCGCGCACGCCGGTCACGAGCGCGCGGTACACCTGCGCGTCGGTCGACAGCTCGGGCGCGATCGCGCCGGGCAGCGGCCGCGCGCCGTCGAATTCGACGATCGCGTGCCCTTCGTCGAACTGCGGCATCCTCGCGACGAGCGCGCCCTGCGCGTCGAGCACGAACGAACCGCCGTCGAATACGAGTTCGTCCTGGCCGCCGACGAGGTTCACGTACACCATCGGCAGCCCGGTTTCGCGAATCCGCGCGCGCAGGATGTCGACGCGCACCGCTTCCTTGTTCATGTGGTACGGCGAGCCGTTCGGGATCAGCAGCACCTGCGCGCCGGCCGCCTTGGCGATCTGCGCGGCCGATGCATGCCACGCATCCTCGCAGATGATCACGCCGTACTTCACGCCGTTCAGCTCGAACACGAGCGGCTCGGCGTCCGTCGCGAAGTAGCGCTTCTCGTCGAACACCTCGGTGTTGGGGAGGTCCTGCTTGCGGTAGGTGCCGACGATTTCGCCGCCGACGATCAGCGATACCGCGTTGTAGGTATCGGTGGGCGGCACACCGCGCTCGATCGGGCGGTTTGCATTACCATCGACGGCTGGCGCATGCGGATCGCCGCACGGCGCGCCCGCGCCGCGCAACGGATGGCCGACCAGCACCGCGAGCCCGTCGAACGCCTTCAAGGCGCCGGCGAGCGCGTCGAGCGCGGCCGCTGCCGCCGCGTAGAACGCCGGACGCAGCAGCAGGTCTTCCGGCGGATAGCCGGACAGCGCAAGTTCGGGTGCGATCATCAGCTGCGCACCATCGTTGTGCGCGGCGCGCGCGGCCGCGACGATCCGCGCGACGTTGCCGGCGAAATCGCCAACGGTGACGTTGATCTGGGCGAGAGCGAGTCGGGTCTTCATGGCGGGATCGGCGCAGCCCGGCGGCGCGCCCTGAACGGCTGACGAAATCGTCCCGGTGCGGGCCCGCGCAGGCCCTCGCATCCGGCGACACAGAATGGTACGGATTCACGCTTGAAACACGAACGCATCGATTATCGCACGGGCATCCTGTCGTCCCCCGCGGAGGTGCCGGCCGACGAATGGAACGCGCTGCTCGCCCGCGACGCGCAGCCGACGCCCTTCCTGCGCCACGAATTCCTCGACGCGCTGCACGTCGCGCGCTGCGCGGTCGACGACACCGGCTGGTCGCCGCATTTCGTCACGCTGACCGACGAGCGCACCGGGCGCCTCGCGGCCGCCGCGCCCGTCTACGCGAAGCAGCATTCGTACGGCGAATACGTGTTCGACTGGGCCTGGGCCGATGCGTACCAGCGCAACGACCTGCCCTACTACCCGAAGCTGCTGTGCGCGGTGCCGTTCACGCCCGTCCAGGGCACGCGCCTGCTCGCGGCCGACGACGATGCGCGCCGCCGGCTCGCGGCCACGCTGCTCGCATTCGCCGAGCAGAGCGACGTGTCGTCGCTGCACGTGCTGTTCCCGACCGGCGACGAAGCGGCGCTCCTCGAATCGATGGGCATGATGCTGCGCGAAGGCGTGCAGTTCCACTGGATCAACGACGGCTACCGCCACTTCGACGATTTCCTCGGCACGCTCGAGCAGAAGAGGCGCAAGAACATCCGCGCGGAGCGGCGCAAGGTGCACGAGGCGGGCGTGACGTTCCGGCGGCTGACCGGCGACCGGATCACCGACGCCGACTGGCGCTTCTTCTCGCGCTGCTACCGGCAGACCTATCGCGAACACTATTCGAGCCCGTACCTGAACCTCGACTTCTTCCGCACGATCGGTGCGACGATGCCCGAGAACCTGCTGCTCGTGATCGCGGAAGCCGGCGGCCAGCCGATCGCGAGCGCACTCGCCGTCTACCGGCGCGGCGAGAACGGCGGCGGCACGCTGTACGGCCGCTACTGGGGCGCGGTCGAGCACGTGCCGTGCCTGCATTTCGAAACGGCCTACTACCAGCTGCTCGAGTTCTGCATCGAGGCCGGGCTCGACACGTTCGAAGGCGGCGCGCAGGGCGAACACAAGCTCGCGCGCGGCTTCCTGCCGACCGTCACGCACTCCGCGCACTGGCTCGCGCACCCGGCATTCTCGGACGCCGTCGCGCGCTTTCTCGAACGCGAGACCGAGCACATCCACGCGTACGTCGACGAATTGCGCGAACACGATCCGTTCCGGCGCGGTGGCGGGTAACGGCTGCGCGCCGGAAGCCGCCGGAACGTGGCAGTACGTGCCGGCACGCGACGAGACCACGACCGGCCTCGCCGCGTGCCGCGTGGCCGCCCGGCTCAGTGCGCGGCGAGCGTCACCGTCGTCGACTGCGCCTGCGGGTCACGCGACGAAGCCGCCGCCGACAGCCCGTAGCTGCCCGCGGCGATCCGCCACGCATGCGCATTCGCATCCCACACCGCGAAGCGCTGCGCCGGCACCGCAACGCTGACGGTACGCGCCTCGCCCGGCTGCAGCGCGACCTTGGTCCAGCCGACGAGGCGCTTCGGCGGTTCACCGAGCGACGCGGGCAGTGCCGCGTAGATCTGCACCGTCTGCGCACCGGCCCGCGCGCCGGTGTTCGTCACCGTCACGCCGACCGTCACGTTGCCTGCCGCATCGGCCCGCGCGGACAGCGCCGACAACGCATACGTCGTGTACGACAGCCCGTAGCCGAACGGGAACAGCGGCTCGATCGCCTTCGCGTCGAACCAGCGATAGCCGTACGCGAGCCCTTCCGCGTAGACGGTCTGCGTGCGCGACGGATCGATCGCCGGCTGCGGCAGGTCGGCCTCCTGCTTCGGGAACGTCAGCGGCAGCCGGCCCGACGGGTTCGCATCGCCGAACAGCAGATCGGCGATCGCCTGGCCGCCCTGCGCGCCGGGATACCACGCTTCGAGCACGCCATGCACGTTCGCGAGCCACGGCATCAGCACGGGGCTGCCGTTCTCGAGCACGACGATCACGCGCTTCGCCTTCGCCGCGACCGCCGCAATCAGCGCGTTCTGGTCGTATTGCTGGTTGTACGGATCGGCCTTCGCATCGGGCAGCGACAGGCTCGCGAGGTCGAGCCCTTCCGTCTGCCACTGCGTTGCGAACACGATCGCGACATCGGCCTGCGCGGCCGCGCTCGCCGCGGCATTCGCGTCGGTTCCGTCGAGGTAGCTGACCGCCGCGTTCGGCGCCTTCGCGCGAATCGCCGCGAGCGGCGCGGACTTGTACCACGTCGCACAGCCGCCGAACAGCGTGTCGGCGGGTTGCTGGCAGGTCGTCACCGCATTGCCGTCGATCGCCGGCACCGCGCCAGAGCCGCCGCCCGACAGCACGCCCGCGTCCGCATGCCCGCCGATCACGACGACCGACTTCAGCGCGCCGGCCGCCAGCGGCAGCACGGGCTGCGCATCGCCGGGCGCGGCCGCGTTCTTCAGCAGCACCGCGGATTGCCGCGCGATCGCGAGCGCATCGGCGTTGCCGGCCGCTTCGTCGATCGCGCCGCCCGGCTTCGGCGGTGCATCCATCACGCCGATGCGGATCAGCGTGCGCAGCTTGCGCTGCACCATGTCGTTCAGCCGCGCGGCCGACACGCTGCCGGCCTGCAGCGCCGCACGCAGCTTCGTGTTGAAGAACGAGCCGAGCGGCGCGTTGTTGTCGTCCGCCGCGCCCGGCTCCTCCTCGTCGAGCCCCGCCTGCACGGCCGCGACCGTCGAATGCGTCGCGCCCCAGTCGGACTGCACGACGCCCTTGAAGCCCCATTCGTTCTTCAGCACCGTGGTCAGCAGATACGGGTTCTCGCACGCATACACGCCGTTCAGCTTGTTGTACGAGCACATCACGTTGCCCGGCTGGCCGTCCTTCACGCCGATCTCGAACGCGAGCAGTTCGGCCTCGCGCATGGTTCGCTCGTCGACGACCGAATCGATCGTCATCCGGTTGGTTTCCTGGTCGTTGAACGCGAAATGCTTGATCGTCGCGATCACCTTCTGCGCCTGCGTCGCCTGCGTGCGCGCGGCGCTCAGCGTGCCCGCGAGCACCGGATCCTCGCCCATGTATTCGAACGTGCGGCCGTTGCGCGGCTCGCGCGCAAGGTTCACGCCGCCGCCGAGCCCTTCCGCGAACCCGAGCGCACGCAGTTCGAGCGCGATGCGCGTGCCGTAGGTGCCGGCGAGCGCCGGGTCCCACGTCGCCGCGAGCGCGACCGGCGCGGGCAGCGCGGTCACGCGCGCGTTCTTCACGTTCACGCCGCCCGCCGAATCGGCACTGCTCACGGCCGGAATGCCGAGCCGCGGCACGCCCGGGATGTAGCTCGCGCCGTTCAGCGCGTCGGCCGGAAACGGGCCGCCCAGGCTGAGCGCCGGCATGCCGGTGCCATGCACGAGCTGCAGCTTTTCGTCGGTCGTCAGTTGCGCGACGAGCGCGGCCGCGCGCTGGTCGGCTGCGGCATCGGGGTCGGCCGGCGCGGCCGGCCCCGCGTGGATGTCGTCGCCGCCGCACGACGCGAGCAGCACCGTGAGCGCGCACGCGGACGCAATCGTCGAACACCGGAACAGCGAAGTTTTCATTGATCCTCCTGAATCGATCTGTTGTACTTGTCGCCACACTCCAGCGTCCGAGTCTAAAAATCGACCGGTCACCACGCTTGACCGGCAGGAGCATGCGTTGACCTCTCGCAGCGGGGACAAACCCGAACGGCATGACGAAGGGGGACAGACATGGAGTTGCAACAGAAGTCGGTATCCGTGCGGATCTACCGCTGGCTGTGCGAAGACGCGCGCGCGAACGGCATCGATCTCGCGCCGTTGTATGACACGCTCGGCATCGGCCCGGCCGAACTCGCCGACGACACGCGCCGCATCGCGGGCGACCGGCACGTCGCCGCGATGCGGCTCACGAACGAATGGCCGCTGTCGTGGCATCGGCCGCCGCCGCAGGTCATGCCGTGGCTCGTCCCGTTTCCGGAGCTCGCGGGCATCACGTGCAACGCGGCGACGCTGCGCGACGCGCTGCACGACTACCTGCGCTATCGCGAGCTGATCGGCAACGTCGACTGGGTGTTCGCGCACGAGAACGGCGACGCGATCGCGCTCGAATACGTGAACGAAGGCGACGGCCGGCACGCGGGCAGCGCGTTCGCGAACCTCGCGATCCTCGCCGCGCTCGCCCGCCTGTACGATCCGCACGTGCGCGTCGACGAAGCCGCCTTCGCCGGCCGCGCGTTCGCACCCACCGCCGCGCTGCGCGACATGCTCGGCGCACCGGTGTCGTTCGATGCCGCGCACAACCGCATCGTGCTGCGTTCCGCGCACTTCGACACGCCGTTCGAACGCTACAACGCGCCGCTCGCCGGCATCCAGCGTCATGCGGCCGACGCCGCGCGCGAGCGTGTACGCGTGCGCTCGACATTCGGCTCGTCGGTCGAGCAATGCGTGCGCGACTGGCTGCGTACCGCCGACGAAGCCGATGTACCGACCGACACACTGATGCAGCACGTGTGCACGCGCTTCGCGATGTCGCGCTGGACGCTGCGCCGGCGGCTGCATCGCGAGGCGGTCGGCTTTCATGCGCTCGTCGCGCAGGCGCGGCTCGGCGAGGCGCGCGACCTGCTGCTGAATACGCAACTGCCGATCGGCGAGATCGGCGTGCGCGTCGGCTTCCGTTCGACGAGCGCGTTCACGCGCTTCTTCACGCGCGAACTCGGCGCGGCACCGAGCCGTTTTCGCGACGGGCACGGTGATCGATGGCGTTGACGCGCGCCTTTTCTGAGACACTGGCGGCTTCGCATCCCGCCGCCCTGCCATGTCCTGGTTTCTGTACCTGATCGAATGCGCCGACGACAGCGTCTACACGGGCATCACGACCGATGTCGCCGCGCGCTTCGACGAGCACGCGTCCGGCAAGGGCGCGCGCTACACGCGCTCGCGCAAGCCGCGCGCGGTGCTCGCGTCGTTCCCGCTGCCCGACCGGTCGATCGCATCGCGTGCCGAGTACTGGGTGAAGCGGCTCACGGCCGCGCAGAAACGCGAACTGGCGGCCGGGATCCGGACGCTCGAGTCGATGTTGCCGGCCGGGATGTCGATCGACGGGAACGTCGATGCGGCCGGGTTGAAGGCCGAACTGAAGGCCGGTAAGCGCGGGCGGAAGAAGGCAAAGGCGCAGTCGGCCGACATCGCGACGCAGACCGCTGAAACGGACAAGCCCGTCAAGAAAGCCGCGAAAGCCGGGAATGACGGGAACGCGTCCACGCCCGCAAAAACCGTGAAGCGCGGACAAGCCACGCAGGCGCCCAAGACGACCAAGGCCACGCCCGCCACGAAGCGTGCAAAGACCGACGACGCGGCCGAACTGAAAAAGGGCTCGCCTCGCGGCAAGTCGGCCACGAAAGCCACGAAAGCCACATCGAAGCAGAAAGCGCCGGCAGCCGGCGGCAAGTCCGTGGCAAAACCACGCACCGACGTTGCTTCCGCGCCGGCGCGCAGCCGTGCATCGGCAACAAGGACCACCACCGACACGGTCGAAACCCCGGCGAATCCCGTCACCGCCATCCGCCGCGCCACACGCGCGAATCGTGCGAGAAGCGCATCGAACGCCACCGCCCTGCCTGCGCCGGCCCCCGCGCGCCCCCGAAAGAAGGCCACCCCGGGCGCCGGCCCGCGCACAAAACAAAACCGCGCGGCCTCCTGACGAGACACGCGCGGTTTGCGTTCCGAACGAACCGGCCGAGAGGCCGGCCAGACGGCTTACTTCTTGTAGTTCGCTGCGCCGTCGGCGATTTCCTTGTGCGCGGCTTCGATGCCGGCCCAGCCTTCGACCTTCACCCACTTGCCCTTCTCGAGCGCCTTGTATTGCTCGAAGAAGTGCTTGATCTGGTCCTTCAGGTACTCGGGCACGTCGTCGATCGACTTCAGGTTGGCCGTCATCGGGCAGACCTTGTCGTGCGGCACCGCGACCAGCTTCGCGTCGACGCCCGACTCGTCGGTCATCTGCAGCATGCCGAGCACGCGCGAACGCACGATCGAGCCGGCCAGCAGCGGGAACGGCGTGATCACCAGCACGTCGACCGGATCGCCGTCGCCCGACAGCGTCTGCGGGATGTAGCCGTAGTTCACCGGATAACGCATGCCCGTGCCGATGAAACGGTCGACGACGAGGAGGCCCAGTTCCTTGTCCGCCTCGTACTTCACCGGGTCGCTTTGCGCGGGAATCTCGATGATCACGTTGAAATCTTGCGGCAGGTCCTTGCCGGCCGGAACATGGTTGAAGCTCATGAGCACTCTCTGTAGGTCGATGGGAATTCGGGACAGGGCGCCGCGACCGATGCATCGCCGCAGGCGTCCCCCAACGGAATGCGCCATTATAGCCAATCGACCGGTGGCGTCCGGATGACGATCGGCGCGATAATCGTTCCCGATGTCCGGCCGTCGAACCACCGGCCGCGTTGCATGGAACCGGCGTCGGCGCCAGAGCACCGTCGGCGGTCGACGCGAAGACAGGAGCACGCATGGAAGAGGCGAAGCACTTCATCGCAGGCGAATGGACGTTGCCTGCGCAACTGGAAACCATCGCGGTCGTCGATCCGTCCGACGGCCAGCCGTTCGCAGCCATTGCCCGCGGCACGGCGCCCGACATCGAGCGCGCGGTCGCCGCGGCCCGCGACGCGTTCGCGGGCCCATGGGGCGCCAAAAGCGCCGCCGAGCGCGGCCGCGTGCTGATGCGGCTGTCGGCGCGCGTGGCCGATTCCCTCGAGGAACTCGCCACGATCGAGGCACGCGACACCGGCAAGCCGCTCAAGCAGGCACGCGCGGATGCCGCCGCGCTCGCGCGCTACTTCGAGTTCTACGCGGGCGCGGCCGACAAGCTGCACGGCGAAACCCTTCCCTACCAAGCCGGCTACACCGTGCTGACGGTGCGCGAGCCGCACGGCGTCACGGGCCACATCGTGCCGTGGAACTACCCGATGCAGATTTTCGGGCGCAGCGTCGGCGCCGCGCTCGCGGCCGGCAACGCATGCGTCGTCAAGCCGGCCGAGGATGCATGCCTGTCGTTGCTGCGCGTGGCCGAGCTGGCCGCCGAGGCCGGGCTGCCGGCCGGCGCGCTCAACATCGTCACCGGCTACGGCCATGAGGCCGGCGCCGCGCTCGCGCGCCATCCCGGCATCGACCACATCTCGTTCACGGGCTCCCCCGCTACCGGCAAGCTGGTCACGCAGATGGCGGCCGAGAACCACGTACCCGTCACGCTCGAACTCGGCGGCAAGTCGCCGCAGATCGTGTTCGCCGATGCCGACCTCGACGCGGCGCTGCCCGTGCTCGTGTCGGCGATCGTGCAGAACGGCGGGCAGACCTGCTCGGCCGGCAGCCGCGTGCTGATCGAGCGCGCGGTGTACGAGCCGCTCGTCGAGCGGCTCGCCACCGCGTTCAACGGGCTGCGCGTCGGCCCGAGCCGCGCCGACCTCGACTGCGGCCCGCTGATCAACGCGAAGCAGCAGCAGCGCGTGTGGGATTTCCTGTCCGACGCGCAGCACGACGGCATTCCGATGGCCGCGCATGGGCAGGTCGTCGCCGAGGCACCCGAAAGCGGCTTCTACCAGGCACCCGCGCTGTTGCGCGACGTGCCGCCGTCGCACCGGCTCGCGCAGGAGGAAGTGTTCGGCCCCGTGCTCGCCGCGATGCGTTTCGTCGACGAAGACGAAGCCGTCGCGCTGGCGAACGGCACGCCGTACGGCCTCGTCGCGGGCATCTGGACGCGCGACGGCGCACGCCAGATGCGTATCGCGCGGCGCCTGCGGGCGGGCCAGGTGTTCATCAACAACTATGGCGCGGGCGGCGGCGTCGAGCTGCCGTTCGGCGGTGTCGGCCATTCGGGGCATGGCCGCGAGAAAGGCTTCGAGGCACTGTACGGCTTCACCGCGCTGAAAACGATCGCGATCCGGCACGGCTGAACACGCGGCAAGCAGGACGCGGCATGCGGCCGGCAGCACGCGGCCGCATGCCGAAGCACGACGACACTAGATCCAGCACAGGAGACACACCATGCGGTTGAGCGGCAAGACGGCAATCGTCACGGGCGGCGGCTCGGGGTTCGGCGAAGGCATCGCGAAGACGTATGCGCGCGAAGGCGCGAACGTCGTCGTCAACGACCTGAACGGCGCGGCGGCCGAGCGTGTCGCGAGCGAGATCGCGCTCGCGGGCGGCAAGGCAATCGCGGTGGCCGGCGACGTGTCGCGGCAGGACGACTGGCACGCGCTGCTGCAGGCGACGCTCGACGATTTCCACGCGGTGCAGATCGTCGTGAACAACGCGGGCACCACGCACCGCAACAAGCCGGTGCTCGACGTGTCGGAAGCCGAATTCGACCGCGTGTACGCGGTCAACATGAAAAGCCTGTTCTGGTGCGTGCAGACCTTCGTTCCGTACTTCCGCGAGCGGGGCGGCGGCGTGTTCGTGAACGTCGCGTCGACGGCCGGCGTGCGGCCGCGGCCGGGCCTCGTCTGGTACAACAGCACGAAGGGCGCGATGATCACCGCGAGCAAGTCGCTAGCGGCCGAACTCGGCGCCGACCGCATCCGCGTGAACTGCATCAACCCCGTGCTCGGCGAAACCGCGTTGATGACGGAATTCATGGGCTGCGAGGATACCCCCGAGAACCGCAGCCGCTTCCTCGCGACGATCCCGCTCGGCCGCTTCTCGACGCCGCAGGACATCGCGAACGCGGCGCTGTACCTGGCATCCGACGAGGCCGAGTTCATCACGGGCGTCTGTCTCGAAGTCGACGGCGGGCGCTGCATCTAGCCGTATCCCCCTTGCCGCAGCGTGCCGCGGCCGGCAATCGCCGCGGCACACGCGCATGGCTTCGCACGACTCCGGACAGGCACCGCTACGCCTTCTCCGGCCAATGACAAGGACAGGAGACAACATGGCAACATCGACGCAGTCGCTGCCGGGCTCGTCCGGCGCATTCGAGGAAGCAACCTATCGCAAGGTGTCGTGGCGGCTCGTGCCGCTCCTGCTGCTGTGCTACGTGGTCGCGTATCTCGACCGCGTGAACGTCGGCTTCGCGAAGCTGCAGATGGCGAGCGACCTGAATCTCAGCGACACCGTCTACGGGCTCGGCGCCGGGATCTTCTTCTTCGGTTATTTCCTCTTCGAAGTGCCGAGCAACATCATCCTGCACAAGGTCGGCGCGCGCGTGTGGATCGCCCGCATCATGGCGACGTGGGGCGTGATCTCGATCCTGACGATGTTCGTCACGACACCCGCGATGTTCTACGTGATGCGCTTCCTGCTCGGCGTCGCCGAGGCCGGCTTCTTCCCCGGCGTGATCCTCTACCTCACCTACTGGTATCCCGCGCATCGTCGCGGCCGGATGACGACGTTCTTCATGACGGCGGTCGCGTTGTCCGGCGTGATCGGCGGGCCGATCTCGGGCTTCATCCTGAAGGCGTTCGACGGCGTGAGCGGCTGGCACGGCTGGCAATGGCTGTTCCTGCTCGAAGGCATCCCGTCGGTGCTCGCCGGCGTGCTCGTGTTCTTCTCGCTCGACGAGCGGATCTCGAAGGCGAAGTGGCTGACCGACGAGGAAAAGGCGCTGCTCACCCGCAACGTCGACGCGGAGGAAGCGACCAAGGAAGACCTGCCGCTCGGCACCGTGATGTCGAGCCCGCGTGTGTGGCTGATGGCGATGATCTATTTCTCGTTCGTGATGGGGCTCTACGGCGTCGGCTTCTGGCTGCCGACGATCATCAAGGCCACTGGCGTGACCGACACGTTCATGATCGGCCTGCTGTCGGCGATTCCGTATGCGGCCGCGGTGGTCGCGATGATCCTGATCGCGCGCAGCGCGGACCGGCACCGCGAACGCCGCTGGCACGTCGCGATTCCGGCCGCGATCGGCGCGCTCGGGCTCGTGCTGTCGGTGGTCTGGGCACACCAGACCGCGCTCGCGATGCTCGGCCTCACGCTCGCGACGATCGGCATCCTGACCACGCTGCCGCTGTTCTGGAGCCTGCCGACCGCGTTCCTCGGCGGCACGGCGGCGGCGGCCGGCATCGCGATGATCAACTCGATCGGCAACCTCGCCGGCTTCCTGAGCCCGTACCTGATGGGCTGGCTCAAGCAGGCGACGGGCGCCAACGATTCGGGCATGTACATGCTCGCCGGGTTCCTCGTGCTCGGCGGGCTGCTCGCGCTGTCGGTGCCGAAGTGGCTGGTCGACAAATGACGCGGGGCGCATCGGCGCCTCCCTGCCGGCGGACGATCCGCCCCGGAAACGCCCCGCTGGCCAGAACCGCTCCGGCCAGCGGGGCGTTTCTGCTTCCACCTGCGTGCCGACCGGACGATGCCGGCTCGGTATCCCGCCAGCTCTGATGCCATGATTCCCGCAATACTCCCTGTTGATCCTTATTTCATGGAACAATAGGGAATATATTGAGCATCACGAGCCGATCATGTTCCATACCGTCGACGAGTCCGCCGCCCGCCTGCGCCTCCACCCGAAGACCGTCCTGCGCTTCATCCGCGAGGGCAAGCTGCGTGCGACGCGGGTCGGCCGCGCCTACCGCATCCTCGACACCGACCTCGCCGCGTTCGCGCAAACCGAGCCGGCCGCGCCCGCGCCCGTGCCGCGTGCGGTGCGCGTCACCAGCATCGTCGACATTCCGGACGCGTCGCAGTCGCTGCACCAGTACCTGTCGCGATCGCTGCATGCGATGGCGTCCGGCCGCACGTCGTACGTCGACCCCGTGCGGATCGACGTCACGTTCGATCCCGCCGCGAGCCAGGTCAAGATCATCGTCGCCGCGACGCCGGCCGACACGGCCGTGCTGATGTCGTCGCTCGAGGCTTTGCTGCAGCAAAGCGGGACATGAGCGCGATCTTCAGGTCGCCGCGCCATGCACGCGCCATTCGCGCGGCTTATGACACCGCGCTGTCGCACTGGCCGGCCGGGCATCGGCGCGTCACCGTGCAGACGCGCCATGGCGCGACGCACGTGATCACCTGCGGCCCCGAGCACGCGCCGCCGGTCGTGCTGATCCACGGCGCGCAGACGACGGCGGCGAGCTGGCAGCATTACGCGGCGCAATGGTCGACACACTTCCGGCTCCATGCGATCGACGTGATCGGCGAAGCAGGACCGAGCGCGCCGTCGCGACTGCCGCTTGCGGGCGACGCGCATGCGCAGTGGCTCGACGACGTGCTGGACGGCCTGCAGGTGTCACGTGCCGCGTTCGTCGGCATCTCGCTCGGGGCGCGAACGGCGCTCGACTTCTCGTTGCGGCGGCCGGCACGCGTGACGCGGCTCGCGCTGCTCTGCCCGTCCGGCATCGGCCGGCAGAAGCGGTTTCTGTGGTGGGCGCTGCCGTTGTTGCTGCTCGGCGATGCCGGGCGCGCATGCGTGCGACGGCGCGTGCTCGGCCGCCTGCCGCCCGCGTCGACGGCGGCCGAACGTGACACGCTCGCGCTGATGCACGCCGTCGATCGCGGGTTTCGCCCGCGCATCGAACCGATTCCGGTGTTCGCCGACGACGTGCTGCGCACGCTGTCGGTGCCCACGCTGGCGATCGTCGGCGGCCGCGACGTGATGCTCGACTCGCAAGACACGCGTGAGCGCCTGACGCGTCTCGTACCGCACGCGCAGATCCTGTTTCTTCCCGAGCAGCCCCACTTCATCCGCGGGCAACGCGACACCGTACTCGCGTTTCTCGCGTCGACGGAAACCATCGACATGCCCCACCGAATCGTTCAGGCAGCCGGCCGCCGCGTGCTGGTCCGCGCCCCCTCCGCTCCCGTCGTGCAGCGGGAAAGCGATGCGCTCGACCTCGTCGCCCTCGCGCACGAGCACGAAGCCGACTGGATCGCGGTGCCCGCGGATGCGCTGCACGACGACTTCTACCGGCTCGAAAGCGGCCTCGCGGGCGCCGTCCTGCAGAAGCTCGTCAACTACGGCGTCAGGCTCTGCGTGGTCGGCGACATCGAGCGCTGGCTCACGCGCAGCGAAGCGTTCCGCGCACTCGTGCGCGAATCGAATCGCGGGCAATCGGTGTGGTTCGTCGCCAGCGAGGACGACCTGCTGCGCAAGCTCGGCGCATGACGTGTCGTCCAAGGTCACCCTGGACGAAAAAAAGCCCCGAAGGCCTTCCGGCATTCGGGGCTTTCTTGCGCGGGTTGCGCGGGCCGCCTGCGGCAGGCGGCCACGCCGCCCGCGTCAGACCACGGTGATCGCGAGCGCGCTTTCGCGGTAGTGCTTCGCGGCCTTGTCGGTTTCGCCGAGATGCTCGAACAGGCGCGCGAGCGCACGATGCGCACGCACCTTCAGCGCCTCGTTGTCGGCGAGCTTCAGCGCCGATTCGAGGAACGACTGCGCCTTGCCCCACAGCTGCTGCTGCTGGCACAGGCGGCCGAGCGCGAACAGCAGGTCGGCATCCTCCGGGTGATCCTTCTTCCACCCTTCGGCCTTCTGGATCAACGGCAGCGCATCGGCGCCGGCCGTATCCGGGTAACGGCGCAGCAGGCGCGCATCCCAGTTGTGGGCAAGCGCGTCCTCGACGATGCGACGCGCTTCGTTGCGGCGCTCGAGCGGAACGAGAAGATCGGCCGCGAGATCGGCGAGACGCGGCGACTGGCGCTCGACCGGCGACAGCGACTGCCACACCTCGAGCAGCGCGTCCGGGTCGTGCCGGCGTTCGCGCAGCAGGTTTTCCGCAGCCTGCTGGCGCAGCCGCACGGCCGCGGCCGGATGCAGTGCCTCGCGCTTCTCGAGCGCCTTCGCAAGCTTCAGCACCTCGGCCCAGTTCTTCAACTGCTGCTGCGCGCGCAGCGCAACCTGCTGCGCATGGATACGCTTGCCGCCCGCCTGCAGGTCGGCCAGCGCGGCGAGCGCGCCGTCGGCATCGCGCGCATCCGCGCGCATGTCGGCCGCGGCGAGCAGCCGTGCGTCCTGCCATTCGGGTGCGTCGACCTTCGACAGCCAGTCGTCGCGACGCGTGTACTCGTGCATCCGGTGCGCGGCAGTCGCCGCGACGAGACTCGCCGCGCCCTGGTTCGCGTCGACCGACAGCGCTTCACGCGCGGCCTTCTCCGCGCGCGAGAAGCGGCCCGCGTACAGGTTCGCGATCGCGTCGCGCAGCGATGCCTGCGCCTTCTCGTTGCGCGAACGCGCACGATACGCGGCGACCCGCTGCGGCATGCGCCAGATGTTGCGCACGATGCGCAGCAGCGCATACACGACGATGAACAGCACGACGATGGCGATCACGAACAGGTTCAGCGACACGTCGATCCGGTACGGCGGATAGACGAGCAGCACCTGCCCCGCGTCGAAACGGCCGACGGTGGCGAGCGCAGCGGCGATCGCGAACAGGACCGCGAGCCAGACGATTCCTCGAAGCGTCATCGTTACCCCCGGCTCTTGAACTGCTGAACGGCGTTCAGGCTCGTGTTCAGGTTCGGCACCGCGACCGTCAGCGATGCGCCGTCAACCTGCTTGAGCAGATCCTCGACGGTCTGCGTGTCCTTCGATGCCTGGTCGAAATACTTCCCGAGCGACGCCTGCGCGGCGTGCAGGTCGGCCTTCATCGCGCCGTCGTTGCGCGCGAGCAGCGACAGGCGCGCGGTCAGCAGGCGCAGCTTCACGTTCTCGCGCACGAAGTAGCCCTGGTCGGGCGACGCGAGCATCGCGTCCGCATTGTCGATCCGGCGCACCTGCACGAGCCCCTTCAACTGCTGGCCGAGGCCGGCCGAGAAGTCGTGCCACCACACCTTCCAGCGCGGCTCGCCGGCCACGGCCGACGATGCGGCATCGGCCGGCGCGGCTTTCGGCGCTTCGTGCGGGACGATCGCCTCGCCGGACAGCGGCAGCGCGTCGATCTTCGCGATCGCGTCGTCGAGCTTGATCGCGAGGCCCGTGAGGTCGGCCGCCGGTGCGGCCTTCAGCTTCTCGATGTCCAGCGCGAGCGCCTTGCGCACCGTGACGGCCTGCGCGCTCTGCGAGGTGGCGAGGCGCGCGTCGGCATTCTGCAGCGCGATCAGCGCGAGCTGCGTGTTGCCGGTCAGCTGAAGCTGCTGGCTCGCGCTCGACAGCATCTGGTCGACTTCCTCGAGCATCCACGCATCGCGGTTGCGCGACAGGTCCTGGTATTGCTGCTGCAGCGCCTGCTGCGCGCTCTGCGCGTCGGCGAGCTTGCCGTCGAGCTGCGCGAGCTGCGTGTCGACCTGGTGCGTGCTCGCCAGCGCCTGCTCGGTCTTCATCCGCGTTTCGGCCGTCTGTGCGTCGAGCGCCTTCTGGCGCGCGACGAACGTGCCGTCGAGCCGGTCGATCTTGCGGTTCAGCGCGTAGCCGCCGACGCCCGCCGCGCAGCCGAGCACGACGACGACGAACCACAGCACCGCGCTGCCGCCGCGGCGCGCGGGCGGTTCGGACGCCATATAGGCGGGACGGGACGGCGGTGCGGATGCAGCGGCCGGCTGGGAAGCGACGCTTTTGGAATCGTTGGTATCTGTCATGCGTTTAGTCACCGGTGCGGCTGTCGCCGGTTGGACGGCCTCGTCGGCCATCGTTCGAAACGCGCGGACGATGCGCTCATCGCCCGCGCCGGTCAGCGTAATCCTATCAAAACCCAATGCGCGCGCGGTCTGCTCGATGCGCGGATGCGGCGTGACGAGCGGCGCATGCTTCAGCGCGGCGATCTCGGCATCGTTCAGATGCGCCCGCGCGAGTTCGTGCAGGTTGCGCACGCCTTCCGAGCTCGTGACGAGCCACGCATGCGGTTCGCCGTCGAGCAGCGCATGCACGCGCTCCCACGCGCCGACGCGCGGCTCGGGCACGACGCGCCGGTACGCGGCGACGAGCGTGACGTCCGCGCCGGCCTCGCGCAGCCGGTCGGCGAGCCATTCGCGCCCGCCGTCGCCGCGTACGATCAGCACGCGCTTGCCCGCCAGCGCGGGCGCGCCGCCGAATTCGGCCTCGATGCGCGCGAACAGGCTTTCCGAATCGTAATGGGGTACGCCGCCGTCGGCCGGCGCCTGCGGCGCGATCACCCGATGCGCGGGCGCCGCGATGCCGTGACGCTCGAGCGCCGCCACGCTGCCGGGCCCGACCACGCCGACCGGCAGCGCATTCGGCCAGATCGCGCCGTACTGCGCGAGCGCGCGGTCGATCGCGTTCGGCGACACGAAAATCACCAGCGCGTAATCCGCGAGCGCCGCGAACGCGGCGTCGAGCGGCGCCGGATCGTCGACGGGCGCAATATCGATCAGCGGGAATTCGAGCACGTCGCAACCGGCCTCGGCCAGTTGCGACGCGAGCGCGCCGGACTGGCCGTCCGGGCGCGTCAGGACAGCGGTGAACGCGCGCGCGCCGCCCGCCATCAGGCGTCGCCCTTGCCGGCGGCCTGCGAGCCCGCGAGCAGCGCCTGGACGATCTCGAGCGCGCCTTGCGCCTCGAGTTCGTCGGACACGGCGCGGCCGAGCGCGAGCGCATCGGCGACGCTCATGACGGCCCCGCACGCCTCGGCGGTCAGCACGCGCTTGCCGTCGGTCGTCGACACGCGGCCCGTCAGGTACAGCTCGCCCGCGCGCCACACCGCATGCGCGGCGAGCGGCACCTCGCAGCTGCCGCCGAGCGCGCGCGACACCATCCGCTCGGCCTCGACCGCAAGCGCGGTCTGCGGGTCATGCAGCGGTGCGAGCCACGCGGCGACATCGTCGCGGTGCGACGCGATCTCGATGCCGAGCGCGCCCTGGCCCGCGGCGGGCGGGCTCGCATCGACGTCGAGCAGCGCGCGGATCCGCGCCTCCAGGCCGAGGCGCTTCAGGCCGGCGGCCGCCAGGATGATCGCCGCGTAATCGCCGCGATCGAGCTTCGACAGGCGCGTGTCGAGGTTGCCGCGCAGCGGCAGCACGTCCAGGTGCGGGTAGCGCGAGCGCAGCATCGCCTCGCGGCGCAGGCTCGACGTGCCGACCACGGCACCGGTAGGCAGCGCGTCGAGCGACGCGTAGTCGTTCGACACGAAGGCATCGCGCGGGTCCTCGCGCTCCATGATCGCGGCAAGCGAGAAGCCTTCCGGCAGCGCCATCGGCACGTCCTTCAGCGAATGCACGGCGAGATCGGCGCGGCCGTCGGCCAGCGCGGCCTCCAGTTCCTTCACGAACAGGCCCTTGCCGCCGACCTTCGACAGCGTGCGATCGAGAATCTGGTCGCCGCGTGTCGTCATTCCGAGGATTTTCACGTCACAAGCTGGATATAATTTGCGCAGCGCATCACGCACATGTTCGGCTTGCCACATCGCCAGGCGGCTCTCGCGCGAAGCAATCGTCAACGTCGCGGGCGGCTGTGCCTGTTGCGGCCCGGCCGCAGGAGTCTCGGAATTCATTGCTGGAACATCGAAGGACGGGATTGAAGATCGAACAATGGTAGCACGCACGCCCCCGCCCGCCCGGGCCCGGAGCCTGCGTCCGGCCTGCCGCCGGGCGGGTCGCGGCGCCGATGTGCGGATGTGCCGCACGTAGCTGGTTGCTTGACCGCAGTTTCGCAGTTTCCGCAGTTCCTTTTGACTCGAGCTTTCCCAAGGAAACCCATCGTGAAGTCTTCCGGATCGGCGCGTACGGCGCGCCGCAATGCTGCCCTGTCCTCCTCCGACGCCTCGACGGACACCGTCGCCACCGCCGCGAACGGCCGTGCGAAAACGGCAACGAAACCGAAAGACCCGATACATCAGACAAAACGCACGGCGAAGGCCGCCGGCCCGGCCGCCCGCACGGCCGGTGCGACGAAGGCCGGCACCCGCACGCGCGACGACAAGGACGGCCCGCTGTTCGACGACATCCGCTTCCTCGGCCGCCTGCTCGGCGACGTCGTGCGCGAGCAGGAAGGCGACACCGTGTTCGACGTCGTCGAGACGATCCGCCAGACCGCCGTCAAGTTCCGCCGCGAGGACGACAGCGAAGCCGCGCAGACACTCGAGAAGAAGCTGCGCAAGCTGACGCCGGAGCAGACGGTGAGCGTCGTGCGCGCGTTCAGCTATTTCTCGCACCTCGCGAACATCGCGGAAGACCGCCACCACAACCGCCGCCGCCGCATCCACGCGCTGGCCGGCTCCGCGTCGCAGCCCGGCACGGTCGCGTACGCACTCGAGCAACTGAAAACGACCGGCAATGCGTCGAAGCGACTGCTGCAGCGCTTCTTCGACGATGCGCTGATCGTGCCGGTGCTGACCGCGCACCCGACCGAAGTGCAGCGCAAGAGCATCCTCGATGCGCAGCACGACATCGCGCGCCTGCTCGCCGAGCGCGACCAGGAGCTGACCAGCCGCGAGCGCCAGTACAACGAATCGATGCTGCGCGCGCGCGTCACCACGCTGTGGCAGACCCGCATGCTGCGCGACGCGCGCCTGACGGTCGGCGACGAAATCGAGAACGCGCTGTCGTACTACCGCGCGACGTTCCTCGACGAACTGCCGGCGCTGTACGGCGACATCGAGGCCGCGCTCGCCGAGCACGGCCTGTCCGCGCGCGTGCCCGCGTTCTTCCAGATGGGCAGCTGGATCGGCGGCGACCGCGACGGCAACCCGAACGTGACCGCGTCGACGCTCGACGAAGCGATCAACCGCCAGGCCGCGGTGATCCTCGAGCACTATCTGGAACAGGTGCACAAGCTCGGCGCCGAACTGTCCGTGTCGAACCTGCTCGTCGGCGCGAACGACGCCGTGAAGGCGCTCGCGGCCGCGTCGCCCGACCAGTCGCCGCACCGCGTCGACGAGCCGTATCGTCGCGCGCTGATCGGCATCTACACGCGGCTCGCCGCAAGCGCGCGCGTGCGTCTCGGCGAAGGCACGGTGCCCGTACGCAGCGCGGGCCGCGGCGCGCCGCCCGTGCGCGCGATCCCGTATGCGGATTCCGAAGCGTTCGTCGCCGACCTCAAGGTGCTGACCGCGTCGCTCGACGAACACCACGGCACGTCGCTCGCCGCGCCGCGCCTCGCGCCGCTCGTACGCGCGGCCGAAGTGTTCGGCTTCCACCTCGCGAGCATCGACCTGCGCCAGAGCTCCGACATCCACGAAGCCGTGGTCGCCGAGCTGTTCGCGCGCGCGGGCGTCGAGGCCGACTACGCGGCGCTCGCCGAGGAAGACAAGCTGCGCGTGCTGCTCGCCGCGCTCGCCGATCCGCGTCCGCTGCGCTCGCCGTACCTCGAATACTCCGCGCTCGCCCAGAGCGAACTCGGCGTGTTCGAGAAGGCGCGCGACGTGCGCGCCCAATTCGGCGCGCGCGCGGTGCGCAATTACATCATTTCGCATACGGAAACCGTCAGCGACCTCGTCGAGGTGCTGCTGCTCCAGAAGGAAACGGGCCTGCTCGAAGGCGCGCTCGGCGTGCCCGGCGGCAACGCGCGCAACAGCCTGATGGTGATCCCGCTGTTCGAGACGATTCCCGACCTGCGCGACGCCGCGCGCATCATGCGCGAGTACTTCGCACTGCCGGGCATCGACGCGCTGGTCGCGCACCAGGGCGCCGAGCAGGAAGTGATGCTCGGCTATTCGGACAGCAACAAGGACGGCGGCTTCCTCACGTCGAACTGGGAGCTGTATCGCGCGGAACTCGCGCTCGTCGACCTGTTCCGCGACCGCAAGATCACGCTGCGGCTGTTCCACGGCCGCGGCGGCACGGTCGGCCGCGGCGGCGGCCCGACCTACCAGGCGATCCTGTCGCAGCCGCCGGGCACCGTGAACGGCCAGATCCGCCTGACCGAACAGGGCGAGGTGATCGCGAGCAAGTTCGCGAACCCGGAAATCGGCCGCCGGAACCTCGAAACGGTCGTCGCCGCGACGCTCGAGGCGACGCTCCTGCCGCAGAACAACGCGCCCGCGCAGCTGCCGGCGTTCGAGGCCGCGATGCAGACGCTGTCCGATTCGGCGATGGCCGCGTACCGTGCGCTCGTCTACGAAACCCCGGGCTTCACCGACTATTTCTTCTCGTCGACGCCGATCACCGAGATCGCCGAGCTGAACATCGGCAGCCGCCCGGCCTCGCGCAAGCTGCAGGATCCGAAGCAGCGCAGGATCGAGGACCTGCGCGCGATTCCGTGGGGCTTCTCGTGGGGCCAGTGCCGGCTGCTGCTGACGGGCTGGTACGGCTTCGGCAGCGCGGTGAGCGCATATCTCGACGGCGCGCAGGATGAAGCCGAGCGCACGAAGCGCGTCGCGCTGCTGAAGAAGATGAACAAGACCTGGCCGTTCTTCTCGAACCTGATGTCGAACATGGACATGGTGCTGGCGAAGACCGACCTCGCGGTCGCGTCGCGCTACGCGCAGCTCGTCTCCGACCGCAAGCTGCGCAAGCACGTGTTCGAGCGGATCGTCGCGGAATGGGAGCGCACGTCGCAGGCGCTGGCGGAAATCACCGGGCACGAAGGCCGCCTCGCGACCAACCCGCTGCTCGCACGCTCGATCAAGAACCGCTTCCCGTATCTCGATCCGCTGAACCACCTGCAGGTCGAGCTGATCAAGCGCCACCGCGCGGGCGACACGAACGCGCGGCTGCGCCGCGGGATTCACCTGACGATCAACGGGATCGCGGCCGGCCTGCGCAACACGGGCTGATCCGCATGCGGCGCGGCGCGATGCCGCGCCGGCCGGCGACGTGAAAGCCGCGATACCCACCGTATGCACGGTGGTGTATCGCGGCTTTTTTCATGCTCGCGGGCGTCGACGAAACCGTGCCGGCGCACCGCACGCTCAGTGCGCGTCGATCAGCAGCGCGTCGTGCTCGAACGATCCGTCGGGCTGCACCGCGTAATAGCCGCGCACCTCGTCGGGCGCATGCGCCCACAGCGCACGAATGCCGGTCACGCTGTCGGCCGGCGTGCGGATGCGCGCGACCCACGTATCGAAATCGATCGGCAGCCGCCAGCGGCTGTGCACGTGCGCGTCGAAGCCGGCATCGCGGAACATCGCGAGCCATTCGTCCGCGCGGTAGTCGCGCACGTGCGACGCGTCGCGCAGCACTTCCGCGGCCTGCAGGTACGTATCGAGGAGCGGATGGTCGTTGCCGGCGATGTCGATCATCAGCACGCGGCCGCCCGGCTTCAGCACGCGGCGCACTTCGGCGAGCGCCGCGCGCATGTCGTGCCAGTGGTGCGCGCTCATCCGGCTCACGACCCAGTCGAACGTCGCCGTCTCGAACGGCAGTTTCTCGGCCGGGCCCTGCTGCGTACGGATGTTCGCGAGCCCGCGCTCGCGCGCCGCGGCGTCGACCGTCGCGAGCATCTGCGCGGCGAGATCGTAGGCAACCACGTCGCGCACGTGCGGCGCGACCGCGAAGCTCGCGTGGCCGGCGCCGCAGCCGAGATCGAGCACCGCGGCATCGGGCGTCGCACGCACCGCGTCGGCGAGCGTCTGCAGGTCGGCGCCCGTCGCGTGGACCGTGCTCGTCAGGTAGGCGGCGGCCGTCGTGCCGAATGCGTCGGCGACCTGGTCGTGGTGTTTCATCGTTCTCTCCTTTCTCTTGCGCAATCGGCCGGCGCGGATGCGTCCGTGCACTTTCCGGCCCCATGCAACACGTTTTGTGGGACGCCCGCTCCCCTGGCAGCGCGCGAGCCGCTACAATAGGCCTGCGCTTGTACCAGTACAAGTTAAGCAGTTATTCTGGTATTCGATACACCTGTCTGATCATTGCCGCGTCCCCGCTTCCACTTCGCCGTTTCCGCATGAACCAGCCGTCCTCCGCCCCCGTCCCGCCGCTCGACGCCACGCCCGCCCGTGCGCTCGGCGAATTCATCCGCGCCCACCGCGAGCGGCTGTCGCCGCAGGCCGTCGGCCTGCCGCCCGGCCCGCGCCGCCGCACGCCGGGGCTGCGGCGCGAGGAAGTCGCGCAGCTCTGCGGCGTCAGCCCCACCTGGTACACGTGGATCGAACAGGGCCGCCCCGTGTCCGCGTCGGCCGATGCACTCGCGCGGATCGCCGTCGCGCTGCAACTGTCGAAGGCCGAGCGCGCGTACCTGTTCGAGCTGGCCGCGCAGCGCGACCCGGCCGAGCCCGACGTCGCGGGCGGCGACCTGCCGCCGACGCTCGCCGCGACCGTCGCGGCCATTGCGACGCCCGCCTACGTGCTCGACCGGCAATGGAACGCACTCGCGTGGAACGCACCGGCCGCCGCGCTCTTTTCCGGCTGGCTCGACGGCGAGCACGACCGCAACCTGCTGCGCTTCACCTTCATGTCGCCGGCCGCGCGCACGCTGATCGTCGACTGGGAAACCCGCGCGCGGCGCCTAGCGGCCGAATTCCGCGCCGATTCGATCCGGCACCTGACCGACGCGCCCACACGTGCGCTGATCGACGCACTGACCGCCGGCAGCGATGCCTTCGCGCAGTACTGGGCATCGCAGGACGTGTTCGAACGCGAAGGCGGCCTGCGCGAATTCGACCATCCGGCCGACGGCCGCCTCGTGTACCAGCAGATCACGCTGAAGCCCGCGCACCGCGAAGACCTGAAGCTGGTCGTGCTCGTGCGCGACTGAACGGGCCGGCCCGCGCGGGCCACGGCCGGCGGGCCGCCGCGAACGGCTGCGCGCCGCGGCGGGCAGGCCCGCGAATGTTAGAATCGCGGGATTCCCTCGGCGGCGCACGCCGCCCAACATCCCCTTCGAAGAATCGCCATGACGTCCCAACTGCACAAAAAGGGCGAGGCCTGGTCGGCCCGCTTCTCGGAACCGATGTCGGAGCTGGTCAAGCGCTACACGTCGTCGGTGTTTTTCGACAAGCGCCTCGCGCTCGTCGACATCGCCGGCTCGCTCGCGCACGCGAACATGCTCGCCGCGCAGAAGATCATCAGCGCCGACGACCTGGCCGCGATCGAACGCGGGATGGCGCAGATCAAGGGTGAAATCGAGCGCGGCGAATTCGAATGGCAGCTCGACCTGGAAGACGTCCACCTGAACATCGAGGCGCGCCTCACCGCGCTGATCGGCGATGCCGGCAAGCGCCTGCACACGGGCCGCTCGCGCAACGACCAGGTCGCCACCGACATCCGCCTGTGGCTGCGCGGCGAGATCGACCGCATCGGCGGCCTGCTGAACGACCTGCGCGGTGCGCTGCTCGACCTCGCGGAACACAACGCCGACACGATCATGCCGGGCTTCACGCACCTGCAGGTCGCACAGCCGGTCACGTTCGGCCACCACCTGCTCGCGTACGTCGAGATGTTCTCGCGCGACGCGGAACGCATGCGCGACTGCCGCACCCGCGTGAACCGCCTGCCGCTCGGCGCGGCCGCGCTCGCCGGCACCAGCTACCCGATCGACCGCCATGCAGTGGCGAAGACGCTCGGCTTCGACGGCATCTGCGCGAACTCGCTCGACGCGGTGTCGGATCGCGACTTCGCGATCGAGTTCACCGCGGCGTCCGCGCTCGTGATGACGCACGTGTCGCGCTTCTCCGAAGAACTGGTGCTGTGGATGAGCCCGCGCGTCGGCTTCATCGACATCGCCGACCGCTTCTGCACCGGCAGCTCGATCATGCCGCAGAAGAAGAACCCGGACGTGCCCGAGCTCGCGCGCGGCAAGACGGGCCGCGTGAACGGCCACCTGATGGCGCTGCTGACGCTGATGAAAGGCCAGCCGCTCGCGTACAACAAGGACAACCAGGAAGACAAGGAACCGCTGTTCGACACGGTCGACACCGTCGCCGACACGCTGCGGATCTTCGCCGAGATGGTGGCCGGCATCACCGTGAAGCCGGACGCGATGCGCGCGGCCGCCCTGCAGGGCTTCTCGACCGCCACCGACCTCGCCGACTACCTGGTGAAGCGCGGCCTGCCGTTCCGCGATGCGCACGAAGCCGTCGCGCACGCCGTGAAGATCTGCGACGACCGTGGCATCGACCTGGCCGACCTGACGCTCGACGAGATGAAGCAGGAACTGCCGAACGTCGCGCACCTGATCGGCGAAGACGTGTTCGGCTACCTGACGCTCGAAGGTTCGGTCGCCAGCCGCAATCACCCTGGCGGCACCGCGCCCGACCAGGTGCGTGCGGCGGTCAAGGCAGCCCGCGCCGCGCTCGGCCGGTAAGCCCGCTGTTCCGGACGGACGCCATCGGCGTCCGTTTTTCATTCGGGCGGCCGTCGCGCCGCCCATCGCCTTCCCCGCTTCCCGAATGCCGCCGATGACCTTTTCCGCCGCGCTCTTCGACATGGACGGCCTGCTCGTCGATTCCGAGCGGACCATCATGAACACGTGGATCGACGTGTCGAATGCGCACGGTGTCACGCTGACCACCGCCGACTACCTGCAGATCGTCGGCCGCTCGTTCGCCGAAGGCCAGGTGATCCTGGCGCGGCTGATCGGCAACCCCGACACGTTCGACGCGGTGCGCACCCGCGTGCGCGAGCAGCTCGCGGCGCCCGAACCGCATCCGAAGTTTCCGCTGAAGCCCGGCGCGTTCGCGCTGCTCGACACGCTCGCGCAAGCCGGCATTCCGTGCGCGGTCGCGTCGTCGTCCTCGAGCGAGGTGATCCGCGCGCGGCTCGACGCGGTCGGCGTGCTGCCGTTCTTCCGCGCGATCGCGGGCGGCGACGAAGTCGCGCGCGGCAAGCCCGACCCGGCCGTCTACCGGCTCGCGGCCGAACGCCTCGGCGTGCCGGCGCACGCATGCGTCGCGTTCGAGGACAGCGATTTCGGTGCGCAGTCGGCCGCCGGCGCGGGCGCCGCGGTCGTCACCGTGCCCGACCTGAAGGCGCCGACGCCCGAGATCATCGCGCTGAGCCTGCACGTGCTCGCCTCGCTCGACGATGCGCTCGCGCTCGTGCCGTCGTGGTTCGGCGGGCACGATACGCGACGGCCCGCGTAGATCGCGTGCCACCCAATGCAAAACGGGCACCCGAGGTGCCCGTTTTGCCATCTCGCCGAACAACCGGCATCGCGGTTGCGCTTACTTGTTGCCCGCCGTCTCCGACAGCCGTTTCATCGTCGCGATGCGCGCGCCGATCAGGTCGACACGGCCGTCCTCGCCGACGAGCGGCGCCGTCGCATCGCGGAACCCGACCCACGCGCGCTGCGCGCGTACGAGCGTCGCGGCCGAATGCGCGGGCATCTTGCGGCGCAGCTTCTGGTAATAGCGGTTCAGGTCGAACAGCGCGTGCTCGCACGCGGCGTCCTGTTCGCACGGGCGCACGCGGCGCACGGCCGGATCGCGCGGCGCGTTCGCCGGCTTGCCGTTCGGCCGGGCGCCACCCCGGGCTGCACTCGTGCCCCCCTGCGCGCCGCTCGTGGCCGCCACCGGCACGGCGGCGGGCGCCGGGGCATAACGATCGGCCGCGCCGCGCAGCGCCAGCGCGCGATCGCGCACGGGCTGCAGCTGCAGGTCGGCACTCGACATCGCGTACGAGGTGCCGCGCGTGGTGTCGTACACGGCCTTCAGCAGATGCACTTCATCCTTGCGCCACGTGAGCCAGCGGCGCTGGCTGTCCTGCCAGCCGCGCTTCGCGTCGGCCGGCGCATCCTTCAACAGGCGCTGGTATGCGCCGTCCATCACGGCCTGCCACTGCTGCTGCGCTTCGCCCATGCACTGGATCTGGCCGGCCGGCGAAGACCGGTCGCGCCGCGCGAGGCATTGCCGCATCGCGACGTCGATCGGGTCGGCCGCCGCGACTTCCGCGTGCGCGACACCCATGCCCGCCAGCCCCGACACGCCTGCCGCCCAGACGACGAGCGCGGCCACCGCCGCACGCATCGCCTGGATTCGTCCGTGCGTCGCCATCAGTCGCGCACGCAGTCGACGAAGTACTCGACGCGGCCGTTCACCTCTTCCGCGACGAGGCCGTGGATGTCGGTGTGGAAGCCCGGGAAGCGTTCGTTGAAGTCGCGCGCGAACCGCAGGTAGTTCACGATCGTCTTGTTGAAGCGCTCGCCCGGAATCAGCAGCGGAATGCCCGGCGGGTACGGCGTGAGCAGGATGCTCGTCACGCGGCCTTCGAGCTCGTCGAGCGGCACGCGGTCGATCTTGCGGTGCGCGAGCTTCGCGAACGCGTCCGACGGCTTCATCGCCGGTTCCATGTCCGACAGGTACATCTCGGTCGTCAGGCGGGCGATGTCGTTCGCGCGGTACACGTCGTGGATCTGCGTGCACAGGTCGCGCAGGCCGACACGCTCGTAGCGCGGATGCTGCGCGACGAATTCCGGCAGCACGCGCCACAGCGGCTGGTTGTTGTCGTAGTCGTCCTTGAACTGCTGCAGCTCGGTCACCATCGAGTTCCAGCGGCCCTTCGTGATGCCGATCGTGAACATGATGAAGAACGAGTACAGGCCGGTCTTCTCGACGATGATCCCGTGCTCGGCCAGATACTTCGTGACGATCGCGGCGGGGATGCCCGTCTCGCCGAACTCGCCGTCGACGTCGAGCCCCGGCGTGATGATCGTCGCCTTGATCGGGTCGAGCATGTTGAAGCCTTCCGCCAGCGGGCCGAAGCCGTGCCAGTGGTCGTTCGGCTTCAGCATCCAGTCGTCGCGCGAGCCGATGCCTTCCGCCGACAGCTCGTCCGGGCCCCACACGCTGAAGAACCAGTCGTCGCCGTATTCGGCGTCGACCTTGCGCATCGCGCGGCGGAAATCGATCGCCTCGGCGATCGATTCCTCGACGAGCGCGGTGCCGCCCGGCGGCTCCATCATCGCGGCCGCGACGTCGCACGACGCGATGATCGCGTACTGCGGGCTCGTCGACGTATGCATCAGGTACGCCTCGTTGAAGCGGTGCTTGTCGAACGTGCGGTTCTCCGAATCCTGCACGACGATCTGCGACGCCTGCGAGATGCCCGCGAGCAGCTTGTGCGTCGAGTGCGTCGCGAACACGAGCGCGCCCGTGCGCGGACGGCCGTCGCCGATCGCGTGCATGTCGCGGTAGAAATCGTGGAACGTCGCGTGCGGCAGCCACGCTTCGTCGAAGTGCAGCGTGTCGAGCAGGTCGCCGAGCAGGTCCTTGATCATCTCGACGTTGTAGACGACGCCGTCGTACGTGCTCTGCGTGATCGTCAGGATGCGCGGCTTCATGTCCGGGTTCTGGCGCATCGCCTCGCGCGCGAACGGGTTCGCCTCGATCTTCTTGCGGATGTTCTCCGGCTTGAACTCGTCGCGCGGGATCGGCCCGATGATGCCGAAGTGGTTGCGCGTCGGCGTCAGGAACACCGGAATCGCGCCCGTCATCGTGATCGCGTGCAGGATCGACTTGTGGCAGTTGCGGTCGACCAGCACGATGTCGCCGGGCGCGACCGTCGCGTGCCAGACGATCTTGTTCGACGTCGACGTGCCGTTCGTCACGAAGAACAGGTGGTCCGCGCTGAAGATGCGCGCCGCATTGCGCTCGGACGCCGCGACCGGGCCCGTGTGGTCGAGCAGCTGGCCGAGTTCGTCCACCGCGTTGCAGACGTCGGCGCGCAGCATGTTCTCGCCGAAGAACTGGTGGAACATCTGGCCGAGCGGGTTCTTCAGGAACGCGACGCCGCCCGAGTGGCCTGGGCAGTGCCACGAGTACGAGCCTTCGTCCGCGTACTTCACCAGTTCCTTGAAGAACGGCGGCGCGAGCGAGTCGAGATAGACCTTCGCTTCACGGATGATGTGGCGCGCGACGAACTCCGGCGTGTCCTCGAACATGTGGATGAAGCCGTGCAGCTCGCGCAGGATGTCGTTCGGCAGGTGGCGCGACGTGCGCGTCTCGCCGTACAGGAAGATCGGGATGTCCGCGTTGCGGCGGCGCACTTCGGTGACGAACGCGCGCAGCTCGATGATCGCGGTCGCGAGTTCGGGCAGTTCGCCGTCCGGGCCGGTTTCGCCGAGCATGAGTTCGTCGTCGTCGATCGACAGGATGAAGCACGACGCGCGGCTCGACTGCTGCGCGAACGACGTCAGATCGCCGTAGCTCGTGAGGCCGAGGACTTCGACGCCCTCCTTCTCGATCGCTTCGGCCAACGCCCGGATGCCGGAGCCCGAGATGTTCTCGGAGCGGAAATCTTCGTCGATGATGACGACGGGGAAACGAAACTTCATGGGCGATTCTCCAAAAAGAACGACCGCGGCGCGTCACGCGCAGCGGTCACCCGGAAACTGGTGAGACGTTATGCAACCAGATCAGGTTTTCGGCAGCGTGACACCGCGCTGCCCCTGATACTTGCCGCCGCGATCCGCGTACGACACGTCGCACACTTCGTCGCTTTCGAAGAAGAGCACCTGCGCGACGCCTTCGTTCGCGTAGATCTTCGCGGGCAACGGCGTGGTGTTCGAGAATTCCAGCGTGACGTAGCCTTCCCACTCGGGTTCGAACGGCGTCACGTTGACGATGATCCCGCAGCGCGCATAGGTCGACTTGCCGAGGCAGACCGTCAGCACGGTGCGCGGGATGCGGAAATATTCGACGGTGCGGGCCAGCGCGAACGAGTTCGGCGGGATGATGCACACGTCGCCCTTGAAATCGACAAACGAACCCTCGTCGAAGTTCTTCGGATCGACGATCGTCGAGTTGATGTTCGTGAAGATCTTGAATTCGTCCGCGCAGCGGATGTCGTAGCCGTAGCTCGACGTGCCGTAGCTGACGATCCGGCGGCCGTCCTCGGACGCGCGGACCTGATCGGGCACGAACGGCTCGATCATCTTGTGCTCTTCGGCCATGCGCCGAATCCATTTGTCGGACTTGATACTCATATCGGGGCGCCTGGAAACGCTGCGTGACGGTCAGGGAGGGCCGCTCGCGCGAGACGGCGGCCGGGAAAGGCGGACATTTTACGCGATCATCGGCGCGCGCACGTGGCGGCCGTCAACGGATCACGCCGCAGGCGAGCGCGGGCCCCGCGCCATGCTGCGGAAACGCGGGATCGCTCGGGTCGCGGTGCACCAGCGCCGCGCGGTTCATCGCCGAGCGCACGCCATCGAGGGCCAGATCGGGCGCGACGATGAAGCCGGCCGCGACGCCGTTCGCGTCCGCATGGATGTTGCCGAGATCGCCGGCGACGCGGGCGCCCGCGCGCAACCGGTCGGCGGCCGGCGCGAACACCTGGCCGGCGCTCGAGCCGTCGCCCGCGTTGCAGTCGCCGCGTTCGTGCACCTGTAGCGCGTGATCGCTGTTGGGCGGAAGGCCGGCCAGGTTGTACGTGACCTGAACGCCGTCCGGACGCTCGACGAACGTCACCGCGCCGCGCGCCTGCGAGCCGACCGTCGGCTGCAGTTGTGCGTCGGCCCGTTTTTCGTGCGACGAGGAAAAGGAAGTGCAGCCGGCCAGCAGGCCCAGCGCGGCGGCGGCCAGCAGCGCGCACCGCACGCGGCCGGCACGCACGCCGTGATGTCGTTGTTTCATTCGATCCTCATGCCGGCTGGCGGCCGTTTGACACGACGGCCGCGCCGGGCGGGTAAAGGGACCCGGGAAAAGTCGCCATGATACCGCGCCTCGCGGCGCCGTAAACAGCGTGAGGCCCCGCCCCGCAAGGGTTTTACGTATTTTGAACAACGATCGACGGGAACTTCGACGTCATGTCGCGCGAACGCTCGGCAATCGCCAGTGCGACGCCGCGCGCGATGTCGCGGTAACGACGGGCCAGCGCGCCTTCGGGATCGGCCGCGACCGTCGGCGTGCCGCTGTCGGCCCGCTCGCGGATCGCGATGTCGAGCGGCAGGCTGCCGAGCACGTTCACGTCGTAATCCTTCGCCATCCGCTCGGCCCCGCCGGCGCCGAAGATGTGTTCTTCGTGGCCGCAGTTCGAACAGACGTGGATGCTCATGTTCTCGACGATGCCGAGGATCGGAATCCCGACCTTCTCGAACATCTTCAGGCCCTTCTTCGCGTCGAGCAGCGCGATGTCCTGCGGCGTCGTGACGATCACCGCGCCCGTGACGGGCACGCGCTGCGCGAGCGTGAGCTGGATGTCGCCCGTGCCGGGCGGCATGTCGACGATCAGGTAGTCGAGCTCGCGCCAGTTGGTCTGGCGCAGCAGCTGCTCGAGCGCGGAGGTCGCCATCGGGCCGCGCCATACCATCGGGTTGTCTTCCTCGATCAGGAAGCCGATCGAGTTCGCCTGCAGCCCGTGGCCGACGAGCGGGTTCATCGACTGGTTGTCCGGCGACTCGGGGCGCTGGCCGTGGATGCCGAGCATCGTCGGCAGCGACGGGCCGTAGATGTCGGCGTCGAGGATGCCGACCGACGCGCCTTCGGCGGCGAGCGCGAGCGCGAGGTTGACGGCCGTCGTGCTCTTGCCGACGCCGCCCTTGCCCGATGCGACCGCCACGATGTTCTTCACGTTCGGCAGCAGTTTCACGCCACGCTGCACCGTGTGCGCGACGATCTCCTGCGACACGGCGACGCGCGCGTCGCGCACGCCGGGCACGGCCTGGAGCGCCGCGGTGACGCGTGCGCGCACGTCGTCGTGCTGGCTGCGCGCGGGATAACCGAGCACCACGTCGAGCGCCACGACATCGCCGTCGATCGCGACGTTGCGCACGCCCTTGTTCGCCGCATACGGACGGCCGGTATTGGGGTCGACGACAGCCGCCAAAGCGGCGTCGACTTGTGCCCGGTCAATGCTCATCGAAACTCCGTGAAAACGTTTTTCTCGCGCGCAAACGTCAAAAAATATCAAATTACGCTGCGAAAATCGGGAAAAGTGAAAGAATCTGTTGCACGCCATTGCGCGAACGCGCGACCCGGCGCACTCTTCGCCTGCGGCATGCTATGGGGCCAAATCGGCCGCCAACCGCCTATATTGTAGAGGCTGACGCGTCGCACTGCCCGAACAGCCACGCTGACGGACAGGGCATGCGGCCACCTCGGCGGCTGCCGCTGGCGCAGGCCTGCCCTCCTTTTTCGGGCGGCCCGCGCGTGGAGCCGTAACTGTTGTCGTCGTTGTCGACTCGTTCAACCAAGAGAGGAATCCAAGATGAACATGAAAATCGCGACCCGTCTGTCCGTCTTCGCATTGGCCGGCGCACTGCTGGCAGGCTGCGCCACGCAGCAAGGCAACAATACGGCCGTCGGTACCGGCACGGGTGCGGCGCTGGGCGCAGGCATCGGCGCGCTGGCGGGCGGCGGCAAGGGCGCGGCGATCGGCGCGGGCGTCGGCGCACTGGTCGGCGGCGTGACGGGTTACAACTGGCAGGCGATCAAGAACAAGCTCGCGCCGTCGGCAGCCAAGACGGGTACGCAGGTGACCGAGCAGCCGGACGGCTCGCTGAAGCTGAACGTGCCGAGCTCGGTGACGTTCGCGACGAACCAGTACGCGATCACGCCGGCCTTCACGCCGCTGCTGAACGACCTGGCGACGACGCTGAACCAGAACCCGCAAGTGACGGCATCGATCGTCGGCTACACGGACAGCACGGGTTCGCAGCAGCTGAACCAGACGCTGTCGCAGAACCGTGCGCAGAGCGTCGTCAACGCGCTCGTGCAGCGCGGCGTCGCCGGCGGCCGCCTGTCGGCACAGGGCATGGGCCCGTCGAACCCGATCGCGGACAACGCGACGGAAGCCGGCCGCGCACAGAACCGCCGCGTCGAAATCTACCTGCGCGCAGCACAGGCGCAGTAAGCGCACGACGAGGGGAAGGCGCGGGCCCGCCGCCCGCGCAGCCCCGCCGGACAAGGCTTCCGGCGGAGCCGGTAACAAATCGAAAAAATTTTCGAACTTCTGTCGCAGGCCGCGGTCAGTATTTACGGTACGCGGCTGGTGTTGCCGGCGCGTCACCATTCTCCTCTTGTCGTTGTTGCTCCGGGGCCGTATCCGCCCCGGTTTTTTTTGCCCGCGGAATTCGTGTTGCGCCGCAGCACGTCACCTCCGGGCATGCCGCTTGCGCGGCCCCGCCCGTTCCGGCGCCCCGTCAGCGGCGCCCTGCCCGCGTCGCTGGCGCGCGCCCCTGCTAGAATCGCAGTTTCCCGTCGTTTTCCGCCGTTCCTCTACAGACCCTATGTCCGCATCCGACCTCACTTCCGTGCAGGCTGCGGCGCCGCAAGGTGACCGCCAGATCCTCGTTACGTCCGCACTGCCCTATGCCAACGGGCAGATCCACATCGGCCACCTGGTCGAGTACATCCAGACCGACATCTGGGTGCGGACGCTGCGAATGCATGGCCATGAGGTCTACTACATCGGCGCCGACGACACGCACGGCACGCCGATCATGCTGCGCGCGGAGAAGGAAGGCCTGACCCCGAAGCAGCTGATCGACCGCGTGTGGACCGAGCACAAGCGCGACTTCGACAGCTTCGGCGTGTCGTTCGACAATTTCTACTCGACCGATTCGGACGAGAACCGCGTGCTGAGCGAGAAGATCTACGTCGCGCTGCAGGAAGCCGGTTTCATCGCCGAGCGCGAGATCGAGCAGGCGTACGATCCCGTCAAGGAAATGTTCCTGCCCGACCGCTTCATCAAGGGCGAGTGTCCGAAGTGCCACGCGAAGGACCAGTACGGCGACAACTGCGAAGTGTGCGGCTCGACCTACCTGCCGACCGAACTGCTGAACCCGTATTCGGTCGTGTCGGGCGCGACGCCGGTACGCAAGACGTCGAAGCACTACTTCTTCCGCCTGTCCGATCCGCGCTGCGAAACGTTCCTGCGCGAATGGGTGAGCGGCCTCGCGCAGCCCGAAGCGACCAACAAGATGCGCGAATGGCTCGGCGACGCCGGCGAGGCCAAGCTCGCCGACTGGGACATCTCGCGTGACGCACCGTACTTCGGCTTCGAGATCCCGGGCGCACCCGGCAAGTATTTCTACGTGTGGCTCGACGCGCCGGTCGGCTACTACGCGAGCTTCAAGAACCTGTGCGACCGCAACGGCGTCGACTTCGACGCGTGGATCCGCCCGGGCTCGACCACCGAGCAGTATCACTTCATCGGCAAGGACATCCTGTACTTCCACACGCTGTTCTGGCCCGCGATGCTCGAGTTCTCGGGCCACCGCACGCCGACCAACGTGTTCGCGCACGGCTTCCTGACGGTCGACGGCGCGAAGATGTCGAAGTCGCGCGGCACGTTCATCACCGCGCAGAGCTACATCGACACGGGCCTGAACCCTGAATGGCTGCGCTACTACTTCGCCGCGAAGCTGAACGCGACGATGGAAGACATCGACCTGAACCTCGACGATTTCCAGGCGCGCGTGAACAGCGATCTCGTCGGCAAGTACGTGAACATCGCGAGCCGCGCGGCAGGCTTCCTGATCAAGCGCTTCGACGGCCGCGTGCAGGACAGCGCGATGAACCATCCGCTCGTCGTGAAGCTGCGCGATGCGATTCCGGGGATCGCCGCGCACTACGAAGCACGCGAGTACGGCCGCGCGCTGCGCCACACGATGGAGCTCGCGGACGAAGTGAACGCGTACGTCGACGGCGCCAAACCGTGGGATCTCGCGAAGGATCCGGCCAACGCGGTCGCGCTGCACGAAACCTGCAGCGTGAGCCTCGAGTCCTTCCGCCTGCTGTCGCTCGCGCTGAAGCCGGTGATGCCGCGCGTGGCCGAGGCCGTCGAGTCGTTCTTCGGGATCGCGCCGCTCGCATGGGCCGATGCCGCGAAGCCGCTGTCGTCGGAACAGCCGATCAAGGCGTACCAGCACCTGATGACGCGCGTCGACCCGAAGCAGATCGAGGCACTGCTCGCCGCGAACCGCGATTCGCTGCAGGCCGAGGCCACCGGCGCGGCCGCCGCGAGCGCGAACGCCGCCAAGGAGGCGAAGAACGCCAAGGCGAACGCGAAGCCGGCCGCCGTGAACGGCGCCGACGATGCCCCCATCTCGATCGACGATTTCGCGAAGATCGACCTGCGCATCGCGAAGATCGTCGCGTGCCAGGCCGTCGAGGGTTCGGACAAGCTGCTGCAGCTCACGCTCGACGTCGGCGAGGAAAAGACCCGCAACGTGTTCTCGGGCATCAAGTCCGCGTACCAGCCCGAGCAGCTCGTGGGCAAGCTGACCGTGATGGTCGCGAACCTCGCGCCGCGCAAGATGAAGTTCGGCCTGTCCGAAGGGATGGTGCTTGCCGCGTCGGCCACCGACGAGAAGGCGGAACCGGGCCTCTACATCCTCGAGCCGCACAGCGGCGCGAAGCCCGGCATGCGCGTGAAGTAAGCCGAACGCGCTGCCGCTGGCGCGAAACAAAGCCCCGCACGATTCGTTTCGTGCGGGGCTTTTTTCATTCAGGGCTGCTCGGCACGCCGCGCCCGCGCCGCGTCGCTGCCGAACCACCGGTCGAAACGCCGCGTGTAGTTCAGGTCGACGCCCTGGAACGTGCCGCCGTACGCGGACACGGACCAGAAGCGCGTCAGGTTGATCGTCGCCTTGAACGCGTTGCTCGCCGATTGCAGCCCCTGCTCGAAGCCGAGCACGAACCGCTCGTTGATCGCCTTCGACACCAGCACGACCTGCGGATCGGTGAGGCCCACTTCGCTGCGGCCGACCGAGACCTCGTCGAGACCGAAGGTCTGCGCGACGCGCTTGCCGGTCACGCTGCCGAGCAGCCCGAGCGCCGCCGTCATCGTGCCCTGCTGGCCGACGTTGTTGCCCTGGTCGGTGCCGTGCCCGAACAGCAGCCACGACAGCTTTTCGTTGTCCGTGACGTTCGGTTCCGACACCAGCTTGACCGTCAGCGACTGGATCGTGCCCGTGACCTGCACGCCGGCCTCGACTTCCTGGTTGCGCCGCATCGCGAGGATGTTGACGCCCGGGTTCGACACGGGGCCGTTGAACGTGAAGAAGCCGTTCTCGATCGCGAGCTTGCGTCCGAACGACGTGTACGTCGACCCTTCGGTCACGCGCACGTTGCCGACCGCGCGCAGCGGCACGCCCGGCGCGCTCATCACGGTGATCGTGCCGCGCAGCCCGAGATCCGCGCCGTGCCCCTTGAAGCGGAAGTTGTTGCCGAGGCCGATGTCGATGTTCGCGCGCGGCGCGAGCGACGGCGCCGGCTTGTCCGCGGCCGGCTTCGGCTTGGCGACGGCGGTGCCGGTCGGCGTCTCGCCGCGCACCGTGCCGTCGGGTTGCACGATCACCACGTCGTCCGACAGGTGCGGCGCGGACTCCTCGGGCAGGTCGAACAGCGCGCGATCGACGACGAACTTGCCGTCGATCGACAGCGCGCCGCGCGGCCCGTCGTTCGCGACCGTCGCCTTGCCCGACAGCGACAGCTTCCGGTCCGGTGCCGCGAACAGCTCGAGCTTGTCCGCGACGATGCTCGCGGTCAGGTCGGGCGCCTCGCCGTCGAGACGCACGCGGCCAAGTGCGCGCAGCGTGCCGTCGCCGCCGTGGAACTCGACCTGCTGGAATTCGACGAGGTTTTCCGACAGCTTGATGCGCACGATGCCGTCCTTCAGCTGCACGCCCTGGTCGACGAGCGTCGCGGACAGGTCGTCGCCCGTCAGCGTCCCCGACAGGTTCGGCTTCACCGGCGTGCCCGCGACGGTCAGCTTCAGCGCCGCGCGCCCGCCGAGCAGGTAGCTCGGCCCGAACAGGTTGCCGGTCGTCTTCAGCGCCGGGACGTCGACGTCGATGCGGCCCGACAGCGGGCCGTCGTCAACCACGCCGAACATGCCGTCGCGCAGCGCGAACGGCACGGTGACGTTCGCATCGAGCGTGCCGATCCGGTTCGCCTTCGCGAGCGCCGTCACGTTGAGCCGGTTGCCAGGCGTGAAGTTCGCGCGTGCGGACAGGTCAGTCAGCCCCAGCGACGCGATGCCGCGCCCGCTCTCGATCGTCACGTCGCCGCCGCGCCGCTTCACCTGCACATGGCCGGTCGAGTTCGCGCCGAGCGAGAAATCCCAGTCGGCGTCGAGCACGACGTCGGTTCGCACCGGCGGCCGCTGGCCCGTCAGCTCCTGGCGGACCTCGAGGAAACGCGCGACCGACACGCCGCTCACGGAGCCCGCCGAGCGCATCTGGCCGTGATCGAACACGAACGACTTCAGGTCGATCGCCGCGCCCTCGAGCGTGAGCCGCGTCGCGCCGAGCGTCACGCGGCCGGCACCGGCCGATACGGTCAGCGGCGCCTGCAGCGCGACGGCCGGCGTGCCGCGGTTCGCGAGCCGCGTCACGGTACCGTCCCAGCGCATCCCGTCGCGGCTCTCGACCACGCCGCCGTTCGCCGCGAGCGTCATGTCGATCACGCGGCCGCCGGCCGTCCCGAGCGCCGACGCGTCGAGCGTGTGCTTCGCGCGCGTGCCGTCGAGGTTCGCGCGCAGCGATTTCAGCGTCAGCGAGCCGAGCGCGAGGTCGGTCGCGTCGGCCGTGAACACGAGGGCGCCGTGCACGCCGTCGCGGATGTCCGCGCGGCCCTGCGCGGCACCGATCCGGTTCGAGCCGACGACGACGTGCTCGGCCTTGTAGGTGGCCGTCACGTTCGGGTGCGCGAAGCTGCCGGTCAGGTCGCCCTGCGCCTGCACGAGCCCTTCCACGCCGAAGCCGAGCCGGTCGAGCTGCGGCGCGTCGACGACGAAGCGCAGCCGGTCGCCGGGTGCCCCGAAGCTGCCGCGCAGGTCGACATGATTGCCCGCGATCGACAGGTTCGCGTTGCTCGGCAGGATCCGCGAGCCGGCGAGCTGCACGACGCCGGCGCCGGTCAGCGGCACGCCGTCGTACAGGCTGTCGCCGAGCTTGAAGGTCGCCTTCGTCGACACCTGCGGCGCGAACGCGCCCGACGCCGTCAGCGTGCCCGACACGCGCGTCTCGCCGCGCCTGGGCGGCGCCTTGGCCGCCTTGGCGGGCGCCTTGCCGCCGCCGGCCTTCGGCGCGCTCTGCGCGGCGAGCAGCAGCGGATCGAACGCCGTCAGCGTCGCCTTCGCGTCGTAGCTCGAATGCGCATCGTGGCGGAACACGCCCGTCAGGTCGATGCGGCCCTTGCCCGCCGTCACGCGCGCGTCGGTCAGCACGGTCTGCTGCGACGTCAGCGCAACCTTCGCGCGTGCGCCGAGCGCGAGCTTAGGATCGTTCAGGTTGAAGTCGACGGTCGTCACGTCGCCCGCGAGCGTCACGCCGAGCGGGCCGCCCAGGCGCATCGGCCGCAGCTCGGCGACGAAGGCGTTCAGGTCGAGGTTCGCGACCTTCAGGTCGAAGCGGCCCTTGCCGCCCGTCAGCGTGCCGTTGCCCGTCACGCTGCCGTCGCGGATCAGCTTCAGCGCAAGCGCGTCGATCCGCTGCGCGTGCGCGTCGAGATGCACGTTCGCGTGCGCGTCGATCACCGGCAACAGGTGGTCGCCGAGCGTGCCGGGCTTCGCGTTGACGATCGACACCGGGCCCGTCACCGCGAACCCCTTTGCGGGCGCCGAGCCGGCCGGCGCGGTCACGGGTGCGAGTTCCGCGCGCACCGCGAGATCGGCGGCCGGCGCGCCGGGCGCGAGCGCTTGCGGGTTCACGTGATCGAACGCGAGCGACGCGCGCGTGAGCGGCACCGCGCCGAACGGCGCGGCCTCGACGTGCGCGCGCCCGTTCAGCTTCATCCCGCTCGCGTCGACTTCCGCGACGAGCGCCTCGAGCGAGCCCGACACGCGAGCGCGCGCATCGACCGGCTCGTCGGACAGCTTGCCCGCGTAAGTGGCCTCCCCCGTCAGCGCAAACGGCTTCACGCCATCGAGTTTCGCGCGCGCGGTCAGCGCGCCGTACGGCGTATCGACGCCGTCGAGCACGAGTTCATGGTGACGACCGTCGCTGCGGCCGTTCAGCGCGAGATGGTCGAGCTGCGTCGTCGAGCCGCCGTCGTGGATCGCCAGGCGATCGACGCGCAGGTCGTCGATCCGCAACTGCAGCGGCAGGCTCAGGTCCTGCGGCGTCGTACTCGGCGTCGACGGCCCCGGCGGAATCCGCACGTCGATCGTGCCGGCGCGAAGATACGCGATGGACAGACGCCACGGCGCGCGGGTCAATGCCCAGCGGCCGTCGAGCCGGTCGATGCGGATTTCGGTACCGGTGCCGTCGGGGCTCGTCCACGCGAACCCGCGCAACCGCACGCCGGTCGCGAGCGAGCCGCCGTCGAGCGTGCCCGCGAGCCGCGCGCCGAGCACGCGCTCCGCCGCCTGCCACGCGAGCCGCGTACCGTGCTCGGTCGTCACCGCGGCCAGCACGAGCCCGACGGCCAGCACGACGAGCAGCACGACCGTCGCGAGCGTCCATGCGACGAACCGCCCGATGCGCGCGACGGCCCCGCGGCGCGGCGCGCGCGGCGGCGCGGCGGGCGCGCCGTCGGGCGTGTCCGGATCGCCAGGCGGCGGCGTGTCGTTCGTATCGTTCGGGTCCTTCGTCATGCGGTTCGTCGATGAAGCGGTACGTTCAGAAAGCGATGCCGAGCGTCAGGTACGGGCGCACGCTGTGGTTGCGCAACCCATACGCGACGTCGACGTTGATCGGGCCGACGGGGCTGCGCCAGCGCGCACCGACGCCGACACCCGGGTAGAACACGCGTTCGCCCCACGCATCGGTGGCCGTGCCGATGTCGAAGAACGTCGCGGCGCCCCAGTCGCGGTTGAACCAGTGCTGGTATTCGGCGGTGCCCGTCATCAGGTACTTGGTCGGCAGGACGGAACCGTCGACGCTGTTGCCGATGCTCTGGTAACCGTAGCCGCGCACCGAGTTCGAGCCGCCCGCGCGGAACAGCAGCGACGCCGGCACACCGGTCGAGCTGCCGCCCGTGAACACGCCGCCGAGCTCCGCGCGGAACACGAACAGGTCGCGTTTGCCGACCGGCAGGTACTGCTGGCCACGCGCGTAGCCGCGGATGAAGGTCTGGTCGGTCAGCACGCCCTTGACCGCGAAGCCGGCCTCCGCATGGATCAGGTTGCCCGAACGCGGGAACAGCGGATCGTCGACGTTGCGGCGCGTCCATGCCCATTGCGGCACGAGCGCGCGGCTCGTGGTCGGCCCCGCGCCGTTCTGGTCGAGCCGGTCCTGGTAGTACATCAGCGAATACGAATAGTCGATGAACTGGCCCGTGCGCGTGCGCTGCACGCCGACCCGCGCGCTGTAGATGCGCGTATCCGACACGTTCGTGTTCGTGTACGACGCGAGCACGCTGTTGGTCCACCCCTTCTCGCCCGGCGGCATCGACAGCTGGACCTGCCCGTATTGCTGGATCTGGTCGAGCCGGCCCGACACGGTCAGCGGCCACGCGGCGCCGAACGTGTCGAGATACGTGTAGGAGCCCTGCACATGCGGCCCGGTGTCGGTCGCGAAACCGACGCCGCCGCGGATGTTGTTGTACGGGAACTCGCTGACCTTCACGTGCACGGGCGTGCGCTCGGGCTTCGCCGTATCGTCGCCGACGTCGATCGCGACGCTCGCGTAGTACGGCGTGTTCTGCAACTGCCGCTGCAGTTCGGTGATCCGCTGCACGTCGTAGATCTCGCCTTCCGACAGCGGATTGACGTTCGTGACGATCTTCTCCGGATAGCGCCGCACACCGTCGACGTCGACCTTGCCGATCGTGAACGTCGGACCGCTGTCGAACGTGACCGCGAGCGTCGCGCGCTGCGTGCGCGGGTCGATGCGCGCCTCCGACGACGCGATCTTCGCGCCGAGATAACGGCGCGACTGCAATTGCCTGAGCGCCGCGCCCTTCGCGCCGTCCCAGTCGGACTGCGTGAACGGGTCGCCCGGCTTCAGCGAAAACGCGAAACGGGTCGCGGCTTCCTGCTTCGGGTCCTCGGTGTCGACGGGCCCGTTGAAGGTCAGGTCGACGCTCGACACGACGGTCTGCTTGCCCGGATCGACCGCGATGCGCACGTCGCGCTTGCCGTCGCGCGTGCGCACGTCGGTGCGCACGACCGGCGAGAAATACCCGGCCGTCGCGGTCAGGTCGCGCACCTGCTGCGGGGTGGCCGTCACGAGGAAGTCGAACTGGTCGTCGCTGATGTCGTCGCGCTTCGCGAAGCGCGCGATGTCGAGGTGCGTCTTGAGCAGCTTGCGAACCGAGCGCGGCGCGTCGATGTCGACGTCGTACTTCGCGTGGGCCGGCAGCGCGAAGCATGCGGCCAGGCAACCCGCGAGGGTCGCCCGCGCGGCACGGGCCGCGGCGCCGGCGCGATTGCGTTCCACGCGCGGGCCCGCGTCATGT
Organism: Burkholderia reimsis; assembly: GCF_003294055.1. Classification (NCBI taxonomy): domain Bacteria; kingdom Pseudomonadati; phylum Pseudomonadota; class Betaproteobacteria; order Burkholderiales; family Burkholderiaceae; genus Burkholderia; species Burkholderia reimsis. Next base: position 98,668 of record NZ_QMFZ01000034.1, read on the forward strand.
GCCGGATGTGCTTGCTGGTTCGACTGCCCCGCCAAATATGACCTCGCCCTCGGTTGTCACGGTTTTGTGGAAACCCTGTATTTGACCACAGCGTGCCGGCGTCAAAGCTTAATGTTTGTAAACCGCCGCGCGAGCGCCCGTGGCCGCTGCGTCATGCCCGGCGGCGCGCTTGCGGCCGCCGGCTGCGCGCCAGCCCGCGGATTCGACGCGCGATTGCCGCCGGCCGTTCCCGCGATGCGGTAAAATCCCGCCATCGTGAATCCGGCGCATCGTGCGCCGCCCGAAACGGAAAATCCAGCCATGCCGTACCAGTCCGATGTCACGCAGTTCCTGAACCAGCTCAAGCAACAGAAGCCGACGCTCGAGGAAGAGCAGCGCAAGGGCCGTTCCCTGCTGTGGGACAAGCAGCCGATCGACCTCGAAGAGCGCGCCGAGCAGCAGGAATCGCGCGTGAAGCAAACGTCGTACGTCTACTACCAGAACTTCTGACGACGTGAGCGCCGCCGACGAGGCCAGCGCCGCCCGCCAGGACGACGCGATCGCCGCGCCCGCGGGCGCCGATTCGACGCCCGACACGGTCGACGGTGTCGCGGCGTTCGCTCGCCTGTACGGCGAGCCGCTGTTCAAGCTGCCGCAGGATCTCTACATCCCGCCCGATGCGCTCGAGGTGTTCCTCGAGACCTTCGAAGGCCCGCTCGACCTGCTGCTCTACCTGATCCGCAAGCAGAACTTCAACGTGCTCGACATCCCGATGGCGCAGGTCACCGCGCAATATCTGGGCTACGTCGACCAGATCCGCACGTCGAACCTCGAGCTCGCGGCCGAGTACCTGCTGATGGCCGCGATGCTGATCGAGATCAAGTCGCGGATGCTGCTGCCGGTCAAGAAGGCCGACACCGGCGAGGAAGCCGAGGATCCGCGCGCCGAACTCGTGCGCCGCCTGCTCGAATACGAGCAGATGAAGCTCGCCGCGCAGCGGCTCGACCAGTTGCCGCAGCTCGGCCGCGACTTCCTGCGCGCCGAGGTCTACATCGAGCAGAGCGTCACGCCGCGCTTCCCCGACGTGAATTCGGACGACCTGCGCGCCGCATGGGCCGACGTGCTCAAGCGCGCGAAGCTCGTCCAGCACCACAAGATCTCCCGCGAGGAGCTGTCGGTGCGGGAGCACATGAGCCTGATCCTGCGCCGGCTGCAGAACGCGCGCTTCATGGAATTCGCCGAGCTGTTCGACACGTCGCGCGGCGTGCCGGTCGTCGTCGTGAATTTCATCGCGATGCTCGAACTCGCGCGCGAATCGCTCCTCGAGATCACGCAGGCCGAGCCGTTCGCGCCGATCTACGTGCGTCTCGCGTACCTGCCCGCGTAACCGGCCAGGCG